>JBJMVU010000340.1:0-11024 GCA_045810485.1 Massilia sp. | reverse complement strand
GCGCCGCGGCGACACCCTGGCGCGCCAGGGCGGCGACGAGTTCACCATCGTGCTGCCCGAGCTGCGCGACCGCGACGACGCCCGCCTCATCGCCGACAAGTTCCTCGAGTGCCTGCAGCTGCCCTTCGACCTGGACGGACACCAGGTCCACATTTCGGCCTCGATCGGCATTGCGATCTACCCCGGCCATGGCGAGTCGATCGACGAGCTGCTGCGCCATGCCGACATCGCCATGTACCAGATCAAGGGACAGGGCAAGAACGGACACGCGTTCTACGACCCGGCGATGCAGGACGTGTCGCACCAGAAGATCGCGCTGGAACAGAGCCTGCGCCGCGCGCTCGAGCACAACGAACTGGAGATGTACTACCAGCCGCAGATCGACGCCATCAGCGGCCGCATCGTCGGCGCCGAGGCGCTGATGCGCTGGAACCACCCGACGCGGGGCATCGTGTCGCCGGGCGAGTTCCTGCCGTTCGCCGAAGAGAACGGCCTGATGCTGCCGATCTCGGACTGGATGATCGGCGCGCTGTGCCGCGACATGCTGCAGTGGAAGAACATTGGCGGCAGCCAGGTGCGGCTGTCGCTGAACCTGTCGCCGCAATACCTCGACCGGGGCGACTTCTTCGAAAAGATGCGCGGGGCCCTGCTGCGCTACGGGATCGCGCCGAGCCAGATCGAAGTCGAAATCACCGAGAACATCTGCATCCGCAACCCGCAGCACGCGATCGAGCAGCTCAACAAACTCGGCCAACTGGGCGTGTCGGTGGCGATCGACGACTTCGGCACCGGCTATTCGTCGCTGGCCTACCTGCACCGCTTCCCGGTCCACACGATCAAGATCGACCAGTCGTTCGTCAAGGAGATCCACGACGAGCACGGGCACTATCCGGTGGTCCTCGCGATCATCTCGATCGCGCGCGGCCTGGGCCTGAACCTCATCGCGGAAGGCGTCGAGACGGAATCGCAGGCGCGCTACCTGCGCGCGAACGGCTGCCTGACGATGCAGGGCTATCTGTATCACCGCCCGATGGCCCTTGGCCGCTTCATCGACGTATTGCGCGGGCAGGGGTTGCCGGCGGGCGTCTCGAACGTGCTCGCCTTCCAGGCCTGATGCGTCATGCGAGGTTCGGCCAGCTTCAGCGAGACCGACGCCCGCCACACCGCTGAATTCCTGCGGGTGAAGGCGCTCGCGGAGCGCGGCGTCGCCAGCGCCCAGCACAGCCTGGGCTTCATGTACGTGAACGGCCAGGGCGTGCCGCGCAACTACGAGCTGGCCATCGCGTGGTACCGCATGGCCGCGAGCAGCGGCCTCGAACAGGCGCAGTACAACCTCGGCGTGATGTACCAGAAGGGCCAGGGCGTGGAACAGGACCTGGGCCAGGCGCTGTACTGGTACCGGCAAGCCGCGGAGCAGGGCTATGTGCAGGCCCAGTACAACCTGGGCTGGCTGTACGCGAAAGGCCAGGGCGTCCCGGCCGACGTGCACGAGGCGCTGCACTGGTTCGTCAAGGCCGCCGAACAGGGCGACCCGGGCGCGCAGCACAATCTCGGCATGATGTACGAGGGCGGCAAGGGCGTCGCCCAGGACGTCGCGCTGGCCGTCGAGTGGTATCGCCGCGCGGCCGAGCAGAACTACGCGCGCTCCCAGTTCAATCTCGCCCTCCGCTATGACAGTGGCCAGGGCATCGCGCGCGACGTGCAGCAGGCCATCCACTGGTTCCGCAAGGCCGCGGAGCAGGGCTATGCGCCGGCCCAGTTCAACCTGGGCCTCCGCTACGACAAGGGCCAGGACCTGCCGCAGGACAGCGAGAAGGCGATCCTGTGGTACGGCCGCGCGGGCGAGCAGGGCCACGCGAGCGCGCAGTTCAACCTCGCGCTGATCCACGATGCCGGCCACGGCGTCGAACGCGATCCGCAGCTGGCGCTGGCCTGGTTCCGGCGCGCGGCCGAGCAGGGACATGCTGCCGCGCAGGACAACCTCGGCCTGCGTTACGAACACGGTCAAAGTGTCGAGCAGGATGCCGCGCAGGCCGCGCACTGGTACGCCCTCGCGGCCGACCAGGGTTTCGCCGGCGCACAGTACCACCTCGGCCAGCTGTACGATGCGGGCAACGGCGTGCCGCAGGATTCTGCAGCGGCACTGGACTGGTATCGCAAGGCCGCGGAACAGGGCCATCTGCGCGCGCAGTTCGATCTCGCGCTGCGTTTTGAAAGCGGCAACGGCGTCGCGCAGGACGAGCGCGAAGCCGCGTACTGGTATCGCAAGGCGGCCGACCAGGACTACGCGCCCGCGCAGTACGCGCTGGGGCAGCTGCTCGACCGTGACGACACGGGTACCGTCGATCCGCGCCAGGCGACGCTGTGGTACCGCAAGGCCGCCGAGCAGGGCAACGCGCTCGCGCAGTTCGCGCTGGGTTTGCGCCACGACAGCGGCCACGGCGCCGAACGCGATTACGAGGCGGCCCATTTCTGGTACCTGTGCGCCGCGCGCCAGGGCCATGCGCGCGCCCAGTTCAACCTCGGCGTGATGTATGCGGCGGGGCAGGGTGTACCGACGGATCTGGTCGAAGCCTACGCATGGCTGCACCGCGCGGGCGCCGCGGGCATCGCGCCGGCTGCGAACTACGTCCGCCGCGTGGCCGCGCGGATGGAGCCCGCCTTGCTGGCGCAGGCCAACGGCTATATCGGGATGGCGTAGACAGCTACAGCACGATGTGGCCGACCGGAGGCGCGGGTGGCGGGTCGTGGGGCAGGCGATGGAGCGCGCTCAACTCGTATTCGATCGACCGCGACAGGTACGTGATCGGCACATCGTTGGCGCTGCCTTCGAACGGATTCTCGGTGCTCGCGCCGACCTGGTCGAGCGCGAGGTACATCCATCCGATCAACACACTGAACGGTACGGCAAGCCACGCCATTTGTCCGTCCAGCCTTGCGAATTCCCTGACCAACCCCAATGGAAGCAGCAGGGCGAACAGCCAGACGAACAGCGAATTGACGATCGCGTACTGGCGCGGATAAGGAAAGTTCTTGAGACGTTGCGCCCGCGCGTGTTGATCGATCAGGTCCCGCAAGGTCTTTTGCATCTCGGCGTATTGGAGCATCTGCAGCGCCTGGGCGTGGAACAGGTCGTGGATGGCGCGGCTCTGCAGGGACATGAGCGCGGCGGGCACGTCGTCGCCGGCCAGCAGGTGGGCGACAGTGTCCGGCGGCAGATGGCGGGCCAGCTCGGCCTCGAGCGGCACGCTGCGTTCCGCCACGTCGAACATGCGTTCCCGGTATTCGGCGTTGGGCGCGGCCGCGGCGGCCTCCCAGACGCGCGGCGCGCGCAACTGGTAGCGGACGGCGGTCAGCCACGCCAGGTGGCGGGTGACCAGGGCCGGGACGGCGCCTTCGTCGGTCGGAAAGTCGCGGCAGATCAGGCCCCAGTGGCGGCTGGCCGCCGCGAGGGACGACCAGATCTGCTGGGCTTCGACCGTGCGGCCATAACTCTGCGAATTCTTGAACCCGACGATGAACGACGCGGCGGTGCCCAGCAGCGCGAGTACCGGCCACGGCAGGGAAAGCCAGTGCCAGCCGCCCAACTGGTACAGCGCGACGACTGCGACTGCGCATGCGGCGAGCGGGTAGATGCGGCGCCGGGTCCAGTGCATGAACTCGAACAGTCCGTAGGACTTCCCGATGTGCATAGGCGTTCGGTCTCCATGGGCAAGGCGTCAGGTTTCGTCGGCGCGCAGCGCGTCGCGGACCGCCGGATCGCGCGACATCCGGTCGTGGAACGCCGCCAGCGCATCCAGGCCCGCCATGTCGACGCCTTTCGCCTGTGCCCAGCGTAACACGACGTAGAGGTAGGGGTCGGCGATCGAACGTTGTCCCGTGAGCCAGTCACGGTCGGCGAGCGCGCCGTCGAGGCGTTCGAGGTAGGCCCGCACATGGCGGCGCGCGTTGGCCGCCAGTTGCTCGTCCAGGTCGCGTTCGTCGAGGAAACGCTCCGGCGCGAACAGGGGCTTGAACGCCTTGTGGACGTCCGAGTTGAGGAATGCCAGCCAGCGCATGACCTCGGCCCGGCCGCGCGGGCTGCCGTCGCCCGCCAACTGCGCGTGCGGATGGAGGTCGGCCAGGTAGCCGAGGATGGCGACGTTCTCCGTGAGTGTGAGGTCGTCGTGCACGAGCAGCGGCACGTTCCCTCCGGGATTGCGCGTCAGGTAGGCCGGCGTCTTGATCGAGTCGAGCGTCATCGGCACGATCTCGTGCGGCACGGCGAGCCAGCCGAGAACGATCAGGTCGGCCAGCGAACAGGCGCCGCGCATGTGGTAGAGCTGCATGGTGTCTCCGATGGTGTCGATAGCGGGGGCCACTATCGCACGGGACGATGCCGCGCATTGGTGCATTTCCGGCACCGGGCTGCGTCCTGCCGGATGGCTGGCGTGCCGGGGCCGGCGCCCTTACACTGCCGGGTTGGATGCGACCCGTTCACCCTGGCGCAACGCGCGCGCGAGGAAGGTCTCGATCGCGACCGCACTCGCCGTCGGCGCGCTCAGGTGCGGGCAGTGGCCCACATTGTCGATCACGTGCAGCGTGCTGTGCGCCAGGTGGCGCTGCAGCCACTCGCCCACTTCGCGCGGCACGATCAGGTCGTCGCTGCATTGCAGGATCAGGGCGGGGACCGTGGAGCGTCGCACCTCGGCGCGGATGTCGGTCTGGAAGGTCACGCGGGCGAAGTGCCTGGCGATGGCCGGGTCGTTGCGGCAGAAGCTGCGCGTGAGTTCCTCGCGCAGGTCCGGCTGGTTGGGCGCGCCCATGATCGCGGGCGCCATCTTGCGCGACCAGTCGAGGAAGTTGGTCTCCATCGCCTGCAGCAGGCCGTCGATGTCTTCGCGGTTGAAGCCGCCGACGTAGTCGCCGTCATTGATGTAGCACGGCGACGGTCCGACCAGCACCTGGGCCAGGAAGCGCTCCGGCGCGGCCACCGTCGCCAGCAGCGCGATCGACGCGCCGACCGAGTGCCCGACGACGACGGTCGGCCCGGCCGCGCAGGCGTCGAGCACGTCCAGCAGGTCCGCCACGTGGCCCTGCAGGCTGGCGTACTTCGCGCGGTCGTAGGCCTCCCAGTCGGAACGGCCGCTGCCCGTGAGATCGTACAGTACGACGCGGTAGCGCGCCGCGAACGCCGGGACCAGGTGGCGCCACATGGTCTGGTCGCAACCGAAACCGTGCACGAACACGATGGTCGCGGGGCCCGAGCCGGTGACGTGGACGTTGTTGCGAAACTGTACAGACATGCGGATTCCCGGCCGAGCGTGATGCGATCCCGCGATATTAACATTGTGAAATAATAGTTGGGACAGGTTGCAACAGTGCGTTCGCGCACGGCACGGCGGGGACGATTCGCGATATACTGTTCATATATACAGTATTTATACCGCGATGGAACTCAAAGACAAGCTGGAGATCCTGGCCGACGCGGCCAAGTACGACGCCTCCTGCGCCAGCAGCGGCGCGCCGAAGCGCGATTCCATCGACAAGGACGGGCTGGGCGCGACGAACGGCATGGGCATCTGCCACAGCTATACGCCGGATGGCCGCTGCGTGTCGCTGCTGAAGATTCTGCTGACGAACTTCTGCGTCTACGATTGCCAGTACTGCGTGAACCGGCGCACGTCGAACGTGCCGCGCGCGCGCTTTTCCGTCGACGAGGTCGTCAAGCTGACGCGCGATTTTTACCTGCGCAACTACATCGACGGCCTGTTCCTCAGCTCGGGCATCATCCAGTCGAGCGACTACACGATGGAACAGCTGGTCGAGGTCGCGCGCCGCCTGCGCGAAGAGCACCAGTTCCGCGGCTACATCCACCTCAAGACGATCCCGGACGCCGACCCGCGCCTGATCGAACTGGCGGGCCGTTATGCCGACCGCCTGTCGGTGAACATCGAGCTGCCCACGCAGGACAGCGTGACGAAGCTCGCGCCCGAAAAGAACGTCCGGACGATCAAGCTGGCGATGGGCTCCATCCGCACGAAGCTGGACGAACGGGACGACCACCCCAAGGCGCCCACGTTCGCGCCGGCGGGGCAGAGCACGCAGATGATCGTCGGCGCGGACGCCAGCGACGACCAGACCATCCTGAATACCGCGCAGACGCTGTACGGCAGCTACAAGCTGAAACGCGTGTACTACTCCGCGTTCAGCCCGATCCCGCAAAGCCCGTCCAGCGTGCCGTCCGCGCCGCCGCCGCTGCTGCGCGAACACCGGCTGTACCAGGCCGACTTCCTGCTGCGCGGCTACGGCTTCACGGCGAAGGAGCTGATGCCGCAGGCCGGCAACCTGGCGCTCGACATCGACCCCAAGCTGGGGTGGGCGCTCGCGAACCGCGACCACTTCCCGCTCGACCTGAATCGCGCCGACGCAACCATGATCGCGCGCGTGCCGGGCATTGGGCTGCGCACGGCGAAGCGCCTGATCGATTTGCGGCGGCTGCGGCGCATCCGCTGGGAAGACCTGTCGCGCCTGCGCTGCAGCCTGAAAAAGCTGGCGCCCTTCGTGATCACGGCGGACTACAAGCCGACGCAAGGGACCACGTCGTCCGACCTGTTGCGGCGTAACCTGGCCGACGCCCCGCAGCAGATGAACCTCTGGCCGGAACTGCAGGCGGCGTGATGACGGCGGATGCGCTGGTCCGGACAGGGCGGCCGGTGCTGGTCGAGACGTTCGCGGCGTGGCGCGAGGCCGCGCGCGAACTGCTCGTCCACGGTATCCCGCCCGACCAGGTGACGTGGGGCGCGCCGCACATGGACGACCTGCTCGCGGGCGGCGACCTGTTCTCGGGTGCGCCGGCCGGCGCCGACGCATCGCATAATCCATCCATACCGCCGGACGAGCCACAGCACGAGCCACTGCACCCCGCGCCGCACATCCCGCGTTCGCTGATGGAGATGCTGCAGTCGGCCGCCTGCTGCCGCGTGCCGGATCGCTGGGCCTTCCTGTACCGCGTGATCTGGCGCTGGCAGCAGGGCGAGCACGACGTGCAATCGCCCGCCGACGAGGACGGCGCGCGCCTGCACGCGATGGTGAAGGCGGTCCACCGCGAGGAACACGACATGCATGCCTACATCCGCTTTCGCGAGCGCCCGGAAGAAGCCGGCCCGCCGCGCTTCGTCGCCTGGTACGAACCGCGCCACGACGTGCTGCCCCAGGTGGCCGAGCATTTCGTGTCGCGCATGGGCAAGGTCAGCTGGATGATCGCCACGCCCGAGGCCAGCGTCCTGTGGGATGGCCACACGCTGCACAATACGGGGCCGCTCGTGCGCGATGCGGCCGACCTGGAAGACACTGGCGAGGCCCTGTGGCTGACCTACTACCGCAGCGTGTTCAACCCGGCCCGCCTGAACACGGACGTCATGCGCCAGCATATTCAATCGGATCGGTGGAAGAACCTGCCGGAGGCGAAGATCGTGCCGCACATGGTGAGCGAGGCGGCGCTGGGCGCGCGCAAGGTTGGCCAGTACGAGGCCGTCGGCCAGCGCAAGGGCACGACGATCCCGATCGCCCCCGAGGACGCCCAGCCGGAACGCCAGCAGCCCTCGAAACTGGACGAATGCCGGCGCTGCGAACTGTGGCAGTTCGCCACCCAGGCCGTCGGCGGCGAAGGACCGAAGCGTGCAAAAATCATGTTCGTCGGCGAGCAGCCGGGCGATCAGGAAGACCTGGCGGGGCAGCCGTTCGTCGGCCCGGCCGGCAAGCTGCTCGACCGCGTGTGCGAGGCGGCCGGCGTCGACCGCGACACGATCTACGTCACCAACGCCGTCAAGCATTTCAAATGGGAGCCGCGCGGCAAGCGCCGCCTGCACAAGACGCCGGTCCAGCGCGAGATCGAGGCCTGCCACTACTGGCTCGACAAGGAGCTGGCGAGCGTCAGGCCGACCGTCATCGTGGCCCTGGGCGCCACCGCGCTGAAGTCGGTGCTGCGCACGGCCAACGTCACGCTCAAGGATTCCCTCGGCAAACCGCTGCGCCACGAAGGGCGCTGGGTCGTCACGACGTACCACCCGTCGTACGTGTTGCGCGTGCCCGGCGAGGACGCGAAGCGCGCGGCCTTCGACACGATGGTCGAGGGCCTCAGGCTGGCGCACGCGCTTCTGGACCGCCCCGTTGACGTACCGGACGCGTGAACGTTGCTCTCGTAACATATGCATGTCAAAAATGTAACTTTTCGTTGCCCCGGTAGGCTAAGCTCATCCTTGGCGCTAAGCTGTTGCGCACACAATAACAATGATGGGATGCCCGATGAGAAAACGATATGCATGTGCGCTTTACCTGAGTTTCCTGACCCTGCCGGTCCTGGCCCAGACCACGCCCGAGCCCGCGCCTGACACCGCACCCGCAGCCGCGCCTGTCGAGACTGCCGATGCCGTGCCGGCCACGGTCGTCGTCGAAGGCCGCCGTCCCGGTCCCGGCGTCTGGAAAGTGTCCAAGGGCGACCACGTGATGTGGGTGTTCGGGCTGTACTCCCCGCTGCCGCAGAAGATGGAATGGGATGCGGGGCGCGTCGAACGTCTCGTGGCCAGGTCGCAGGAAGTGCTGCTGCCGCCCGGCGCGTCCATCGAGATGAGCTGGTTCCGCGAACTGACTTTGCTGCCGTCCATGATCGGCATGGAAAAGAATCCGGACGGCGCCAGGCTGCGGGATATGCTGCCGGCCGACGTGTATACACGCTGGCAAGTCCTGAAGGGCAAGTACATCGGCCAGGACGACGGCATCGAGCGCGATCGGCCGTTCTTCGCGGCCGAGAAGCTGCTGCATGCGGGCCTGAAGAAGAACGGTCTCGCGTACAGCACCGCCGTCGGCGACCAGGTCGAGAAGATCGCGAAACAGAACAAGGTCAAGGTGACGGAGACGATGCTCGGCATCCAGCTCGACGACCCGAAGCGTACGCTGAAGGCGTTCAAGCAGATGCAGATGGCGGACCTGTCCTGCTTCACCAAGACGCTGGAGCGCCTGGACGGCGACATCGATGCGATGCGCGTGCGCGCCAATGCCTGGGCCAACGGCGACATCACCGAGATCGCCCGCATCGATTACGCGGAGCGCGATGAGGCATGCGGCGATGCCCTGCTGAACAGCCCGCTCACCAAAACGACGCCCGAGCTGCAAAACGTTCGCGAACGCATCCGCGCCGGCTGGCTGAAAGCGGCCGAGAAATCGCTTGCCAACAATATGTCGAGCTTTGCCCTGCTGCGGATGAAGGACGTCGTCGGTCCGACAAGTTATTTGGCCGACCTGCGGGCGAAAGGCTATACGGTCGAGAGCCCGAAGTAACAAGGACATCGAAGGACATCGCCCCATGAGGAAGAGAACCAACCCATACCTGCTCTGGCTGGGCCTGCTGGCCCTGCCGGCGTGCGCGCAGAGCGTGGACCCGGCCGCGCAACCGGTCGCCGCGGCCGCCGTCGACGCCAATGCCGTCCCGGCCACCGTCGTCATCGAAGGCCGCCGTCCCGGCCCCGGCGTGTGGAAGGTGTCGAAGGGAACGCACGTGATGTGGGTGTTCGGGACGTATGCGCCGTTGCCGCGGAAGATGGAGTGGGATGCGTCGCGTATCGAGCGCCTCGTGGCGAAGTCGCAGGAAGTGTTGATGCCGCCGGTCGCGAAAGCCCACATCGGCTTCTTCAGCGGGTTGACGGCCTTGCCCAGCCTCATCGGCATCAAGCGCAATCCGGATGACGCCGTCCTGCACGACGTCGTCCCGGCCGACGTCTACGCGCACTGGACGGTGT
Source organism: Massilia sp. (assembly GCA_045810485.1). Classification (GTDB taxonomy): domain Bacteria; phylum Pseudomonadota; class Gammaproteobacteria; order Burkholderiales; family Burkholderiaceae_D; genus Telluria. Next base: position 1,248 of record JBJMVU010000340.1, on the reverse strand, counting down.
TGAAGGCCAAATACATCGGCGAAGACGACGGCGTCGAGCACTACCGTCCCGTCTTCGCGGGCGAGGAATTGCTGCTCGCCGGCCTCAAACAGAGCGGCCTGTCGTATGGCGGCGAAGTGCTCGGCAAGATCAAGGACATCGCGGAAAAGAACAAGGTCAAGCTGAGCGACTCCGGCTATGACGTGATGCTCGACGATCCGCGCAAGCTCGTGCGCGACTTCAAGAATTCGCAGGTGGACGATCTCGTCTGCTTCACCAAAACGCTCGACACGCTGGACGTCGACCTCGAAACGATGCGCGTGCGTGCGAACGCCTGGGCCAACGGCGACATCGCCGAGATCCGCGGCCTGAATTTCGCGGAGCGCCGGGATGCGTGCCTGGATGCCGTGATGAACAGCTCCATCGCGAAAGATGCCGCGGACCTGCGCCAGGTACGCGAGCGCCTGCGCACGTCGTGGCTGAAGGCGGCGGAAAAGGCGCTGGCCAGCAATGCGACCACCTTTGCCGTGCTGGAGATCCAGGATATCGTCGGCCCGACCAGTTACCTGGCCGGCCTGCAAGCCAGGGGCTACGCGGTCGAGAGCCCCCGGTAAGCCGGACTACGCCGTCTCGCCCGGCGCCCCCGCGTCGTCCTCGCGCGACGCGGCCTGGGCCACGCGGGCGCCCGGCGGCACGTCGTGGGTCACCCAGACATTACCGCCGATGACGGCGCCCTTGCCGATCGTGATGCGGCCCAGCACGGTGGCGCCGGCGTAGATGACGACGTCATCCTCGACGACGGGATGGCGCGGCAATCCCTTTTGCAAGGTGCCGTCGACATTCGCGGGGAAGCGCTTGGCGCCCAGGGTGACGGCCTGGTACAGGCGCACGCGCTGGCCGATGACGGCCGTCTCGCCGATCACGACCCCGGTGCCGTGGTCGATGAAGAAGCCGGCGCCGATCGTCGCGCCCGGGTGGATGTCGATCCCCGTTTCCGCGTGCGCCTGCTCGGCGATGATGCGCGCCAGCAGCGGCAGGCCGAGCCCGTACAGGCAGTGCGCGAGGCGGAAATGGATCATCGCGTGGATGCCCGGGTAGCACAGCAGCACCTCGTCGACGCTGCGCGCGGCCGGGTCGCCCTGGTAGGCGGCCAGCACGTCGCTGTCGACCTGCATGCGCACTTCCGGCAGCGCCGCACCGAAGGCGCGCGTGGCGGCCAGCGCCTGGCTGGCGATGTCGCCGTCGGTTCGCTGCTGCAGGGCCGCGCTG
>JBJMVU010000339.1:0-11230 GCA_045810485.1 Massilia sp. | reverse complement strand
TGAAACGGAGCGGGCGCGGGTCGCCCAGCGGCTCGCCGTCCAGGTTCGCGAGCAAGGTGGCGGCGGCTTCGTCGTCGCTGATATGCCTGCTCGAATACACATAGCCGTTGCCCACGCGGTGCTGCAGCGGGATGCGCCATTGCCAGCCGGCGCCGAGCGCCGTCGAGCGGGTGTACGGGGTGACCGGGGCGACGCTGGCGCTGGGCACGGCCAGGGCGCGGTCGCACGGCAGCCAATGCGACCAGTCGACATAGCCGGTTTGTAAGGTCTGCTCGATCAGCAGGCCGCGGAAGCCCGAGCAATCGATGAACAGTTCGCCGCCGACGGATTCGCCGTTCTCCAGCGTCACGGCGTCGATGAAGCCGTCGTGCGCGCGCTGGTTCACGCCCACGATCTTGCCTTCGATGCGCCGCACGCCGCGGCGTTCCGCCAGCTCGCGCAGGTAACGCGCGTACAGGCCGGCGTCGAAGTGGTAGGCGTAGGCGATGTCGGACAGCGGGGATTGCGGCGCGGCGCCGCGGTCGCCCGGGGCGAATCTGCCGCGCGGCGCCATCACGGTCTGCGGGGAATAGTCGCCGATGGGGCCGGCCTGCCCGGCCAGGAACAACTTGAGCCAGAACTGGTGGAACGGCAGCGGCCCGATCGATTTGCCGATGGCGCCGAAGCCGTGGAAATAACTGTCCCCGATGCGGGCCCAGTCGTTGAACTGGATGCCCAGCTTGGCCGTGGCCTGGGTGCGCTTGACGAATTCCGCCTCGTCGATGCCCAGCCACTGCCCATTGAACAGCTTCATGTGCGGGACGCTGGCCTCGCCCACGCCGACGATGCCGATTTCCTCGGACTCGATCAGGCGGATCGTGGCGCCCCTGCCGAGGTAGGTGGCCAACGCCGCGGCGGCCATCCAGCCCGCGCTGCCGCCGCCGACGATGGTGATGCTGCTGATCCGGTTATGCGTGCTCATCACGGTTTCCAAAAGAGAAGACACCTCCCCGGCCCGGGTAAGGCGCGGGGAGGCAGGTTGCTGCGGGTTCAGAACTTGTAGTTCAGCCCCATGTACGCGATGCGGCCGGCGTAGCCGTTCGAGTAGAACCGGGCCTGGGTGTCGTTGCCCAGGTGCGAACGCGACTCCTGGCGGGTCAGGTTCAGCACGGACGCCGTCAGGCTCAGCTCCTTCGTGATGTTGTACGCGACGTTCACGTCGACCTGGCTGTACGGATCCTCGTACTGGTTCAGGCCGTTGACGAGGCCGTCCACCACTTCGCCGCGGCGGTTGTACGAGACGCGCGCCAGCAGCTTGTCGGTTTCGTAGAACGCGGTGACGTTGGCCTGGTTCTTCGCGCTGCCGACCAGCGGCGACGTGCCGATCGCGGTGCCGTCCTCGAGCGTGATCGCGGCTTCGTTCGTCTTGTTGTACGTGTAGTTGACCTGGAAGCCGAAGCCCGAGGCGAACGTGTGCTGCGCGTACAGTTCGACGCCTTTCGACACGCCGTTGCGGCCGCCGGCGCTCGTCGAGTAGTTCTGCACAGTCACGTTCTGGCCGCCGACGGACATGGCCACGCTCTGCACGACCGGCACCGCGAAGTTGCTGACGTTCTTGCGGAAGAAGTCGACGCCGACCACGGAGCCGCGATGGAAGTACCACTCCAGGCCCAGGTCGTACTGGGTGGCCTTGTACGGCTCGAGGGTCTTGTTGCTGCCGCTGCCGAACCAGCCCTGCTTGTCGCCGCCACCGATCAGGCGGCGGTCGTTGACATATTCCTGGCTGTAGTACTGCAGGCCGCCCGGCGCCGCGATGTCGGCGTAGCCCGGACGCGAGATCGCCTTCGACGCGGCCGCGCGCAGCAGCAGGGTGTCCGTCAGGTCGAACGCGAGGTTCAGGCTCGGCAGCACGTCGTTGTACGTGCGGTCGAGCGAGCTGACCACGAACGACTGCGTGTGCGCGGTGCTGTCCGGCAGGGTCGTGAAGCCGCTGATGCAGCCCGAACCCGCCGGTGCGCCCGCCGCCGGCGCGCCGCCGGCCTGGCACGGCGCCGGGCTGCCGTTGGGGCCGTTGAAGAAATAGTCGCTGTAGTTGTCGACGCGGTCGGTCGAATCGGCATGCTGCTTCGTGCGCACGAAGCGCAGGCCGACGTTGCCGCGCAGGCGGTCCGTCTTGATGTTGGCCTGCACGTAGGCCGACGAGATCTTCTCGCTGACGTTATAGACGAAGTTGTCTTCGTTCCGCGTCTGCATCTGGCCGTACGTCTGGTTCAGGTACGAGATATAGGCCGGATAATTGATCGCCGGGAAAGCGCTGGCCTTGATGCCGCCGGCGATGTTCGACAGCGACTCGCCGTACAGGTAAGACGGCTGGAACTTGTTCGCGGTCGGGTCGCAGCCGGCCTGGTAGCGCTTGTCGTAGTTGGTCGGATCCGCGCCCTTGCACACCCAGTAGTTGTTGCCGGTGTTGCGGTGGATGCCGCCGTCGCGGTACTTGGCGCCGAACTGCAGCGAATCGAGCCAGCGGGTGTCGGTGTGCCAGGTGAAATCGCCCTGCAGGTATTTCTGCTGGTTGCTGTTGCGGGTCCACGACGACGACGTCGAGCCGAGGTCGATCTCGCCGATGCCCTTCATCAGGTTGTCCATCAGCTGCGGCGAGAACGTCATCGTCGGCGTGCCGTTCAGGCTCCACGCGCTGGCGTAGTTGCCGAGGGTCCAGCTGCCGTCCGCATTCTGCACGCGCGGCTTGATCGGCATGCCGAACTGCAGCGACGGACCGCCCGCGGCCCACGTGCGGCCGCCCTTGAAGCTGGCGTCCAGCGACTGGCCATGCCATTCCGCTTCGAGGTCGAACGTCTGCGACAACGCTTTTTCACGATTGAAGCTGCCGGTGATCTGCGGGGTCGGGATCGTGCAATCGTCCGGACCGAAGCCGCCGGTGTTGGCCACGCCGCCGGCCTGGGCCGCGTCGCCGCTGCAGTAATAGGTCTTGCCCGGATGCGCACTGTACTGCGCGCCGGTGACGATGGTCTTGCTCGGGTCGAAGCCCAGGCCGTCGAGCATGCGGCCGCCCGGCCAGTTGCCGTCGCCGGCATAGCGCGCCAGGTTCCACTCGGGGATTTTCAGCGTGTTCGTCTGCGCGTTCTGCGACAGGTCGAAACGGAAGTAGTTGGCCACGATGTTCAGGTTGCGGACCGGCTTGAACTGCAGGGTCAGCTGGCCGCCCTTGCGCTCGCGCTCCTCGGTCTTGACGTCGAAGTTGACCGACGTCGGCATCATGAAGTTGGTGTAGTAGTGGCCGCCCTGGTCGTAGAAGCCCGACTGGCCCCACCAGTAGCTGTCCATCTTCGACGGCTTGCCGTTGACGTCCGTCGCCGGATGCGCGTCGTAGTCGTCGCCGTACCACTGCCAGTTTTCGGTGCTCGTGCCCATCGTGCGCGTCGTGCGTTTCTGCTGGGTGTAGCCCACCAGGACACCGAAGCGGTTCGATTCGTCGTGCCATGCGTACTGGCCGGAGAACTGGCCGTCGGTCTTCTTGGTCGTGTCGGCCCAGGTGCCCTCGGCGTTGACGAAGCCGGAGCCCGACTTCACGTCTAGCGGACGGCGCGTGTGCAGGATCACGGTGCCGCCGATGCCGCCTTCGTCGATGCGCGCTTCCGGCGTCTTGAACAGCTCGGCGCTGGACAGCATGTTCGACGGCATCAGGGTGTAGTTGAAGGAACGCGTCGGGTCGCCGTTCGATTCGGCCGTCGCGATGTAGTTGCCATTCAATTCGGTCAGCGTCAGTTCCGACGACAGGCCGCGGACGCTGACGTTCTTGCCCTCGCCGCCGCTGCGGTCGATGATCACGCCCGGCACGCGCTGCAGCGCATCGGCCACGTTCTTGTCGGGGAACTTGCCGATGTCCTCGGCGGTGATCACTTCGACGATCGAATTGGCCTCGCGCTTCTGGTCGAGGCTCTTCTCGATCGAATAGCGGTAGCCGGTGACGACGACCTTTTCCGGCGGGTTCGCGCCGGCCGCCTGCGCGGCGGTGGTGTCGCCGGTGGCGGTCTGCGCGTGCGCGCCGCCGATGCTCAACAGGGCCAGGGCGACCGCCGAGGCAATGGGGGTGTTCCTCAACATCATTTTACAATCTCCTCTTATCGTGCCCTGGGGTGACGGGCTTCTTGTAGTGGCTTGACCTGGACTTTTACTAAACGCCGGGGCGACGACCCTGCATGATCCGGATTGCCTTTCCCCCTGTAGCGTTATACGAAGTTGCCGATATGACTTCAAGAAACTTCCCAAAATCACGCTCTGTTTAGTGGTGTTTTCGTAAACAAGATTGTTGTGAATTTGCATCACAAAAAAAAACGCCACCGGTCGGGTGGCGTCTTGTTAATCGGATGTTTATTTAACGTTTTGGTGGTTGCGCAAACAACGAAAAATCCGGCAACTTGCCGCGCGCCTGCAGGTCGGCCGCGTCGCCGACCTGCAGGATGGTGACCGGCCGGCCGTCGAACGCGGGCCAGTCGGGCAGGCCCTCGCCGTTCGGCGTCCCGGCGCGCGCGAAGCTCACCCACGCGTCGGCGAGGCGCGTCGCCAGCTGGCGGTCGTACACGGACCACGGCCGCGAATCCTGGCCGAGATGGTCGAACACATACGGGATCTCGGCGCCATGCCCGGCCCCGCACCCGTAGCCGCACGGGGTCGCGGGTTCTGTCGGCCGGTGCGTGAAATAGTAGAGGTAAGGCCGCGCCTTGCCGTACTGCGCCTGCAGCGACGCCCAGTACCACGTGCGCCAGCCCCACCAGTCGTTCGTGAGCCGGTCGATGGATGCCCTGGCCTGCGCATCGGTCGCACCGGCATACGCGGCCAGCACGGCGGCGGACGGCGCATGGCCCAGCAGCTTCGTCACGAGCGCCGTGTGGCTGGCGGCCGTGAACCTGTCCGTGCCGAGGAGTTCCGGCGCGAGATCCTTGCCCTCTTCCGCGTTCCAGCCCGCGAGCAGCGGCACGTCGTTCTGGCGGTGGTTGCGGTAGGTCGTCGTCAGGTCTTCGCGCAGCAGATGGCCGTCGACGATCGGATGCGGCGCCCAGGCGGGTTTCTGCAACGCGGCCACGGGCAGCGCGCGCAGGTCCGCCAGGTTTTTCGCGCCCACTTCCCTGGCGAACGCCACGCCCGTGCCTTCCGCGGTCTTGCGGTCGAACAGGGCGTTCTCGCTGGCGTCGATGGGCATGGCAAAGTTGCCGCTTTGCGAGATCGCGCGCTGGAACAGGTTCTTCGCCAGCGGTGACGCGACGAGGACCGCGACCGATTCGCCGCCTGCGGATTCGCCCATGATCGTGACGCGCGCCGGATCGCCGCCGAAGGCCGCGATGTTCTCCTTCACCCAGCGCAGCGCAGCGACCTGGTCTTCCATGCCCTGGTTGCCCGAGGCCTTGTCGGGCGACTCCGCCGTCAGCGCGGGATGGGCAAAGAAGCCGAGGATGCCGAGGCGGTAGTTGATGGTGACGACGACGGCGCCGCGCCGGGCCAGGTTGGCGCCGTCGTAATTGGGCTGGGCGCCCGTGCCCCCGTAATAGCCGCCGCCATGGATCCAGACGATGACCGGGAGCTTGCGCGCCTGCGCGGGCGTCCACACGTTCAGGTACAGGCAGTCTTCGCTTTTCGGCGCCGGCACCCACTGGGCCGTCTGCGCGCAGGCGGGTGCGTAGGCGCGCGCGGCCTTCACGTCCTGCCAGGGTACGACGGGCTGCGGCGCGCGCCAGCGCAGCTTGCCCACCGGCGGCGCCGCGAACGGCACGCCCAGGAAGGTGTTCACCCCGTCGGCCGCCGTGCCGGCGATCCGTCCTCCCGTGACCTGCACCGGGTCCGTCACCTGGGCCGCCTGGGCCGCGCAGGCCAGCAGGCATCCGGCGACGAAAGCCGCATGTTTCATGGTGTCTCCTCGTTATTGTCGAAAGAACATTCTAGCGACCAGACTCCGGCGCCAAATCACCTTGTCGAAAATAATTATCGAAATAATGGTTTTCGCGCTTGCAAAGCGCCGAAACGCCGGATATAGTTATCGACATAATGATTATCGCGATAAGTAATTAGTAGCAACAGACCCTGACCCATCTGACCATTACCGGAGAATCGACATGAACCAGTCCATCGCCCGCACCTTGCGCAACGTCTTCGGCGCAGCCGCCCTCACCGTCGCCGCCCTCGGCCCGACCCACGCACAGGCGGCCACCCAGGCCGCGGACGCCTTCTCGTCCGTCAGGCAGATCGACGCGGGCGTGCTGAACGTCGGCTACGTGGATGCGGGTCCGGCCTATGGTCCCGTCGTGATCCTGCTGCACGGCTGGCCGTACGACATCCACAGCTACGCCGACGTCGTGCCGCTGCTGACGCAGGCCGGCTACCGCGTGATCGTGCCGCACCTGCGCGGCTACGGCACGACCCGCTTCCTCGACCCGAACGCCGTGCGCAACGGCGAGCCGGCCGCGCTGGCGCAGGACGTCGTCGACCTGATGGATGCGCTGAAGATCGACAAGGCGGTCCTGGCCGGCTACGACTGGGGTGCGCGCAGCGCCGACATCGTGGCCGCGCTGTGGCCCGAACGCGTGAAGGGACTGGTGTCCGTGAGCGGCTACCTGATCGGCAGCCAGGACAGCGGCAAGCAGCCGTTGCCGCCGGCCGCCGAATTGCAGTGGTGGTACCAGTTCTACTTCGCCACCGACCGCGGCGCCGCCGGCTACGCGAAGAACCACCACGATTTCGCCAAACTGATCTGGAAAACCGCGTCGCCGCAATGGCAGTTCGACGACCGCACGTTCGACCGCAGCGCCGCGTCGCTGGAGAACCCGGACCACGCCGCCATCACGGTCTACAACTACCGCTGGCGCCTCGGCCTGGTCCAGGGCGAAGCGAAATACGACAAACTGGAAAGCCGTTTGGCGACGTTCCCCGCCATCACCGTGCCGACCATCACCCTGGAAGGCGACGCCAACGGCGCCCCGCACCCGGAACCGGCCGCGTACGCCAAGCGTTTCACCGGCAAGTACAAGCACGAACTCATCAAGGGCGGCATCGGCCACAACCTGCCGCAGGAAGCGCCGCGCGCCTTCGCCGATGCCGTCATCGCCGTCGACCACCTGTAATCACTTTTCAACCCAAGGACACATCATGAGCAAGATCGACAAGGTTCTCTACACCGGCAAAACCCGCACCACCGGCGGCCGCGAAGGCAGCGCACGGAGCGACGACGGCCGTCTCGACATCACGCTGTCGCCGCCCGGCAGCCACGGCAAGGGCACGAACCCGGAGCAGCTGTTCGCCGCGGGCTGGTCGGCCTGCTTCATCGGCGCGCTGGGCCTGGCGGCGCGCGACCGTCACGTGGCCCTGCCGGCGGAAACCGCCGTCGATGCGGAAGTCGACCTCGGCGCCGGCACCGACGGTTATGCGCTGCAGGCACGCCTCAACGTGAGCCTGCCCGGCGTGCCGCGCGACGTCGCGCTCGACCTGGTCCACGCCGCGCACGAGACGTGCCCGTACTCGAAAATGTCGCGTGGAAACATCGAGGTAAATATCACGGTGGCGTAAGCCTTGAAACGACAACGCCACCGGTGGGTGGCGTTGTCATTCGTTACAGCAAGTTCCCACGATCAGTGGAAGAACAGGTAAAGGATGACCAGCACGATGGCCGGCACGCCCATGATCCAGGCCAGGAAATATTTGCCCATGATCGTACTCCTTTCGTTTGCAATTGATCACGGGTTCAGGATGCCGCAGGCGGACAGGACCTTCCGTTCGCTAATGCACGGAGTGCGCGTACCGGCCTACGGCCGCGCGAACAACGCCTGCAAATCGTCCCGGCCGACGGCCGCCGCCAGCCCGCCCTCCGCCTCCAGTACGCCATTGGCCAGCTCGCCCTTGCGGCGCTGCATCTCCTGGATTTTTTCTTCGAGCGTGTCCTGCGCGATCAGCTTGTAGACGAACACGGGCTGGTCCTGGCCGATGCGCCAGGCGCGATCGGTCGCCTGGTTTTCGCTGGCCGGGTTCCACCAGGGATCGTAGTGGATGACGGTGTCGGCCGCGGTGAGATTCAGGCCGACGCCCCCTGCCTTCAGGCTGATCAGGAACACGCTCACGTCGCCCCGCTGGAACGCGGCGACGGGCGCGTTGCGGTCGGCCGTGTCGCCCGTCAGCTGGACGAATGCGATGCCGCGTTCGTCCAGCGCGGCGCCGATCAGCGCGAGCATGCTGGTGAACTGGGAAAACACGAGGACGCTGCGTCCCTCGCTCAGCAAGGTATCGAGCAATTCCAGCAGCGCATCGAGCTTGACGGAACCGGCCCTCGCGGCCGGATCCAGCAGACGCGGGTGGCAGCAGACCTGGCGCAGCTTCAGCAGGGCATCGAGGATGACGATCTGGCTGCGCGCCAGGCCCTTGGCGTCGATGGCGTCGCGGACCTTCTTGTCCATCGCCACGCGCACGGTTTCGTACAGGTCGCGCTGGGCGCCGTCGAGTTCGATGGGCAGCACGATCTCCGTCTTGGGCGGCAATTCGGTGGCGACCTTGTCCTTGGTCCGCCGCAGCATGAACGGTTTCACGCGGCGTGCCAGCAAGTCCCTGCGCTGGACGTCGCCACGCTGCTCGATCGGTTTGCGGAACACCGTGTTGAACTGCTTGTCGTCGCCCAGCAGGCCCGGCATCAGGAAGTGGAACTGCGACCACAATTCGCCGAGGTGGTTCTGCACCGGCGTGCCGGTCAGGCACAGGCGGTGGCGGGCGTCGAGCAGGCGCACGGTCTGCGCCGCCTTCGAGCGGCTGTTCTTGATGTACTGGGCTTCGTCGAGAATCAGCAGGTGATAGCGGTGCCTGCGCAGCGCCGACTCATCGCGGCCCAGCAGCGCATACGTCGTGAGCACGAGATCGGCGTTGCCGACCTGGTCGAACGATGCCTTCCTGTCCTTGCCGTGCAGGAGCAGCACCCGCAGCCCGGGCGCGAAGCGTGCCGCTTCCGCCTGCCAGTTGCCCATCAGGCTCGTCGGCGCCACGACGAGCGCCGGCGCGTCGAGGCGGCCCGCCTCCTTTTCCGCGAGGATGTGCGCGAGCGTCTGGATGGTCTTGCCGAGCCCCATGTCGTCGGCCAGGATGCCACCGAAGCCGTATTCGCGCAGAAATTGCATCCAGTTCAGACCCGCGTGCTGGTAGGGGCGCAACTGCGCCGTCAGGCCGGCGGGCACGGCCACGGGGTGGATGCCGTCGAAATCGTGCAGCTTGCGGCCGAGTTCGCGCAGGCGGTCGCCGCCCAGCCAGCGCAGGCGCGCGGCGCGCTCCAGTTCCGCGAGGCGCGCCGCGTCCAGCGCGGGCAGATGGATCTTCGCGCCGATGCGGTCGCCGAAATACAGTTCGCCCAGCGTGGCCAGGATGGGTTTGATCCGTCCCCACGGCAGCGCCACGCGCCTGGACGGGGTCAGTTCCAGGAGCATCGCGTCGGTATCGGCGCGCGCGGCCAGGGCGTCGGCGCCGAACTGCCATGGCGTGTTGCGGATCATGTCCACCAGCAGCGGCAGCAGCGGATGACGCTCGCCGCCGACGACGATGCCCAGTTCCAGGGCGAACCAGCCGTTGCCGTCCTGCTCGCTTTCGTCGAGGTCGGCGTACCACTCGTCCACGTCCGCGAGGTCGTAGCGGAAATCGTCGCCGATCTCGACCAGCCATCCGGCCTCACGCAGGCGCGGCAGGCCGTCGCGCATGAAGGCCAGCCAGGCCGCTTCGTCCGGCAGGTACAAGGCGTCCGGCTTGTGCTCGCGCATGGGCGAGTCCGCCGGCGCGGCCATGAAACCGAGCGCGGCCAGCATGTCGCCGGCGGCTGCTTCGGCCAACCGGTCGCGCACGATCACGTCGATGCCGTCCTCGCGCGCATTGCGCAGCACAGGCTCGATAACGCCTTCCGTGGACAGGCCGTCATACTCGAAGGACAGGAACGCGAGGTCGCAGTCGATCCAGTCGCGCCGCGTCGGCAGCTGCATGCTTTCCAGCACGAGGCGCGGCACGGGCGCGACATCGCGCCGCTCGCGCACTTCCATCCTGACCGGGACCGGCACGATGCCGTCCAGGCCCAGGTCGACCAGGCGGCCCGCGACCCCGTTGCGCTGCTCCGCCCGCAACAGCGGCGCCTGTTCGACGATGTCCATCAGGACCGCCGACGGGACGCCGGCGAGCGCTTCCGGCGCCACCAGTTCGCCCACGGTGCAGTCGTCCAGGTAGTACATGGGGTCGGTCGGCAGGATCTGCTCGACCCGCCCACCGTCATCGAGATGCCAGCCCAGCGCGACGGCTTCGCGGTTGGCCGGATGCGCCTGCCATACGGTGCCGATGCCGCGCCGCGGCCCCGGCGCCATCCGCTGCAGTTCTCCGCGCGTGGCCCTGTGTGGCGTGTTTGCCCGCCACAGCCGGCCGGCGGCGGCGAGCTCGCCCAGCAGCCGCGCGCCCACCGCCCCCGTCGGCCTGGGCGCGCTCTGGCCCATGCGCATCGCGGCCAGCAGGAGCAGCGGCTCTTCGTCCTCGCGCCGGACATACGGCGGCCTGAACTTCAGCAGGTGCAACGGGTCGTTCACGATGCTGGCTTCGGCAAAGCGGCCGTCGGCTTGCACGCGCACGATGTACGGATGCAGGCTCAGCGCCTTGCCCTGGCGCTCGGGCACGAGCACGTACGCGATCCTGTAGGCGTCCGCCGCCGGGTCTTGTGCCTCCCGCACGTGGTGCCTGACATTGGCCAGCAGGCGCAGCCATTGCTCCGCCGCGATCGGCACGTCGGGCGCGGCGCGGTCGAGCATCGCCAGCAACACGGCCACGACGTGCTTGCAGTTGTAGTTCATCGGACAGTCGCAATTGCCCTTGAACTGCACGCCGCGCTTGCCGTTCGCCACGCGGACCGTCTGCCCGTAGAAGCGGCCGCCGCTGCCTTCGACTTCCGCATGGACCCTGTCGCCATCCAGGTCGATATTTGCGACGCGACCTTCCCGGGCATAGGCGTCCCCGCGGGCAAAGGTGCCGGGATCGAACTGGCTTTTGACGTCGTCGCGCGTGAATTCCATGGGTTGGCGGGCGGTGAATGAATCGAGGCGACATTATCCCCGATCTGCACGCCGCGCCATGTGCGCGGCGTTGACGGACCTCAGGCCGGCTGCGCCACCCGCGCCGCGCGCGCCATGCGCCAGATCGTCGTGGCGTTCACGGCCGCGATCACGATCTCGAGCGCCGTGCCGCC
>JBJMVU010000338.1:0-28638 GCA_045810485.1 Massilia sp. | reverse complement strand
GTCGACGCGCAGGCCCGCTTCGACCACCTGGCGCGCACCGGCCGCCAGCAACTGGCCGGCGCCGTCCACTCCTATGCGGACGTCGTGCGCGGGCTGGCCGGGCTGTTCCAGGCGCGCGGCGGCGCCGTGACGCGGCTGGAATTCCACCGCTATGTCGAGACGCTGGACGTGGCCGGGCACTATCCGGCGCTCGAATCGGTCAATTACGCGGCCTACGTGGAAGAGGGCGCGCGCGACGCGTTCGTCGCCGGCGTGCGCGCGGACCGCAGCCTCGATCCGGCCGGCTATCCGGACTTCGCGATCCGGCCCGCCGTGCATCGTCCGTTCCACACCGTGCTCACGTACCTGGAGCCGTGGCTGCCCGAAAAGGCGGGCGTCGACCTGGCGGGCGGCGCGCCCGCCGTCGCGCAGACGCTCGCCATGGCGCGCGACAACGGCCGCATGGCGGCGTCCGGCAAGCCCCTCGTCGTGGAACGCCCCGTGCGCCATCTCGCCCTCGGCCTGCGCATGCCCGTCTACCGCACGGAGGGCGCCGTCCCGCCCGACGTCGAGGGCCGGCGCGCGGCGTATGCGGGCTCCGTCGGCATCGGCTTTTCCATTCCGGCCCTCGTGCGCGGCGCCCTGCCGGGCGGCGATGCGCCCGTCGCGCTGCAGCTGTACGCCGCAGCCGACAACCGCGTGACCGGTGTGCTGCACGTGAACGGCGCGGACAATCTGCTGTACGACGGCGCCGCCGCGGCACCGGCGGACGCCGACGACCTGCTGGAAGCCGTGCTGCCCGTGCGCTTCGACGACAACCTGTGGAAGGCCCGCTTCGTCGCCCGCCGTGCCGACCTTGCCGGCGAGTTCGGCCACGTGTTCCCCTGGCTGGCCGGCGCGGGCGGCTTCGGCGCGACACTCCTCGCGTACGTGCTGTTCCTCAACCTGGCCCGCTCGCGCAAGACGGCCGTGGACCAGCGCCGCCTGCTCGACCTCGTGCTCGACAGCGTCGACGCCTACGTCTATTTGAAAGACCGTGACCGCCGCTACCGCTACGTCAACGCGAAGATGGCGGCGGCGTGCGGCCTGCCGGCGAGCGAGATCGTGGGCCTGCGCGACCGCGAGGTGATGCCGCCCGCGCAGGCCGACGCCCTGTGGGCGCTGGACCGCCCCGTGCTGGAACTGGGCGAGAAGCGCGCCGTGCAAAACACGTTCGCCGGCAGCGACGGCGTCGCGCGCGAGCTGTGGAGCGTGAAGGTGCCCGTGCGCTTCGACGTCGACGGGGAGGTCGAGGCGGTGCTGTGCGTGTCGACCGACGTGACGGAGCTGCATGCGCTGAAGGCGCAGGCCGACGCGGCCAGCCGCGCGAAGAGCGACTTCCTGTCGAATATGAGCCACGAGATCCGCACGCCGATGAACACCATCATCGGCATGGCCTACCTGGCGGCCAAGCGCGCGGAAGACACCAAGCAGCGCGACTACCTGGGCAAGATCCAGCATTCGGCGCAGCACCTGCTGGGCATCATCAACCACATCCTCGACTTTTCCAAGATCGAGGCGGGCAAGGTCGAGCTGGAACTGCGCGACTTCACATTCGCCGCGCTGAAGCGCAACGTCGAGAGCCAGTTGGGGGCGCAGGCGACGGCGCGCGGCCTCGAGCTCGTGTTCGACGTGGCGCCGGAATTGCAGTGGCCGGTCCGCGGCGACCCGCTGCGGCTGGAACAGGTGCTGTTGAACTTCGTCGGCAATGCCATCAAGTTTTCCGAGCGCGGCGCCGTCCACGTCCGGGCCCGCGTCGCGCGCACGGTCGGCGCCGACCTGCTCGTGCGCTTCGACGTCGAGGACCACGGCATCGGCATCGCGGCGGACGACCTGGCGCAGCTGTTTGCGCCGTTCCACCAGGCCGACCCGTCGACGACGCGCGTGCACGGGGGCACGGGCCTCGGCCTCGTCATCAGCAAGCAGCTGGCGGAACTGATGGGCGGGACGGTCGGCGTGACGAGCACGCCGGGCGAGGGCAGCACGTTCTGGTTCACGGCGCGCCTGCAGCCGGTGGCAAGCGGCCATCCAGCCGCCGAGGCGACGCAGGCGGAAGAGGGCGCGCTGGCCGGCCTGACGATCCTGCTGGTCGAGGACAATGCGTTCAACCAGCTGGTGGCGCAGGAACTGCTGGAGGATGCCGGCGCGGCGGTCGTCGTCGCGGATGACGGCGCCCAGGCCCTCGCGCAGCTGGCGGGGCATCGTGTCGACTGCGTATTGATGGACGTGCAGATGCCCGTGATGGACGGTTACGAGGCGACGCGGCGCATCCGCGCGAATCCTGTGCTGGCCGGCCTGAAGGTGATCGCGATGACGGCGAACGCCGGCATCGAGGACCAGGCCCGCTGCCTCGCGGCCGGCATGGATGAATTCCTGACGAAGCCGGCCGCCCCCGAGACGCTCGTTGCGACGATCGCGCGCGCGCTCGGCCGCGGCGTGCGGCGGCCCGGCGCGCCGGACGCCCGCAAGGCGGACACTCTGCTCGACCTGGGCGTGCTGTCCGACGCGTTCGGGGGCCAGCCCGAGCGCATGCGCAAATACGCCTTCCTGTTCCTGGACGCGGCGCGCGACGGCATGCACGAGATCGATCGCGCACTGGCCGCGCAGGAACCGTCCCGGGCGGCCGCGGTGGCGCACCGGCTGAAATCGGCGGCGCGCACGGTCGGGGCCCTCGGCTTCGGGGAGGTGTGCGCCGATCTGGAACGCCAGGTCGAGCCGGGCGCGCTGGGCCACGCCCGCACGCTCGCGGCCCGGCTGCGCGCCCTGCAGGCGCGGCTGGAACGCCACATCCTCGCCGAACTGGGCGCGCGCCAGCAGGATCATCAGACCTGAGCCAGGCCTGAACGCCTGTCAGCTCTACCGCCGCGCGGCCGGAAGTAGTATGCTGCGCGAGTCCCTTCGCCACGTCCCGTCATGCCATCCCCGATCCGCCCCGGCCTCCTCATTTTGCACGGCAACCAGATGGAGCTGCTGCGCGCCGCCGTCTTCGACTGGCTGCGCGACAATCCGCTCGGCCCGCTGGAGGAAGAGATCATGCTCGTCCAGTCGAATGGCGTGGCCGAGTGGCTCAAGATCGCGCTGGCGGAAGAGCTGGGCGTGTGCGCGGCCACGCGCGTGGCGCTGCCGGCCCGCTTCCAGTGGGAGGCGTACCGCGGCATGCTGGGCCCGGAACGGGTGCCGCGCCGCTCGCCGTTCGACAAGGACGCGCTCACGTGGCGCCTCATGCGCCTGCTGCCCGAGCTCCTGGAAAAGGACAAATTCGAACCGCTGCGCCACTTCCTGTCCGACGGCGACGCCGAGCGCCGCCTGCAGCTGGCCGAACGTCTCGCGGATCTTTACGACCAGTACCAGGTCTACCGCGCCGACTGGCTCGCCGACTGGGCGGAACATCGCGACCAGTTGCGCCGCCCCGGCGGCGAGCCGATCCCGCTGGCGCCCGACCAGTGCTGGCAGGCGCAGCTCTGGCGCGAGATCCACGCGAGCCTGCCGCCGGAGCGCCGCTGGTCGGGCCGCGCGACGATCCACCAGCAATTCATGGCGGCCGTGCTCGAGGACCGCGCACCCGTGCTGCGCCTGCCGCGTCGTGTGATCCTGTTCGGCATGTCGACGTTGCCGTACCAGACGATCCAGGCGATGGCGGGCCTGTCGCGCCACACGCAGGTGCTGCTGGCGGTGCCGAATCCGTGCCGGTTCTATTGGGGCGACATCATCGAAGGCCGCGAACTGCTGCGCGCCGCGTATAAACGGCAGCAGCACCGCAACGGCAGCGATTTGTCCGACATCCCCGTCGAGCAGCTGCACGCGCACAGCCACCCGCTGCTCGCGAGCTGGGGCCGGCAGGGCCGCGACTTCGTGCGCATGCTCGACGAATTCGACAACGGCGAGGGCGCGCAATTCGGCAACCTGCGCATCGACCTGTTCTCCGACGACGAGCCCGAGACTCTCCTGGGCCAGGTGCAGGCCGCCGTGCGCGACCTGCTGCCGCTGTCCGAACATCCGCACACGCCGCCGCCGCTTGAAGACCGCTCGATCGAATTCCACATCGCCCACAGCGCCCAGCGCGAAGTCGAGGTCTTGCACGACCAGCTGCTGTCGTGGTTCGCGCAAGAGCGGGACGATCCGCTGCGCCCGCGCGACGTCGTCGTGATGGTGCCGGACATCGAGACCTTCTCGGCCGCCGTGCACGCCGTGTTCGACCAGCACAAGCGCAGCGACCCGCGCTACATCCCGTTCGAGATCGGCGACGTGAAAGACCGCAGCGTGAACCCGCTGCTCGTGGCGCTGGAGTGGCTGCTGCGCCTGCCGCAGCAGCGCTGCCGCCAGAGCGAGGTGCGCGACCTGCTCGACGTGCCCGCGCTGGCCGCCCGCTTCGGCCTGGAAGACGGCGACCTGCCCATCCTCGGGCACTGGATCGAGGGCGCCAGCGTGCGCTGGGGCCTGGACCAGCGGCATCGCGCGGGCCTGGGCCTCGGCTCGGCCGGCGAACAGAATTCGTGGCTGTTCGGCGTGCGCCGCATGCTGCTCGGCTATGCGACCGGTCACGGCGCCAGCTTCCGCGACATCGAACCGTATCCGGAAGTGGGCGGCCTCGATGCCGCGCTCGCCGGTTCGCTGGCGGAACTCGTCGAGGCGCTGCTCGCGTGGCGCGACGATCTCGACCGCGTCCAGACGCCGATGGCGTGGGGCGAT
The DNA here is from genome assembly GCA_045810485.1 of Massilia sp. Taxonomy (GTDB): domain Bacteria; phylum Pseudomonadota; class Gammaproteobacteria; order Burkholderiales; family Burkholderiaceae_D; genus Telluria. Next base: position 23,931 of record JBJMVU010000338.1, on the reverse strand, counting down.
TGCGCCCGCGCGCTGCTGGCCAGGTTTTTCCGCGCGACGGACGAGGAAGACCGCCTGACGCTGCACCAGCTGGAAGAAGCGCTGCAATGCTGGCTGGAGATCTGCGAGAACGCGCTGTTCGACGAACCCGTGTCGCTTGCCGTGATGCGCGAGGCGTGGCTCGGCCAGCTCGACCAGCCTGCGCTCTCGCACCAGTTCGTATCCGGCGGCGTCACGTTCTGTACCTTGATGCCGATGCGCGCCGTGCCGTTCCGCGTCGTCTGCCTGCTGGGCATGAACGACGGCGACTTCCCGCGCCGCGGCCACCAGTCCGATTTCGACCTGCTGGCGCTGCCGGGGTTGAGCCGCCCCGGCGACCGCTCGCGCCGCGACGACGACCGCTACCTGATGCTGGAAGCGGTACTGGCCGCGCGCGACAAGCTGTACGTCAGCTGGGTGGGCCGCAACGTGCGCGACAACACGGAGCAGCCGGCGTCCGTGCTCGTGTCGCAGCTGCGCGATTACCTGGCCGCCGGCTGGGACCTCGACCTGGCCGAGCGCACCACCGTGCACGCGCTGCAGCCGTTCTCGCGCCGCTACTTCGAGCGCGGCGGCCTGCTCACGTATGCGGGCGAGTGGCGTTCCGCGCACGGCGCCGAACCGGCGGGCGTCGGTGATGACGCGCTGCCTCCCTTCGAACTGGATGCCGGCTACCGCCTCACCCTGGGCGAGCTGGCGAGTTTCCTGCGCCAGCCCGCGCGCTTCTTCTTCCGCCGCCGCCTCGGCGTGACGTTCAACGACCTCGAAGTCGTCGGCGAGGACGAGGAACCGTTTTCGCTCGATGCCCTCGACCGCTACTTCCTGGAAGACACATTATTGGATGACAGCGGCACGCCGGAAGCGCCGCACGAGGTGCGCCAGGTGCTGGAGACGCGCGCCGCGCGGCTGGCCCGCGAAGGCGTGCTGCCGATCGGCCTCGTGGGCCGGCAGTGGCAGCAGCAGCTCGTCGACGACCTCGTGCCCGTGCGCCGCGAATGGCTTGCGCTGGGCGCGCGTTATCCGGACCCGGCGCCGAAACTCGTCGTCAGCGTGGAGGTGGGCGGCGTGCGCATCGAAGACTGGATCGACCGCCTGCGCAGCAACGACGAAGGCACGGTGTGGCTGCTGCAGATGTCGTCCAAGGCGCTGGACCGCAAGGGCGAGCCGCGCGGCGACAAGCTGATCGGCCCGTGGCTGCGGCAACTGGCGGCGGCCGCGATGGGCGAGCCGGTCGGCGGGGTCATGGTCGCACGCGACGCGAGCCTGGCGATGGCGCCGCTGGACCGTGGCCAGGCGCTCGCGCAACTGGAGACGCTGGTGGCGCTGTGGCGCTCGAATCTCGACCGGCCGCTTCCCGTCGCGTGCAAGACGGCGCTGGCCCACTTCTCCGGCGGCGACGCGCGCGAGACGTATGACGGCGGTTTCGAGATCGACGGCGAAGTCACCGACCCGTGCCTCGCGCGCCTGTGGCCGGAATTCGCGCTGTTGCGCGCGGCCGGCGGCTGGCCGCTGGTGGCCGAGGCGCTGTACGGCCCCCTCGTCGCCTGGCTGAAGGACAGCGTGACGGTGACCCGCTTCGAAGGAGGCGAGGCATGAGCCAGCTCCTCGACGCCTTGAGCTTCCCGCTGCACGGCTCGCGCCTCATCGAGGCCAGCGCGGGCACGGGTAAAACGTGGACCATCGCCGCGCTGTACCTGCGCCTCGTGCTCGGCCACGGTGGCGACAGCGGTTTTACGCGCCCGTTGATGCCGCCCGAGATCCTCGTGATGACCTTCACGCGCGCCGCCACGCGCGAGCTGTCGAACCGCGTGCGCGAGCGTCTCGTGCAGGCGGCGGCCTGCTTCCGCGGCGAGGCGGAAGCCGACGATCCCTACCTGGAAGCGCTGGCCGGCGCGTACGACGACGAGGCGTCCCGGCTCGTCGCCGCGCACCGACTGGTTCTCGCGGCCGAGACGATGGACGAGGCGGCGGTCTTCACCATCGACGCGTGGTGCCAGCGCATGCTGCGCGAGCACGCCTTCGACAGCGGCAGCCTGTTCGACGAAGAACTCGTCAGCGACGAGCGCGCGCTGTTCGAGGACGCGGCGCACGATTACTGGCGCCAGCACGTGTACCCGTTGTCCGGCGTGGCGCTGACGAGCCTCCTGTCGTGCTGGAGCGACGTCGACGCGCTGAAACGGTCGGTGCGCGAACTGGTGCAGCGCGCCGGGCGCATCGACGACCTGAGCGAGCGGCCGCTCGGCGCCGTCATCGCCGAAGCGGAACGCACGCAGCGCGACGAACTGGCGCGGCTGAAGGACGGCTGGCAAGCGCGCGCGGATGCGATGGAATCGTGGATCGCGGCCCAGCGCGGCGTGAACGCCAAGGCGTTCAACGGCAACAAGATGCGTGCGGATTCGCTGGCGAAGGCGTTCGATGCGCTGCGCCGCTGGGCCGTCGATCCGCAAGCGCACTATCCGCAACTAACCGACGCGTTGTGGGCCCGACTGACACCCGATGGCATCCTCGATGCGTTCAGCAAGGACTACAACGCACCGGTCCCCGAGTGCTTCGAGCACACGACCGCGCTCAAGCAAGGGCTCGATGCGATCGCACCGGTCGCCCACGCGCTGCTGCGCCACGCCGCCTGCGCCATCGCGCACCGCATGGCGGAGCTGAAGCGCCGCAACCGCCAGTTCGGCTTCGCCGACATGCTGGCGCGCCTGAAGGACGCGCTCGAGGGACCCAACGGCGAAGCGCTGCGCCGGCGCATCCTCGACCAGTATCCGGTGGCGATGGTCGACGAATTCCAGGACACGTCGCCCGACCAGTACCGCATCTTCGACCTGCTGTACCGCGTGGCCGACAACGATCCGGCGCGCGGCCTGTTCCTCATCGGCGACCCGAAGCAGTCGATCTACGGCTTCCGCGGCGCCGACATCCACAGCTACCTGTCGGCACGCCGCGCCACGCACGGCCGCCATTACCAGCTGGGCACGAACTACCGCTCGACGCGCCAGCTGGTCGCCGCCGTGAACCAGCTGTTCCGCCACGCGGAAGGGAATTACGCGGCGGGCGCCTTCCGCTTCCGCAAGGGCGAGGACAATCCGCTGCCGTTCGACGCCGTCGACGCGGCGGGACGCAAGCAGCAGCTGGTCGGCGTCGACGGCCCGTTCCAGGCGCTGGCGGTCGGCGTGGCGGACGTCGAGGACCTGCGCGCGGACGACTACCGCGAATTCTTCGCCCAGCACTGCGCGGAGCACATCGTGCGCCTGCTGAACGATGCGCGCGTCGGCTTCCGTGACGACGCCGGCCGCTTCACGCTCCTGAAACCGGCCGATATCGCGATCCTCGTGCGCGACCGGCGCGAGGCGGCGGCCGTGCGCCGCGCGCTCGTGCAGAGGAAGGTCGCGAGCGTGTACCTGTCGGACCAGGAGTCCGTGGTGGAGAGCGACGAAGCGCGCGATGTGCTGCGCTGGCTGCAGGCGGTGGCGAACCCGCTCGACGTCACGCTCGCGCGCGCCGCGTTCGCGACCGCCACGTGCGCGTTGCCGCTGGCGGAACTGGCGCAGTTGGCGAGCGACGAACTGGCGTGGGAAGTGCGCGTCGAGCAGCTGAAATCGCTGCACCAGGCCTGGCAGCGGCAGGGCGTGCTCGCGATGCTGCGCCGCTTCATCCACGAACTCGGGCTGCCCGCCAAGCTGCTGGCGGCGCCGGGCGGCGAGCGCCGCCTCACGAACCTGCTGCACCTCGCGGAACTGCTGCAGGAAGCGAGCCGCGAGCTGGATGGCGAACAGGCGCTGATCCGCTGGTTCGCGGAACAGGTCGAAGGCGTGGGCGAGGGTGGCGACGAACGCGTGCTGCGACTGGAATCGGACGCGGAACTCGTCAAGGTCGTCACGGTGCACAAGTCGAAAGGCCTGGAGTATCCGCTCGTGTACCTGCCGTTCGCCGTCACCGCGCGCAAGACCGACCGCCGCAACCGCGCGTTCTTCGAATACGTGGAAGAGGATGGCGAGCGCCGCATCGACCTCGCGCTGTCCGACGCGGCCATGGAAGCCGTCGACCGCGCGCGCCTGGAGGAAGACCTGCGCCTGCTGTACGTGGCGCTGACGCGGGCGCGCCACTTCCTGTGGCTGGGCGTCGCCGCGGTCGCCGCGCGGAAAAAGGGCGAGAACCAGCTGCACGAATCGGCGCTCGGCTATCTGCTGACGGGCGGCGCGCCCGTGCCCGCGGCCGCCGTGCGCGAGCGCTGGGAACACCTGCGCGGCGACGTGGACGGCATCGAACTGCATGCGCTGGCCAGCCCGGACGGCTGCACGCCGCTGCGCCGCCAGGATGTGCGGCCGGCACTCGTCGAGCCGCCCCGTTTCGAGGCGCGCTTCGAACGCAACTGGGCCGTGGGCTCGTTCACGTCGCTCACAAAAAACACGGTGTCCGGCGCGCCGCCCACGCGGCCGCAGGAAGAAAACCTGCTGGAGGAAGAGGACCCGGGCGTCGTGCCCGTCAAGCACAGCGAGGACGCGCCGTGGCACCGCTTCCCGCGCGGCGCCGGTCCCGGCAACTTCCTGCACGAGCAGCTGGAATGGATGGCGCGGGAGGGCTTCGGCCAGGTCGACGAGGAAGAGTACCAGGCTCGGGTCGCACAGCGCATCCAGCGCGCCGGCTGGGGCAACCGGCTCGACGACGCGCTGGCCTGGCTGCGCATGATCGCCGTCACGCCACTGCCGCCCGTCGGCTGCGCGCTGGCGGACGTCGACGCTCCGCTGGCCGAGATGGAATTCTGGTTCCCCAGCCGCCAGCTGGACGTGGCGGCGCTCGACCGCCTGTGCCGCCGCCACATGCTGGGCAACACGCCGCGCCCGATCCTGCCCGAGCGCCGGCTGCACGGCATGCTGAAAGGCTTCACGGACCTCGTGTTCGAATGCCACGGCCGCTACTGGGTGCTGGACTACAAGTCGAACGCGCTGGGACCGGGCGACGCGGCGTACACGCAGGCCGCGATGGCGGCCGGCATGGCCGAGCACCGCTACGACATCCAGGGTGCGATCTACATGCTGGCCGTGCACCGCCTGCTGCGTTCGCGCCTGGGGGCCGACTACTCGCCGCACGAGCACCTGGGCGGCGCCGTGTTCCTGTTCCTGCGCGGGATCGGCAACCCGGCCACGCATGGCTGCTACCTGGTCGAGCCGGACCTGGAACTGCTGGACGGCCTCGACCGGCTGCTGGGAAAGGATGAGCATGAAGCTTGATGCGACCATCGACGCGACCGCGTTCTGGGCCGAGGTCGAACGCCTGACCGAGGCGGGCGAGTTGCGCCGCCTGTCGGGCGTGTTCGCGCGCTTCGTCGCGAGCCTGGGCGAGGCGGCGTGCGCGAAGTCGACGCCTTTGCTGCTGGCGTCCCTCGTGCTGTCCGAACTGGAAGGGCGGGGCCACAGCTGCCTGCTGCTGGACGACCTGGCGGGCGACCCGGCCGCGCTGCTCGGCTGGGCCGACGAGGATTGGAAAGCGCTGGCGAAAGCGGCGAAACCGCTGCCGCGCGGCGTGAAGGGCTGGATATCGCACCTGGCGACGTGCGACCAGGTGTGGCGCGTGGGCGACCTCGATTACGACCAGCCGCTCGTGCTGGACGACACGCGGCTGTACCTGCGCCGCTACTGGCGCGACGAGACCCTCGTCGCCACGTGCGTGCGCGTGCGCGCGCAAGAACGCCGCGACGTCGACATCGACCAGGCCCACACGTGGCTGGAAGCGTTGTTCGGCGCCCAGCGCGCGGGCGAGACGCCGGACTGGCAGCGCATCGCCTGCGCCGTCGCGCTGCGCGGCGCGTTCGCCATCATCACGGGCGGTCCGGGCACCGGTAAAACGTACACGGTGGCGCGGCTGCTGGCGCTGTTGTTCGCGACGGCGCCGGACGCCGCGCGCCAGCGCATCGCGCTCGCCGCCCCGACCGGCAAGGCCGCGGCGCGCCTGAAGCAGTCGATCGACAAGGCGCTGACCGAGCTGGCCGACCGCGTGGGCGGCGCCTTGCCGCTGCGCGAACTGACGGCGCGCATGGGCGCCGCGCGCACCTTGCACAGCCTCCTGGGCGCACGTCCGGACACGCGCAGTTTCGCGCACCACCGCGGTAATCCGCTCGACGTCGACGTGCTGATCGTCGACGAGGCGTCGATGGTGCACCTGGAGATGATGGCGTCGCTGCTGGACGCGCTGCCCGCGGGCGCCACCTTGATCCTGCTGGGCGACAAGGACCAGCTGGCGTCCGTCGAGGCGGGCGCCGTGCTGGGCGACCTGTGCCACGATGCGCAGGCCGGCCGCTACGACGCCGGCACGCTCGCGTACGTGCAGGCCGCGAGCGGCGAAACGATCCCGGGCGAGTACGCCGGCAGCGGCGGCCCGCTCGCCCAGCAGACCGTGATGCTGCGCCACAGCCGCCGCTTCGGCGGCCCGATCGGCAGGCTGGCGCTGGCCGTCAACGCGGGCGACGTCGACGGCGCGTCCGCCGCACTGCGCGCGCCGGACGCCGCCGGCGTGCTGCGCTGGATCGACCACGCGCACCAGCATCACGTGATCCAGCTGGCGAACGAAGGCTACCGGCCCTACCTCGACCTGCTGCGCGCCGGCAGCGGGGCCCATGCGAATCACGAGGACTGGGTGCGCGCCGTGCTGCAGCGCTTCGAAGCGTTCCGCGTGCTGTGCGCCGTGCGCGAAGGCGAGTGGGGCGTCGAGGGCCTGAACGACGCCATCGAACTGCGCCTCGCGCACGCGGGCCTGATCCAGCGCGGCGACTGGTATGTGGGGCGTCCCGTCATGGTCACCCGCAACGACTACCCGACGGGCACGTTCAACGGCGACATCGGCCTCGCGCTGCCCGATCCGGCCCGTCCCGGCTCGCTGCGCGTGTGGTTCCTCGAAGGCGACAAGGTGCGCAGCGTGCTGGCCACGCGCCTGCGCCACGTGGAGACGGCGTACGCGATGACGGTCCACAAATCGCAGGGCTCGGAATTCGCGCACACGGTGCTGGCCCTGCCGAAAGAGGGGGGCGCCGTGCTGGCGCGCGAGCTAGTCTACACTGGCATCACGCGCGCGAGCCGCCAGTTCACCCTGACGACGCCGGCGCCCGCCGTGCTGGGCGAAGCGATCCTGCGGCGCACACACCGGGCCAGCGGGCTGCGGGGAATGGTGGAACAATAGGAGACGACATGAGCAACGACTGCACGCACTTTCATCACATCGTGACCCACGAGGGCAATACCGACGGTTGCGAGGAATGCCTTCGAACGGGCGACACGTGGGTGCACCTGCGCGTGTGCCTCACGTGCGGCCACGTCGGCTGCTGCGACCAGTCGAAGAACAAGCACGCCACGAAGCACTTCCATGCGACGGACCACCCGGTGATCCGCTCGAAGGAGCCGGGCGAGACCTGGGGCTGGTGCTACGTCGACCGGGTCGTCAAGGATCCGGTGTAGCGGCATGTTTGCCGACGAGCCTGACGATCGTGTTCCATACCCGGGTCGTCGCCGGCACGCCCAGCGTGCGCTCGACGAACGCGTTCGGGCTACCCGCGGTGCCGCCGCGCTGATAGGTCAGCGACAGCAGCATCCCGTCATGCCAGCTCACCACGCGCACATCGCCCTTCGCATTCGTTGAAGGACAGGGCACGTCCTCCGCCGGCGACCCGATCAGGAACGTGGCGCAGGGCGCGTAGACGTCGTCCAGCGCCACGCCCGCCAGCGGATCGCTGGCGACCAGCGCAGCCAACCCGGCCACGTCGCGCAGCGCGGCCGGTTCGTCGAAGCCGTCGCGACGCAGCGTGGCCTGGACCGCTTTCAGGATGCGCGAAGCCCTGGCCGGCGTACCCGTTTCGAACACCACCGTGCCGTTCGTCAGGAATGAACAGGGGTTGACGGCGCCCGCTTCCGTGAATGCCGCCTCCAGCACCGCACGGGTGGGCGCGGGCGGACGGCCCAGGTTGAGGTTGCGAAAAAACGCTGCGAATTTCATTGGAATTTTGATTTCCATAAAATGCCAGCGTACCCGCCTGCCTGCCATATCGCAATCGATTGACCAACACTCACGCACAACCTTTGCTTTCCTATTGGCAACAATGTTAAAGTTGCGGTCTGGAAAAAGTTATCGGAGCGGTATCATGTTGATTGTCGTGGGTTTCGTGATCGTGCTGCTGGCGGTGTTCGGCGGGTTCGTGCTGCAGGACGGACACCTGGCCGCGCTGTTCCAGCCCTACGAACTCCTGATGATCTTCGGCGGCGCCCTGGGCGCCTTCATCATCGCCAACGACCGCAAGGCGATCAGCCTCACCTGGGACAGCCTGCCGATGCTGTTCCACAGCTCGCGCTATACCCGCGCACTGTACATGGCGCTGATGGCGCTCATGTTCGACCTGTTGACGAAGGTGCGCCGGGAAGGGCTGATGGCGCTGGAGAACGAGATCGACGCGCCGTACGACAGCGCCATCTTCACGAAATACCGCATCGTCCTGGTGGACCACCACCTGATGGATTTCCTCACCGATTACCTGCGCCTGCTGGTGTCCGGGACGATGAACAGCTACCAGCTGGAAAACCTGATGGACAACGAGATCGACACCTACCAGGAAGACGCCGACATCCCCGTGCAGGCGATCCACAAACTGGCCGACGGCATGCCCGCGTTCGGCATCGTCGCGGCCGTGATGGGCGTCGTGCACACGATGGGCGCCATCGGCCGGCCGCCGGCGGAACTGGGCGGCCTGATCGCGGCCGCGCTGGTCGGCACGTTCCTGGGCATCCTGCTGTCGTACGGCCTCGTCGCGCCGCTCGCGAACCTGCTGCACCGGCGCCACCAGGAAGTCGTCAAGGCGCTGCAATGCGTGAAGGTGACGCTGCTGGCGTCCATGAACGGCTACGCGCCGACGATCGCGGTGGAATTCGGCCGCAAGGTCATCTCGGCCACGGAGCGTCCGACCTTCGCCGAGCTGGAAGGCCACGTGCGCCAGCTGAAGTCGCGCTAGCCGATTTCAGCCACCTCGATTTCAGCCACCTCGTGCCAGTTCGATCCCGGCCAGCTTCCAGCGCCACAGGCCGTCGCGCCGGAACACGAAGCTGCCGCCATCGTCCGCCGTGACGGCGAAACTGTTCCAGCCGCGGTAGCGCAGCGCATAGTGCGGCTTGTCCGATGGCGGCGCCGGCTCGGCCGCCGCCGGCGCCGGATGCGCCTTCCCGATCGACACCTTGCCGTGCTCGACCATGGCGGCCACGCCCGCCGGCGTCACGACCGCGTCGACGAGCGGATTGACGAGCGCCATCGCGAGGCCCGCGCCATAGCCCATGTCCCGCTTCAGCGACGCCTGCATCTGCTCCTTGACGCTGGTCCGCAGCGCGGGGAAGTCGACCTGCGCCGCGACGGCGCCGCCATCGTGGCGCGCGGCGGCGCCGCGCAGGCTGTGCAGCGTCCACCAGGGGCTGGCGAAGCTGGTGACGGCAACGAGGAGGAGGGCGCCGGCGGCAAGGACTGGAATACGCTTCATCACGGAGTCGGTTTGGAAAAAAACGCCATCATACCGGAGCCGGAAATGACAAAGGCCGGAACGGTTGCCCGTCCCGGCCTCGTAGGCGATCGGTCGCCCGATCAGCGATGGCGGCGGTGCCGCGTCACGGTCACATGCTTGTGGCCGCGGCGGGATGCCCCACCGACGGACGCGCGGATGCGCGGGCCGCCCGCGGAGGCGCGCACGCGGGGCGCATCGCCGCGCGTCGCCACGGGGCCGGCGTCGCCCAGCACGTGGCGGCGGATGTTCAGGGCGTCCAGGATGCGGACGGACGACGCGCCCGCGTTCAGCAGCACCATCGTCGCGTTCTTGCCCGCGGCTTTCACGCGCATGATCAGGCAGCGGCCCGCTTCCTGCGTGTAGCCCGTCTTCGACAGGCCGATGTCCCAGCCCTTGGCGCCGACGAGGCGGTTCGTGTTGTGGTATTCGACGTCGCGGCCCTTGATGTTGATCAGGTCCTTCGACGACGTCGTGATGCGGGTGATCTCCGCGTAGTTCGATGCCGCGGTCGCCATCTTGACGAGGTCGGCGGCCGTCGAACGGTTGTTCGGGGAGAGGCCGGTCGGCTCCTCAATGACGGTCTGCGACATGCCCAGCGCGGCGATCTTGCGCTTGACGGCGGCGCGGAAGGCGTCGATGCCGCCCGGATAGGTGCGGCCCAGCGCGGCGGCGGCGCGGTTGTCCGAGGACATCAGGGCCAGCTGCAGCACGTCACGGCGCGGAATGGTGGCGCCGACGGGCACACGCGACGTGCTGTGCTTCAGCATGTCGACGTCTTCCTTTTCGATCTCGATCGGTTCGTTCATGTCCTGGTGGGCGTCGAGAACGACCATGGCGGTCATGAGCTTGGTCAGCGAAGCGATCGGCGCGACGGTGCTGGCGTTCTTTTCGAACAGCACCTTGCCGGTGTCGTCTTCGACCACCAGCACCGATTGCGATCCGAACGGCACGGCGAAGGCCGCTGCGCTGGAGATCGTCATCACTACGGCAGCGAGGAATTTTTTGATCATGGATGGTTGTCAGGGTACGGTTAATGGTCGGGCGCCGGACGGCGGCGGAGCATCAAAACGTCGGGTTGGCAGATAGCGACATGCTATGCGGCAACAATAAGTGAACGATAGCATCAAAGTTTGACATATGTCTATGTCTCGCAGTGAAATATCGAGTCTAACGGCAAGATTCTACAAGAAAAAAAAGCCCCGCGTTGCCGCAGGGCCTTCTTTTTGAACGGACTATCCAATCTGTCTCATTTAGAGGTGTAAATCTTATCGAATTCCCCACCGTCATCGAAGTGACGTTTCTGCGCGGCACGCCATCCGCCGAACACATCATCCACGGTGAACAACTGGATCGGCTTGTAGTTGGCCGCGAACTGCTTCATGACTTTCTCGTTGCGCACGCGCATGTAGTGCTTGGCGCCGATCGTCTGGCCCGCGTCCGTGTACAGGAAGTTGAGGTAGCCCGTCGCCTGCTTGCGGACGCCCTTGCGGTCGACGACCTTGTCGACGACGGCCACCGGCGACTCGGCCAGCACGGAAATGGACGGGTACACGACTTCGAAGTCGTTGCCGAACTCGGCGCGCACGAGGTTCACTTCGTTCTCGAAGGTGACGAGGGCGTCGCCGATCTGGCGCTGCGTGAACGTGGTGGTGGCGGCGCGGCCGCCGGCGTCCAGCACGGGCACGTTCTTGAAGATCTTGCCGACGAGGTCGCGCGCCTGCGCTTCGTTGCCGCCTTTCTTGATCACCGAGCCCCAGGCCGCCAGATACGTGTAGCGGCCGTTGCCGGCGGTCTTCGGATTCGGGATGACGACTTTCACGCCGGGCTTGGCGAGGTCGGCCCAATCCTTGATGCCTTTCGGATTGCCCTTGCGGACCAGGAACACCATGGTCGAGTAGTAGGGCGCGGCATTGTCCGGGAATTTCTTTGCCCAGTCCTTCGCGACGAGGCCGCGGTCGGCCAGCATGTCGATGTCGTTGGCCTGGTTCATCGTCACGACGGATGCTTCCAGGCCGTCCGCGACGGCGCGCGCCTGCTTGCTGGAGCCGCCGTGCGACTGCTTGATCGTGACGGTGTCGCCCGTCGATTTTTTCCATTCGGCGACGAAGGCCGGGTTGATGTCCTTGTACAGCTCGCGTGCCACGTCGTAGGACACGTTCAACAGTTCCACGTCGGCGGCCTGGGCGGTAAACGGGACCACGGCACTGCCGAGCGCCAGCGCCAGTAACGCGCGGCGCAGCGAGGAAACGGAAGGGATCGCCATATTGTTTTTTCCTTGTAAAGACTCTCTAGGGATAATCGATGATCCGTTAAAAAATAGCAAAACAAAAGAACATTTTTATCATATGCTTAGTCGCCATATGTGGCATGCATACGCTACGGACCGCTTCAAAGCAGGTAAATCCGGTTTGGGTTATAGTCCGGCCTTCGCTGAAACATCGTGCTTTCCAGGTTGATGCTGAAAACAATGGGTATCGAAATTCGCCAGGCAACACCGAATGACGCGCCGGCCGCATGCCGGCTGCTGCGCCGTTCGATCGAAGAGGGCTGCGTGCCCGACCACGGCGGCCGTCCCGACGTCCTGCAGGCCTGGCTTGGCAACAAGACGACCCAGAACGTGCTGGGCTGGCTGTCGTCGCCCAGCAACTTTGCCGTCGTCGCGGAGCGCGACGGGGACGGTGCGCTGGAGGTGGTCGGTTTCGCGCTGGTGAACCAGGCGGGCAAGGTACCTCTGTGCTACGTCCGGCCGGATCTGTTGCGCCAGGGCGTCGGACGCGCCCTGCTGCGGGCCCTCGAAGCCCAGGCGCGCGCCTGGAACGTCAGCAAATTGCACATGCAGAGCCCGGAGTCCGCCAGCGGCTTTTTCGAGCGCCAGGGCTATGTCAACGCGGGCAAGGACAAGGCCTGTTTCGGCCTAGAATGCGACTTCCTGTGGAAGCACCTCGATGCCGACATGGCGCCCGCACGCAAGAAATTTTGCAATTGCAGCCAGTGAGCGGAGGCCCGCTTTGAACGTTGTGTAACATTACGCAACGTGAACTCATCTTTTTTCCTGCCTGCGCATGCGCTATAGTAGTCGGGTTGCAATGATGAGTTCGTTATGGCTTCCCGCAGAGACTTTCTACACCACGGCTTGCGCCTGACCGCGCTGGGGCTTGTCGCCGTCCCGCTCGTTGACGCGCAGGCAGCCCGTACACAGACCGACGCCCCCAGCACGGAACTGGAACCGCCGCCCGACCTGTTCGATGCCCAGGTCGTCGACATCGACTTCTGGGTCAAGCCGCGCACGCTGTCCGTGGTCCGTCCGCAAAGCGGTGAGCGCGCCAACGTCCTGTACTGGAAGGATGGCGAGGTGATCGACTCGGCCTACCAGGAACTGTGCCACCTGCTGCGCGACGTGAACGGCAAGGCGTCGATCGCCATCGATCCGAAGCTGATCGAAACGCTGTGGGCGTCGCAGGCGTTCGTCGCGCGCTATGGCCTCGAACGGCCGCTGGAGATCCTGTCCGGCTACCGCACCCCCGCATCCAACAACCGCCTGATCGAGCAGGGTGTGCCGGCCGCGCGCCAGTCGCTGCACATGTCGGGCAAGGCGGCGGACGTGCGCATCGCCGGCCTCACCGAAGAGGTGCTCGGCGGGCTCGTGAAGAGCTTCCGCAAGGGTGGCGTCGGTTTCTACTACCGCGCCGGCCCGAAAGGCGGCTGGATCCACACCGACACGGGCCTCAACCGTACCTGGAAAGGCTGAGCGGGCGTCTGCGCCGCCGGATTCCCGAACGGATAGGCGGCGCACGCGTTCCCGCGTTTTTGCTATCGTGAGCCGATAACCTTTTCTCAAAGGAGGACATGATGGCAACCATGAACGCACCAACAATGGAACGCCGGCACCTGCCCGAACGACGCGCCGCCGTGCGCGAAGGCACGACCGCGATCTCCGGGATCGACTACGCCGCGATGGCGCTGCTGATCATCGGCGGCCTGAACTGGGCGATGGTGGGCCTGTTCGACGTCGACATCGTCGCCACGCTGTTCGGTCCGGGCAGCCCGGCCAGCCGCGTCGTGTACGTCGTCGTCGGCCTCGCGGCCCTGTACTCGATCTATACGGCGATCAAGTTGAGCCGTCACCATCACCAACCCTGACCGATGCGGGTCGGCCTGATTTCCGACACGCACGGCCTGCTGCGGCCCGAGGCGCTCGATTTCCTCGCCGGGTCCGACCACATCGTCCACGGCGGCGACATCGGCGGCCCGGAGATCCTCGAGCGCCTGGCGGCCATCGCCCCGCTGACTGTCGTCCGCGGCAACAACGACACGGCGCCGTGGGCGCGCGCGATTCCGGAAACGGCCCGCGTCGACGTCGGGTCGGTCGCGCTGTACGCGATCCACGACCTGAAGGCGCTCGACATCGACCCGCGCGCGGCCGGCGTGCGCGTCGTCGTGTCCGGTCATTCGCACCGGCCCGCCAGCAGCGAGCGCGACGGCGTCCTGTACGTGAACCCGGGCAGTGCCGGCCGGCGCCGCTTCAGCCTGCCGATCGCCGCTGCCGAGCTGATCATCGATGGCGATGCCGTCGCGGTAAAGCTGGTGACGCTGCGGGAAATGCCGTAGCATACGCGCCGTCCTCAAGCCTGATCGATCACAACCATGACGCCCGACGCCAACCAGACCAACGATAATAACGATAGCGAACGTCCCCGTTTCCGCCCCGTCCCGTGGACCGCGCTGGAAACCCCGCAGGACGTCGACCTGTGGATCGAAGAGCACAACCGCACGATGCAGGAACTCGTCAAGCCGCAGGAGACGGGCGTCGGCGTGCGCTTCCGCCTCGCGCCCGGCGGCGACGTCTACATGCAGACGACCGCGGACGCCGTCATCCTCGACGTCGACCCGGACGCCGGCTGGATCGCGCCCCTCATCATGGCCGCGACGGGCGCCGAACAGCCGTCCGGGTCGATCTGGGTCCTGCCGGACGACAAGCTCGTGCAATTGCTGCTGGGCCTGTCAACCCTGGTCGAGACTTCGCTGATCGTCACGGGCCACAACTTCGGCAAGCACGGCCGGCGACAGTTTTAGCATATATTTACGACAATATTTCCTTTGCGCATAATCGAGATTCGGTGTTAAATCAGCTCTGTCCGAACGAAGAGCCGAGCCGATGCACATTCGATTTCCGAACACCACGCGGCGCACATTGCTGTTGACCATGGTTCTCGCGGCGGCGGCGCTGCGGGCCCGCGCGGCCGACCTGCTCGATACCGTGAAGGCACGGGGCACGCTGCGCGTCGCGCTGGAAGGAACCTATCCTCCGTTCAATTTCAAGGATGCGAAGACGGGGCAGTTGGCGGGCTACGACGTCGACGTCGCCAGGCTCGTCTGCGCTCGCCTGGGCGTGACACCGGAATTCGTGACGACGGAATGGTCGGCCATTCTCGCGGGCCTGGGCGCCGGCAAGTACGACGTCATCGTGAGCCAGGTGGGCATCACGCCGCGGCGCCAGCAGGCGTTCGATTTCTCCCAGCCATACACCTATTCGGCGCCGCAACTGATCGTACGCCGCAACGAGAACACGACTTATCACAGCCTCGCCGACCTGAAGGGCCGCAAGGTGGGCGTGGGGCAGGGCAGCGTGTTCGAGCAGCAGGTGCGCGCCGTGCCCGGCGTCGAGGTCAAAAGTTATCCGGCCGCGCCGGAAAACCTGCAGGACCTCGCGTTCGGCCGCATCGACGCCGCCCTCAACGACAGCCTGATGGTGGCATATCTGCTGAAGAATTCGCAACTGCCGATCCGCGCCGGCGCGCGGGTGGGGGACGTCGAGCGCATGGGCATCGCGTTCCGCAAGGGCAATCCGAAATTCCATGCGGCCGTCGACAGGGCCCTCGACGAGGCGCGTGCCGACGGCAGCCTGAAGCAGGCGTCGGTCAAGTGGTTCGGCGTCGACGCGACCCGGGCGCCATGATGCTGACATGCAGGCACTGACTGAACTGATCGACCTGCTGCGCGATGCCGCGCCCGCGATGGCGAAGGGCGCCGGTTATACGCTCGAGCTCGCGGTGGCGGCCATGGTCGGCGGGCTCGCGCTCGGCTTTCCCGCTGCGATTCTCCGCCTCGCGCCGTGGGCGCCGCTGCGCTGGCCGGCCGCGCTGTACGTGAGCGTGTTTCGCGGCACGCCGCTGCTCGTGCAGCTCTTCGTCATCTATTACGGCCTGCCGGGCGTCGGCATCGAATTCGCGCCCGTCACGGCGGGCATCCTCGCGCTGTCGCTGAACGCGGGCGCGTACCTGTCCGAGAGCCTGCGCGGGGCCATCCTCGGCGTTGGGAAGGGGCAGTGGAACGCGGGCTTCAGCCTCGGCCTCACGTATCCGCAGACCTTGCGCCTCGTGATCCTGCCACAGGCGCTGCGCACGGCCGTGCCCGCGATGAGCAACACCCTCATCAGCCTGATCAAGGACACGGCGCTCGTCTCCGTCATCACCGTGACCGAACTGATGCTCGTGACGAAGGAGTTGATCTCGGTGACGTTCAGGCCGTTGCCGCTGTACGTGGCGGCGGCCGTCGTGTACTGGGTGCTGAGCCTGTTCTTCGAAGCGGTGCAGCGGCGCGCCGAGCGGCATTTCAACCGCGCGCACAAGTAGAAACGGCGCCGCAGCGCCGTTTGTTCGTTACATGTTCGGGTAGTTCGGCCCGCCGCCGCCTTCCGGCGTGACCCAGACGATGTTCTGCGTCGGATCCTTGATGTCGCAGGTCTTGCAGTGCACGCAGTTCTGCGCGTTGATCTGCAGGCGGTCCTTGCCTTCGTCCGTCTTCACGAATTCGTACACGCCGGCCGGGCAGTAGCGCTGTTCCGGACCCGCGAACTTGGCCAGGTTGATCTCGACCGGCACGTTCGGGTTCTTCAAGGTGAGGTGCACGGGCTGGTCTTCCGCGTGGTTCGTGTTCGAGATGAACACGGACGACAGGCGGTCGAACGTCAGCTTGCCGTCCGGCTTCGGATAGGCGATCGGCGCGAAGTCGGACGCCGGGCGCAGGCACTCGTGGTCCGCGTGCTTGTGGCGCAGGGTCCACGGGGCCTTGCCCTTGAACAGGATCTGGTCGATGCCGACCATGATCGTGCCGGTGACCAGGCCCTTGCTCATCCACGGCTTGAAGTTGCGCGCGACGTGCAGTTCCTCGTGCAGCCACGACTGTTCGAACGCGACCGGATAGCTCAGCAGTTCGTCGTGATGGCGCCCTTCGCCCAGCGCGGCAAAGGCGGCGTCGGCGGCCAGCATGCCCGTCTTGATGGCGGCATGGCTGCCCTTGATGCGGCTCGTATTGAGGAAGCCGGCGTCGCAGCCGATCAGCGCGCCGCCCGGGAACACGGTCTTCGGCAGCGATTGCAGGCCGCCCGCCGTGATCGCGCGCGCGCCGTACGAGATGCGCTTGCCGCCTTCGAAGAAGTGGCGGATCGCCGGGTGCGTTTTATAGCGCTGGAATTCCTCGTACGGCGACAGGTAAGGATTCTGGTAGGAGAGGCCGACGACGAAGCCGACGGCGACCTGGTTGTTTTCCAGGTGGTACAGGAACGAACCGCCGTAGGTGTCGTTGGGCAGCGGCCAGCCGGCCGTGTGGATCACGAGGCCCGGCTGGTGCTTGGCCGGATCGATTTCCCACAGTTCCTTGATGCCGATGCCGTAGGTCTGCGGATCCTTGTCCTTGTTCAGGTCGTACTTCGCCATCAGCTGCTTGCCGAGGTGGCCGCGCGAGCCTTCCGCGAACAGCGTGTACTTCGCGTGCAGCTCCATGCCCAGCTGGAAGGCGTCGGTCGGCTGGCCGTGGCGGTTGACGCCCATATTGCCGGTGGCGACACCCTTTACGGAACCGTCGTCGTTGTACAGGATCTCGGCGGCGGGGAAGCCCGGGAAGACCTCGACGCCCAGCGCTTCCGCCTGCTGGCCCAGCCAGCGCACGACGTTGGCCAGCGAGATCACGTAGTTGCCGTGGTTCGTCAGCGCCTTCGGCACCATGAACGACGGCGTCGCGTACGACTTGGTCGCGGTGAGGAACAGCACGCGGTCTTCGGTGACGGGCGTGTTCAACGGTGCGCCCAGTTCTTTCCAGTTCGGGAAGAGTTCGTCCAGCGCGCGCGGGTCCATCACGGCGCCCGACAGGATGTGCGCGCCCAGCTCGCCACCTTTTTCCAGCACGCAGACCGACACGTCCTGGCCCTTGTCCGCCGCCAGCTGTTTCAGGCGGATCGCGGCCGACAGACCCGCGGGACCACCGCCGACGATGACCACGTCGTATTCCATTGCTTCGCGGGGGCCGTATTCTTCGAGGAGGGAGTTGGGCTGAGTCATGTCTTATAGTAGTTAAAAATATTTAAGCACGAGTGTGCACTTTTTTGCGCTCGTTGGCAACGTCGAGCGCCATTGTAGGGCAACTATTAGACGCGGCAATCTAATCGGTGCGAAATAGGTGAAGTGTGCAATCATTATGACTTCGCAACAGAATTTCGTTTGGGGACAGGGGGCGCAACGTGGGGATTGAAGTCAATTTCGAAGGAAAGATCGCGATGGTCACGGGTGCGTCCAGCGGGCTGGGGGCGCGGTTTGCCAAGGCGCTGGCCGGCGCCGGGGCCCAGGTGGTGCTGGCGTCGCGCCGCATCGAGCGCCTGAAGGAATTGCGTGCCGAGATCGAAGCGGACGGCGGCGCCGCCCACGTCGTGGCGCTGGACGTGACGGACCTCGCGAGCATCAAGTCCGCCATCGCACACGCCGAGACGGAAGCGGGGCCGATCGACATCCTCGTCAACAACTCCGGCGTCTCGACGACGCAGCGCCTGCTCGACGTGAGCGAGGAAGACTACGGCTACGTGATGGACACGAACCTGCGCGGCGCCTTCTTCATGGCCCAGCAGACCGCCAAGCGGATGATCCAGCGCGCCAAGGGCGATCCGAAGAAGCAGCACCGTATCGTCAACATCGCGTCCGTCGCGGGCCTGCGCGTGCTGCCGCAGATCGGCGTGTACTGCATGAGCAAGGCCGGCGTCGTGCAGATGACGAAGGCGATGGCCGTCGAGTGGGGCCGCTACGGCATCAACGTGAACGCCATCTGCCCGGGCTATATCGCCACCGAGATGAACGAGGATTATTTCGACACGGAGCAGGGCCGCAAGCTGATCGAAATGTTGCCGCGCCGCCGCACGGGCCGGCCGGAAGACCTCGACGGTCTGTTGTTGCTCCTCGCCGCCGAGGAAGCCCATTTCATCAACGGCGCCATCATCACGGCCGACGATGGCATGACGGCGCAGTGATGGCGTCCCGGCCGCGGCTCCTGCTGGTCCACGGTCTGCTGGGCTCGCTGCGCTATTTCGAACCGCAGCGCTACCTGCCGGGCGTCGACATCGTCGCCCCGGATCTCATCGGCTATGGCCAGCGCCGCAGCGAAGCGACGAACATCACCTTGCCTGACCAGGCTGCCATGCTGGCAAAGGTCTTGCACGACGACATCGGCGGCCCGGCGTGGGTCCTGGGCCACAGCGTGGGCGGCGCCGTGGCCATGCTGCTGGCCGACCTCGTGCCGGAACTCGTGCGCGGCGTCATCAACGTGGAAGGCAACTTCACGTTGAAGGACGCGTTCTGGACCGGTCGCATCGCCGCCTTGCCCGACGCGGAATGGGCGGCGGAATACGGGGCGATGGAAGCGGCGCCGGCGGCTTGGCTGGAAAAAAGCGGCATCGAGGCGAGCGACGAGCGCATCGCGTGGGCGACGGACATCCTCGCGCATCAACCGTACACGACCGTGCAAACGATGGCGCAGTCCGTGCTCGACACGACCGGTGCGCCCGATTACCCGGGCTGCGTCGGCCGCGTGCTGGCGCGCGCGACGCCACTGTACCTGGTGGGCGGAGAGCAGTCGTCCGCGGGGTGGGACGTGCCCGACTGGGTGCTGGCGCAGGCGCGCCGCGTCTGCGTGCAGCCGAAGACCGGACACATGATGATGCTGGAAGATCCGGGGAATTTTTGCCGGATCGTCGAGTCCATCCTCTACGACGAGGGCTGCCCTTCCGGCGCCTGAGGCCGTATCATGCCGGTTTTTGGCAACGACGTAGACGCGACAATGACTCAAAAGAAGCAGGTTCATACCATGCGCCAGGCCATCCGCTGGGGCGACATGGATGCATTCGGCCACGTGAACAACACGGTGTATTTCCGGTACATGGAGAGCGGGCGCATCGCCTTCCTCGAACAGGCGGCGGGCGACCTCGAGATCCAGGGCGAAGGCCCCGTGATCGTCACGGCGTACTGCACCTTCATCAAGCAGCTGAAGTACCCGGGCGAGATCGAGATCCGCACGTTCGCCGGTCCGGCCGGCCGCTCCAGTTTCGAAGTGACGCACGAGATCCGCATGGTCGACGCGGACGGCAATGCCGGCGTCGTGGCCGCGGAAGGCGGCGGCAAGGTCGTGTGGGTCAATTTCGCGGCCGAGAAGTCGGTGCCCTTGCCGGCGGGGCTGCGGGCGTTGCTGCCGGCCGGCTGACAGCCCTGTCGCCCAAATCGGCATTTCCGCAACACTCAAGGAACCAATCCGATGTTGTTTCTAATTCTTTAGGGCAACACTCATCAAGCAATTGTAATATTACGGTCGTAACAGTTAGTTTTTCTAACTTCAGCCGCGGCATCCACTTTGCGGCGCCGCGGCGATCACTGGAATCCGACCATGACCGTATCCGGCGCCGTTCTCGCCCCCGCAGGTAATACCCCGGCAACTTACCTCAACATCAATACCGACTCCGACCGCCTGGTTGGCGGCGGTACCGTGCTGTCGTACCTCAAGCAGAACGCCGGCGACATGGTGACCTGGACGCCCTATCCCGAATTCGACGGTGTCGTCAACGTGCTGGCGGCCGACAATACCGTGCTCAGGACGATTTCGGTGCAGGCCGACCTGGGCGCGCCCGGCAGCGCCGTCAACGACCTGACCGTGGTGGCGCTGGCCAACGGCGGGTTCGTCCTGGGCTGGTCCGACTATACCGACGCGGACAATTGGGGCGACTCGCTCAAGGCGCATTACGCGCTCTACGACGACAGCGGCAACCTGCAATCGAGCGGCCTGCTGTCGAGCACGAGCGGCAACAACGTGCGGATCGCCAGCCTGGCGAGCGGTGGATTCGCGACGGTGTTTCTTGCCAGCGGCGCTTCCCACAGCCAGCAGGGCGTGGTCAATACGTTCCTCTACAATGCCGGCAGCGGCACCTACGTCAAGCAGGCCGAGTCCTACGTCGGCGATCCGGCCAACAACGCGCCCGGCGCCGGCGCGGACGTGACCAAGCTGTTCATGCTGGGCGAGGCCGACATCACCGCGCTGTCGGACGGCGGCTTCGTCGTCAGCGCGCCCACGTACGACTGGGTCAGTCCGACCTACACGCCGCTGGGCGATTTCATCTTCAACTACTCGCCGACCGGCGCGCAGGAGAATTTCGCGAGCGGGAATTACTGGCAGCGCGTGAACTGGAACCCCGGCCAGATCAACGATGTCGCCCAGGTCACGGCCTTCTCTGGCGGCTTTGCCAGCCTCAATCGCGGCAACAACGGCCAGTGGCAGGCCACGCTGTACCACGACGACGGCTCGCTGATCACGACCAGCCAGTTGAACGACCAGGTGTACCACAGCGGCGTCTACGATACGCGCACCTATTACGCGAACAACCTCGCGCCCGTGGTCACGCCGGCGCTGGACGGCGCCATGAACGGCTTCAACCTGGACGACTTCGTCACCCTGGTCGACAACGGCAGCGACCTGCTCGCCGTGCTGCCGAACGCCGGCGGTGGTTTCGATTTCGCGCATATCTCGAAGACCACCGGCGCCCTGGTGTCGCTGGCCAACTCCGGCATCGCCGTGCCGTCCGGGGCCACGCTGGCCAATCCGCGCCTGCTGCACGAGGGGAGCGGCTTCGATGTCACGTACGACGTGCTGACCCAGTCCGGCTCCTATACCGTCGCCAGCACCTACCAGTACGGCTTGACCGCGCCGCCCGTGAACGCGGCGCCGACGGTCGCCGGCATCGCCGGCGACGCCACCGATTTCATCGTGGGCACGCCGCAATACGTGGATGGCGGCAACGACTACGCGGACGTCTACGACCCCGATTCCGCCAGTTTCGACGGCGGCTACCTGAACGTGCACCAGACGTCCGGCGGCGCGGACGGCAGCTTCAGTTTCGACCTCGCCGTCGGCACGACCCAGATCCTGTGGGGCAGCGGCGCCCAGCCCGACACCGCCAACGACGGCACGACCTACACCTCGGCGCATGCGCCGGCGGTCGGCGACAAGGTCTGGTACGGCACCGGCCTGTCGATCGATCCCGCCGACTGGACGCTTGTCGGCACCATCGTGGCCGACGGCCAGGGCGGGCACGACCTCAGGATCGCCTTCAGCAATACGGAAGCGACGATCCCCGCGGGTGCGGGCATCAACGACAGCTACGCCTCGCTCCTGCTGAAGTACCTGATGTACACGGCGCCCACGCTGGGCGCGCGCGGCTTCGCCGTCACGGTGAACGACGGCGACGGCGCCACGTCCACGCCGGTCGGCCTGACGATGACCGGTACGTCGGACCAGACCTCCACCATCACGGCGGCGGCCACGGTCGCGGAACCGGTCAAGCTGCCGGTGTCGGCGGACAGCGCGGGCGCGGCGGTCGCCGTGTTCGACTTCACCATCACGGATGCCGGCGGCGACGGCCTCGCGACCCGCGTCGCGGCACTGAGCCTCGATGCGTCCGGCACGGGCGACTTTTCCAAGGTCACGTGGCTGCTGACCGGGCCCGGCATCGGCTCGGCCGTCACCGGCGCCTACAACGCGTCCACGCACAAGATCGTGTTCGCGAGCGTCGGCATCGAGGTGGCCGAGGGCGCCGCCGCCGAGTACACGGTCAAGGCGTATTTCGCCGACCCCGCCGACGCCGTGCGCGGCGCCACGTATGCGCTGTCCATCGACGGCGATACCAGCGTGACGCTGGCGACGGGCCTCAGTTCGCAGATGGCGGCCGCGCAGGCGCCCGTCACCAACGGCAGCGGTTCCATCGTCGTGGCCGGACCGTCGGTGCTCGCCGTCGAACATACGACGCCGACGCACAGCCCGACCAATGCCGACAGCCTGACCTGGACCGTGCGCTTCGGCGAAGCCGTGCAACACCTCGACGCGACCGACTTCGACGTGGCCGGCCTGACCGGCGAGACCATCGTGGTCGCCGCGGCCGGCGCCGATGCGTACACCGTGACCGTCAGCGGCGGCGCGTTGGCGGGTCTCGACGGCGCCGTCACGCTCGGCCTGGCCGCGGGCCAGGACGTGATCAACGCCGACGGCCAGGCGCTGGCCGGCCTGTCTCCCACCGGCACCGACGAGCGCGCCTGGGTTGTCGACAACACGGCGCCCGCCGCACCCGGCCAGCCGGACCTGCAGAACGCGAGCGACAGCGGCAGTTCGCAGACGGACGACCGCACCAACGTCACCGCGCCGACCTTCACCGGCAGCGCCGAGGCCGGCGCCACGGTCACCCTGTACGACGCCGACGGCACCGTGCTCGGCACCGCCGTCGCCACCGGCGGCGCCTGGACCATCAACAGTATCGGCCTGGCGCCTGGTTCGCACACCGTGAGCGCACGCGCCGTCGACGCGGCCGGCAACGAGAGCGCCGCGTCGGCCACGACCACCGTCGTCGTTGACACGTCCGTCGCCGCCCCGGGTCTGGCAGCAATCACCGACACGGGCGCGAGCGCCACCGACGGCATCACGAAAGACGGCACGGTCGGCGTGACCCTCGCGGCCGACGTCGCCGGCTGGGAATACAGCGTCGACGGCGGCGCGCACTGGACGATGGGCAGCGGCACGACCTTCACGCTGGCCGAGGGCAGCCACGGCATCGGCACGGTGCAGGTGCGCCAGACCGATACGGCCGGCAACCTGAGCGCCGTCCAGGCGGGTGCGCAGGCCATCACCGTGGATACCACGCTGGCCGCACCCGCGTTTGCGCTGTCGAGCGACACGGGCGCCAGCGCCGGCGACGGCATCACGCAGGACGGCACGGTCGGCGTGACCCTGGCGGGCGACGTCGCGGGCTGGGACTACAGCGTCGACGGCGGCGCGCACTGGACCGCCGGCAGCGGCACAAGCTTCACGCTGGCCGAGGGCAGCCACGCGATCGGCACGGTGCAGGTGCGCCAGACCGACACGGCGGGCAACGTGAACACGGCCACGAACGCGGCCGCGCTTACGGTCGCGACCAGCGTCGCGGCGCCAAGCCTGGCCTTGTCGAGCGACACGGGCGCCAGCGCCACCGACGGCGTCACGAAGATCGGCACGGTCGGCGTGACCCTCGCGGGAACCGTCGCCGGCTGGGAATACAG
>JBJMVU010000337.1:0-22451 GCA_045810485.1 Massilia sp. | reverse complement strand
TTCCCGCGCGGCGAGAAGGCGGACGACGGCCAGCGCGTGAACAACGAGAAGGTCAATGCGATGCTGCCGAAGCTGGCGGACGGCAAGCGCGTGGTCTTCTTCGACATGAACAAGGCATTCCTGGCGCCGGACGGCACCTTGTCGAAAGACATCATGCCGGACCTGCTGCATCCGAACGCCGAAGGCTACAAGATCTGGCAGCGCGAGATGCAGCCGGAACTGGACAAATTGATGCGCTGAGCCCGCCACCGCTTTTGATCCCGCACAATAAGGGCAGGCATTGCCCTTGACCCCGTGCGGCGCAGCGATCAGCCTTCAATGGCTCGACCACCCCGGCCGGGCCATTCCGAGGAGCGATCATGCTGCAGACCTTGCGTCCCGATCCCACCTTCCATCCATCGCCGCGGCTGGCGATGGAAGCGGCGCCCGAACTTCTGGCGTACACGGCGCTGTTGTCGCCCGATCGATCGCGGCCCGACGCGCTGGCCGTCGTCGACCTCGATCCCGGATCGGCCACGTATGGCCGTGTGATCAACCAGCTGGTCATGCCATTCGCCGGCGACGAATTCCACCACTTCGGCTGGAATGCCTGCAGTTCGGCGCTGTCGCCGCTGTCGGGCCACGCCTTCCTGCAGCGCCGCTACCTGATCATTCCCGGCATCCGCTCGTCGCGCATCTATATTGTCGACACCCAACCCGACCCGCGCGCCCCGACACTGGTCAAGACGATCGAACCGGAAGAACTGATGCACAAAACGGGGTACTCGCGCCCGCACACCGTGCACTGCGGGCCGGAGGGCGTCTACATCAGCACACTGGGCGCCGGCCCGGACGGCACGCAAGGGCCGCCGGGCGTCTTCATCATGGACTGCGAAAGCTTCGAGATCCTCGGGCGCTGGGAAATCGACCGGGGGCCGCAACAACTGCACTACGATTTCTGGTGGAACCTGCCGCGCGACTACATGGTGTCGAGCGAATGGGGCCTGCCGCCGCAATTCGAAAACGGCATCGTCGCCGAAGACCTGCTCGCCAACAAATACGGCCATTCGGTGCATTTCTGGAACCTGCGCGAGCGCAGGCACGTCCAGACCATCGATCTGGGCGCCAACCACCAGATGGCGCTCGAGGTCCGCCCGGCCCACGATCCCACACGGGAATATGGCTTCCTGGGCGTCGTCGTCGACACGACCAACCTCGAAGGATCCATCTGGACCTGGTATCGCGAAAACGGCATATTCCAGATCAGGAAGACCGCCACGATACCGCCCGAACCGGCCGACGCGGCCCTGCTGCCGCCGCTGTTGAAAGGCTTTGGCGCGGTGCCGCCGCTGATCACCGATATCGACCTGTCGCTCGACGACCGCTTCCTGTATGTCGCGTGCTGGGGCACCGGCGAACTGCGCCAGTATGACGTGACCGACCCGATGCAGCCCACGCTGGCGGGCAGCGTACGCATCGGCGGCATTGCCCAGCGTGCGAAGCACCCGAATGGCCGGACGTACGGCGGCGGCCCGCAGATGACGGAAATCAGCCGGGACGGCAAGCGCGTGTACTTCACCAATTCGCTGTACAGCAGCTGGGACACACAGTTCTATCCCGACGGCGTGCCGGGCGTACAGCTGATGTGCCACGTCGGCGCGAACGGCGGCATCGAACTGGACCCGTCGTTTCACGTCGACTTCGGACCGCATTACGCCGCGCACCAGATCCGCCTCCAGGGCGGAGACTGTTCCACCGATTCGTTCTGCTATCCATCGGCTTGAGCACGACCGCGCTCTGGCTCACCGTCGTGGCGCTCGGCCTCTACCACGGCATCAACCCTGCGATGGGCTGGCCGCTGGCCGTCGCCAACGGCATGGCCGAGCGACGCGCCCGCGCCGTCTTCGCCACGCTGGCGCCGCTGGGCGGCGGGCATTTCATGGCGATCGTCGTCGCGCTCGGGCCGTTCGCCTGGCTCGGCTGGTATGTGGAATGGAGCCGTGCGATCCGCATCGGCGCCGGCACGCTCGTCCTGCTGTTCGGCGTCTTCAAACTGGTCAACCGGCGCCACCCGCGCCTGCTGGCACGCATTCCCCCGACCCGGCTCGCATGGTGGTCGTTCCTGATGGGCACCGCGCATGGCGCCGGGTTGATGCTGGCGCCGTTCATGCTCGGCCTCTGCGCGGCGCCGGCGGCCGGCGGGATCGGCCATGCCGCGGTGACGACCTATATGGCGCGCGCGACGATGGGCACCGCGGTGCTGGTCGCGACCGTGCACGCCCTGGCCAGCCTGTGCGCCGGCATCGGCATGGCCTGGGTCGTATATCGCTATCTCGGCTTGCGCTTCCTGCGGCGCGCCTGGCTCAACCTGGACGTGGCATGGGGCGCCAGCCTCGTCCTTGCGGGGATAACCGGGATCTGGCTGGGGATGTGATGGAGGCCGAGTTGCTGTACAGTATGTACAATTCTATTGACCGGAATAAACATGCTGCTGATCGCCACCATTCTCACCGCCATCGTCATCGCCATCCACGTCTACATCGTGCTGATCGAGACCGTCCTGTTCCGCACGCGCGGCAGGAAGGTCTTCGGGATCAAGGAGGGACAGGTGGACGCGCTGGCGCCGCTGATGTCGAACCAGGGCTGCTACAACGGCTTCCTGGTGGCGATGCTGGCGGTGGGGCTGCTGCACCCGACGCCGGCGATCGGCCGCGCCTTCGTCGTGTTCGGCCTCGCGTGCGTGGCCGTCGCGGGCGTGTGGGGCGCGGCGACGGTATCGCGCCGCATCCTGTTCGTGCAGACCGTGCCGGCGACGCTGGCGCTCATCGCCTGGTTCGCGGCCTGAGTCTTACGACTTGCGCTGGAGCTGCTTGCCGGGGTAGCTGTTCGCTTCGCGGTACAGGTCGTCCGGGCCGATCGTCACCGGCGACATCTCGTCGCGGCACGCGAACCAGTGCAGGTCGCACGGCTGCGCCATCGAACCGGCGATGCACGACAGCCGCGCATACCACGCATCTTCGGTGCGCTCCTTGACCGCATAAAAGCCGCCATCGTGCATGTTGGCGCCGATGTAAGCCGGCGCCTTGATCGGGTGCATTTCCTTGAAACTGGCCGTCGAGCTGATGCCGCCCGGGTACGTCAGCCAGTAATCGATGCAGCGTTCGCCCTGCTGATAGACCTGGTGGACGTAATCGCGGTGGACGGGCTCCAGGCCCTCCTTCAAGGGCCATTCCCAGCTGCTGTCGAACTTCTTCTGGTGCTTGCAATAAAAGTGGACGGTGACGCCGGCCGGGACCGTGAACCATCCTTCCTGCGTGTTCCAGGCCCCATGTCCCACGAGATAAATATGCATTGTGTCTCCTCATCAACGTTGCATTAACACAATCCAAGGATGGTAGGCATGTAATGACGGGGCGTCAAATGACTTGCTCCGTGATTTGCGCGGGCGCAGACGAAAAAAAAGCGCCCCGACACCGGGGCGCTTCGAGCCGGAGCGGCAGGTCGGTCAACCCACCCACTTCCTCGCATTCTGGAACATCCGCGCCCAAGGCGATTCCTCACCCCAGCCATCCGGATGCCACGACATGGTGACGGTGCGCGCCACGCGCTCCGCGTGCGGCATCATCACGGTGAAGCGGCCGTCCGGCGTGGTGACGGCCGTCAGGCCTTCCGGCGAGCCGTTCGGGTTGAACGGATACGCCTCGGTGGCGGCGCCGCGGTTGTCGATGTAGCGCAGCGCCTTCACGACCTGCGTGATGTCGCCGGTCTGCGAGAAGTCCGCGAAACCTTCCCCGTGCGCGATCGCCAGCGGCGCCTGCGTGCCCGCCAGGTCCTGGAAGAAGATCGACGGCGAATCCATCACCTCGACCATGCCGAAGCGCGCCTCGAACTGTTCCGACTTGTTGCGGGTGAACTTAGGCCAGGCGTCGGCGCCCGGGATGATGGACTTCAGGTTGCTCATCATCTGGCAGCCGTTGCAGACGCCCAGGCCGAACGTGTCGGCGCGACCGAAGAATTGCGCGAACGCGGCCTTCAGTTCCGGGTTGAACAGGATCGTCTTGGCCCAGCCTTCGCCGGCGCCCAGCACGTCGCCGTACGAGAAGCCGCCCACGGCGATCAGGCCCTTGAAATCGTCCAGCGTCGCGCGGCCGGCGATCAGGTCGCTCATGTGCACGTCGACGGCCTTGAAGCCCGCCTGGTGCATCGCCCATGCCGTCTCGATGTGCGAATTGACGCCCTGCTCGCGCAGGATCGCCACGATCGGACGGGCGCCCGTCGCGATGAACGGCGCCGCGATGTTCACGGTCGTGTCGTGCACGAGTTTCGGCGTGAAGCCCGCGTCCTGCTCGTCCAGCAGGCGGTCGTATTCCTGGTCCACGCAGGCCGGGTTGTCGCGCAGGCGCGCGATGCGCCAGCTCGTCTCGCTCCACAGGCGGTGCAGTTCGCTGCGGCGCTTGTTGTAGATGACCTTCGTGTCGCGCGTGAACTCCACCACGCCGCGGTCGTTGACCTTGCCGATGATGTGGCTGCAGGCGCCCAGGTCGAACGAACGCAGCACGTTCATCACGTCCGATTTCTCGGCCGTCTTCACCTGCACGACGGCGCCCAGCTCTTCGCTGAACAGCGCGCGCAGGGTCAGGTCGTTGCGGCGCTCGCCCACCTGCGCCGCCCAGTTCTTGGCGTCGCCGTGGTCGGACGCGTGCTCGCCTTCCATCGTCAGGATGTCGAGGTTGACGGAGACGCCGGCGCGGCCCGCGAAGGCCATCTCGCACAGCGTGGCGTACAGGCCGCCGTCCGAACGGTCGTGGTAAGCGAGCAGCTTGCCGTCGTTGTTCAGTTGCTGGATCGCGGCGAAGAACGCCTTCAGGTCGGACGGATTGTCGACGTCCGGCGCGTCGTTGCCCAGCTGCTGCGTCACCTGCGCCAGGCATGATGCGCCCAGGCGGTTCTTGCCGCGGCCCAGGTCGATGAGGATCAGCGACGTGTCGCCCAGGTCCGTGCGCAGCTGCGGCGTCAGGGTTTTACGGACGTCGGTAACGGGCGCGAAGCCCGATACGATCAGCGAGACGGGCGACACGACCGCCTTGTTCTCGCCGTCTTCATTCCACGTGGTGCGCATCGACAGGGAATCTTTTCCGACCGGGATCGACACGCCCAGCGCCGGGCACAATTCCATGCCGACGGCTTTCACGGTGTCGAACAGCGCTGCGTCCTGGCCCGGCTGGCCGCACGCGGCCATCCAGTTGGCGGACAATTTGATGTCGGAGATGTCGGCAATGGGGGCCGCTGCGATATTCGTGATCGCCTCGCCGACGGCCATGCGGCCCGACGCGGCGGCGTCGATGACGGCGAGCGGCGTACGCTCGCCCATCGCCATCGCCTCGCCCTTGTAGCCTTCGAAGCTCAAGGTCGTCACGGCGCAGTCGGCGACCGGCACCTGCCACGGGCCGACCATCTGGTCGCGCACGCTCATGCCGCCGACGGTCCGGTCGCCGATGGTGATCAGGAACGATTTATCGGCGACGGTCGGCAGCAGCAGCACGCGGCGCGCCACTTCTTCCAGGTCCAGGCCCGTGACGTCGACCGGCTTGAATGCGTCCGTCACGTGCTCGACGTTGCGGTGCATCTTCGGCGGCTTGCCGAGCAGGACGTCCATCGGCATGTCGACCGGCGACGTATCGGTAATCGGGTCGATCAGGCGCAGCTGGCGCTCTTCCGTGGCGACGCCGACCGCGGCGAACGGGCAGCGCTCGCGTTCGCAGATGGCGGCGAAGCGCGGCAGGTCCTCCGGCGCGATCGCCAGCACGTAGCGCTCCTGCGATTCATTGCTCCAGATTTCCTTGGGCGACATGCCGCTTTCTTCCAGCGGCACCTTGCGCAGGTCGAACGTGGCGCCGCGCCGGGCGTCGTTGGTGATTTCCGGGAAGGCGTTCGAGATGCCGCCCGCGCCCACGTCGTGGATCGAGATGATCGGGTTGTCGTCACCCAGCTGCCAGCAGCTGTTGATGACTTCCTGGGCGCGGCGTTCCATCTCCGGGTTGCCGCGCTGGACCGAGTCGAAGTCCAGGTCGGCCGTGTTGGTGCCCGTCGCCATCGACGACGCGGCGGCGCCTGCCATGCCGATGCGCATGCCCGGGCCGCCCAGTTGCAGCAGCAGGCTGCCGACCGGGATGTCGTTCTTGTGGGTGTGCCCGGCCGAGATGTTGCCGATGCCGCCCGCGATCATGATCGGCTTGTGGTAGCCGAACACAGTGTTGCCGTTGATGGCCGTCGGGCCGACGTTCTGTTCGTAGACGCGGAAGTAGCCGCCGAGGTTCGGCCGGCCGAATTCGTTGTTGAAGGCGGCGCCGCCCAGCGGGCCGTCGACCATGATCTGCAGCGGCGACGCGATGCGTTCCGGCTTGCCGTAGACCTTGTCGCCGCCGGCCTTGTCGGCGCTGTTGACGTTGGCGGCGTTTTCCCACGGCTGAACAAAGTCCGGCAGGTACAGGTTCGACACGGTGAAGCCCGTGAGGCCGGCCTTCGGCTTGGCGCCGCGGCCCGTCGCGCCCTCGTCGCGGATCTCGCCGCCGGCGCCCGTCGAGGCGCCCGGGAACGGGGAGATCGCCGTCGGGTGGTTGTGGGTCTCCACCTTCATCAGCGTGTGCGTCAGCTGCGTGACCGGCGCGTATTCCTGGCTGCCGGCCTGCGGATAGAAGCGCAGCGCCTCGGCGCCTTCCATGATGGCCGAGTTGTCGCTGTACGCGACGATCGTGCCCTTCGGCTGCAGCTGGTGCGTATTCTTGATCATCTGGAACAGGGATTTCTCCTGTTTCGCGCCGTCGATGGTCCATTCGGCGTTGAAGATCTTGTGGCGGCAGTGCTCCGAGTTCGCCTGCGCGAACATCATCAGCTCGACGTCCGTCGGGTTGCGTTGCACGCGGGAGAAGGCGTCGAACAGGTAGTCGATCTCGTCCTCGGCCAGCGCCAGGCCCATCGTGGCGTTCGCCTCGACAAGGGCGTCGCGGCCGCGGCCCAGCACGTCGATCTGGTCCAGCGGACGGCTTTCCAGGTCCGTGAACAGGGCCTGCGCCTGTTCGGCACTGCGCAGCACCGTTTCCGTCATGCGGTCGTGCAGCAGCGCGGCGACGGCCTGGATCTCGTCGTCGGCCAGCTTCTTCGGCGCGCCGAAGCCCGTGCCGAGGATGCCGCTCTTCAGGACGACCTTGAAGGCGACGCCGCGCTCGACGCGGTGAATGTGGGTCATGCCGCAGTTGTGGGCGATGTCGGTGGCTTTCGACGCCCACGGCGAAATGGTGCCCAGGCGCGGGATCACGAAGAATTCCTCGGTGACGCCCTCGTACTGCGTTTCCGGCACGGGCTCCCCATAGGTGAGCATGGCCGTCAGGCGCTCGGTGTCCTCCGTGGACAGGGGAGCGCTTGCGTCGATGAAGTGGTAGTAGCGCGCCGCGACGTCGGCAATCGTCGGGGCGACGGCTTGCAGTTGCGCGAGGAGGCGTTGGCTACGGAAGGCAGAGAGGGCGTTGGAACCCGGCAGAATCAACATGGCTTGGCAGTCGGTTGATGCAGCGTGGCTGCGGGTGAAAGAAGCCCGGTATTATACAGCCTCGCCCCCTCTCCCGTCCGGCTTGGGGTCCGCACGGGAGGCAAAAAGTTGCCGACCTTGCAGCTTACCGGTATCGTAGTGCTGAAAAAGGGCCCGACGGTCACCGACAAGCATGCCAGAAAACAGCTCATCCGGCCAAGCCGGCACTCCGCAGCACGCGCCGCTCAGCAGTCAACTGAGCGTGCTGATCGTCGACCCGAACTCCGGCGTTCGCGCGAACCTGCAGAACATGCTCAACCAGTCGGGCGTGACGCGCATCGAGTCCGCCGTCAATGCGGGCACCGCCATCAAGGCGCTGGGCCGCAAGTCCTTCGACATCATCCTGTGCGAGTACGACCTGGGCGGCGGCACCGCAAGCGCGGAGGGCCAGGACGGCCAGCAGCTGCTGGAAGACTTGCGCCACCATCGCCTGATCCCGCCCTGGTCGATCTTCATCATGCTGACGGCGGAAGGCGCGTACGGCAAGGTGGTCAGCGCCGCCGAGCTCACACCCACGGACTACATCCTGAAGCCCTTCACGGCGCAGGTGCTGCACGAACGCATCCAGAAGGCCGTGGCGCGCCGCGCCGCCCTGCTCCCCGTCTACCAGCTGATCGCGCAGACCCGGCCCCGCGAAGCGATCGACGCGGCCATCGAATCGGCCCGCGCGCGCCCGCACTACCTCCTCGATTTCGCCCGCCTGCGCGCCGAGCTGCACGTGTCGCTGAAGGAGCACGAGCTGGCCGAAACCGTGTACCGCGACGTGCTCGCGACGAAACCCGTGGGCTGGGCGCGGCTCGGGCTCGCGCGCGCCATTGCCGCCCAGGGCCGCACCATCGAGGCCATCCCGCTGCTGGAACACATCGTGGCCGAGAACCCGCGGCTGATGGCGGCCTACGACCTGCTCGCGCGCTGCCAGCGGGAACGCGGCGACGCGGCCCTCGCCAAGAAGACGCTGGAAGACGCCGTCGCCATCTCGCCCTACGTCGTGCGGCGCCTGCGCCGCCTGGGCGAAGTGGCGCTGGAAGCGGGCGACACGGACGGCGCCGAGAAATCGTTCCGCCAGGTCGTCACACGCTCGCGTTATTCGGAATTCCGCAACCCGGAAGACCACGTGAATCTCGTCCGGGCGCTCGTCGGCAAGGGCGATCCGGCCGGCGCGTCGACGGTCATCCGCGACCTCGAACGCTCGCTGCGCGGCACCCCGGCGGCCGACGCGTGCAAGGCGATTTCCGTGGCGCTGCTGCACGACGCCGCCGGCAACGGCGCGGCCGCCGTCAAGGAACTCAAGCTCGCCGTGGACGCGGTGCGCGCGGGCGGCGCGCTGTCGCCCAACATGCGGGTGGGTCTCGCACAATCATGCATGTCTCACCGCATGGACGACGAAGCGTCGGAAGTCATGCTCGGTGCGCTGAACGGCGGCGACGACGCGCTCTCCGCGCAGCAGGCGCTGAACGTGTTCGTCAAGGCGGGTCGTCCCGACCTCGCGGACGGCATGGGCAAGCAGCTGCGCGCCCAGGCCCAGATCCTGCTGGGCGTGGCGGACGAGAAGCGCAACATGGGGGACGTGCGCGGCGCCGTCCAGACGCTGCTGGAAGCCCTGCACATGGCGCCGAACAACCTGCAGGTGATCATCGCCGTGGTCGGCGGCGTCCTCCGCCAGATCATGGAGATGGGCTGGGACCATCCGCTCGCCGCGCTGTCCGAAGAGCAGCTCGAACACATCCGCGCGCTCGATCCCGCGCATCCGCGCCTGGCCGCGCTCGATGCGGAGATGGAGGCGGCCAAGCGCAAATACGGTATCTCGACCTAGCCCGGGAACGACGAGTTTGTGGCTTAAGTGACCGGCATTACCCGCCCACGCGTCTTTACCCCGTTTTACAGTTTCCCGTACCCACCCCCGCCCGGCGTCTCGATCACGAACACGTCGCCGGCGGACATCTCCACCTTTCCGATATGCCCGAGTTCCTCGACGCGCCCGCCGGCCCGCTCGACGAGATTGCGCCCGCGCGCTCCCGGCGCGCCGCCCGCCATGCCGAACGGCGCATGCACGCGGTTGTTGGACAGGATCGCGGCGGTCATCGGCTCGAGAAAGCGGATGCGCCGCACGCCGCCGTTCCCGCCGTGCCAGCGCCCAGCCCCGCCGGATCCGGCGCGGATCGCATAGCTTTCCAATCGCACGGGGAAGCGGAATTCGAGGATCTCGGGGTCGGTCAGCCGCGAGTTCGTCATATTGGTCTGCACGACGTCCGTGCCGTCGTAACCCGGCCCCGCGCCGGAGCCGCCGGAGATGGTCTCGTAGTACTGGTAGCGCGCATTCCCGAACGTGAAGTTGTTCATCGTGCCCTGCGCCGCCGCCATCACGCCGAGCGCGCCGTACAGCGCGTTCGTGATGCACGTCGACGTCTCCACGTTCCCCGACACGACCGACGCCGGGTAATGCGGATTGAGCATGGAACCCGGCGGGATGATCACCTTCAGCGGCTTGAGGCAGCCGGCGTTCAGCGGGATCTCGTCGTCCACGAGCGTGCGGAACACGTACAGCACGGCCGCCATGCACACGGCGGACGGCGCGTTGAAGTTGTTGGGCAGCTGGCTGGAGGTCCCCGTAAAATCGATCTCCGCGCTGCGCGCCGCGCGGTCGACGCGGATCGCGACCTCGATGCGCGCGCCGTTATCGAGTTCGTTGACAAAGTGCCCGTCCGCCAGCGCCCCGATGACGCGGCGCACGGCTTCCTCGGCATTGTCCTGCACGTGCCCCATGTAGGCGCGCACCACGTCCAGGCCATAGAAGGCCACCATCTTGCGCAGCTCCTCGACGCCCTTCTGGTTCGCCGCGACCTGGGCGCGCAGGTCCGCCAGGTTCTGGTCCGGATTGCGCGCCGGCCAGCGCGCGCCAGCGAGCAGGGCGCGCGCCTCGGGCTCGCGCAGCACGCCGTCCGCGCCGTCGACCAGTTTAAAATTGTCGATGAGGACGCCCTCTTCCTCGATGTGCGCGGAGTCCGGCGGCATCGAGCCCGGCGTCGTGCCGCCGATGTCCGCATGGTGGCCGCGCGACCCCACATAAAACAGGATATCGCGGCCCGCCTCGTCGAACACGGGCGAGATGACCGTCACGTCGGGCAGGTGCGTGCCGCCGTTGTAGGGGTCGTTCAGCACGTAGACGTCGCCCGCCTTCATCGTGCCGGCATTCTTGCGCATGACGGCCTTGATGCTCTCGCCCATCGAGCCGAGGTGCACGGGCATGTGCGGCGCGTTGGCGACGAGGTTGCCGTCGGCGTCGAAGATGGCGCAGCTGAAGTCGAGGCGCTCCTTGATGTTGACGGAGTACGCCGTGTTCTGCAGCCGCAGTCCCATCTGCTCGGCGATGGACATGAACAGGTTGTTGAAGATCTCCAGCATCACCGGATCGACCGTCGTGCCGATCGCGTGCCGCCGCGCCAGCGCCTGCACGCGCCGCAGCACGAGGTGGTTGTACGCCGTGACCTCGGCGCGCCAGCCGGCTTCCACGACCGTCGTCGCATTCGCCTCGGCGATGATGGCCGGTCCGTCGATCACGTCGCCTGGCGCGATGTCCTGGCGGCGGTACACGCCCGTGTCGCGCCACGCGCCGTCCGCATATATCCGCACCGTCTCGTGGACTGGCGCGGCGCCTGTGCGCGCGGCGGCGTCGGCCTGCTGCTCGGGCGGCGCATCGGAACGTCCCAGCGCTTCCACCGACACGGCTTCCACGACCAGCGCCTTGCCCGGCATGAGGAAGGAAAAGCGCCGGCGGTACGCCTGCTCGAACTGATCCCGCAGCGCGGCGCGGTCGCCATCCATCACGACGATCGCC
Organism: Massilia sp.; assembly: GCA_045810485.1. Taxonomy (GTDB): domain Bacteria; phylum Pseudomonadota; class Gammaproteobacteria; order Burkholderiales; family Burkholderiaceae_D; genus Telluria. The sequence goes on along the minus strand of JBJMVU010000337.1, from coordinate 11,052 downwards.
GAATCCGTGCCCTCGTAGCGCAGATGCACGCGGCGCAGCACGGTGATGCGTTCCGCCGCCACGCCCTGCGCCGCCAGGTCGGCCCGCGCCGCATCGGCCAGCGCATCCAGCTCGGCCGCAAGCAGCACGGGGCCGACGTCGTCCAGCCTGCGCTCCACGGCCCGCTCGCGCATCGCGCCCTGGTCCGCGAGGCCCATGCCGTACGCGGACAGCACGCCCGCCAGCGAGTGGATGAACACGGTCTTCATGCCCAGCGCGTCCGCGACGAGACAGGCGTGCTGCCCGCCCGCGCCGCCGAAACTGGTCAGGGCATAGTCCGTGACGTCGTGCCCGCGCTGCACGGAGATCTGCTTGATCGCATTCGCCATATTGCCGACGGCGATGCGGATGAAACCCTCGGCGACGGCTTCCGGCAGCGGACGCGAACCGGTCGCGCGTTCGACGTCGTCGGCCATGGCCTCGAAGCCTGCGCGCACGGCGTCCGCATCGAGCGGCTGGTCCGCGCCGGGACCGAACAGGTGCGGGAAGTGCTTCGGCTGGATCTTGCCCAGCATGACGTTGCAGTCCGTGACAGCGAGCGGGCCGCCGCGCCGGTAGCTCGCGGGACCCGGGTTCGCGCCGGCGCTGTCCGGCCCGACGCGATAGCGGCTGCCGTCGAAGTGCAGGATCGAGCCGCCGCCCGCGGCCACCGTGTGAATGCTCATCATCGGCGCACGCATGCGCACGCCGGCTACCTGCGTCTCGAACACGCGCTCGAATTCGCCGGCGTAGTGCGACACGTCGGTCGAAGTGCCGCCCATGTCGAAGCCGATGATCCGGTCGAAACCCGCGAGGCGGCTCGCGCGCACCATGCCGACGATGCCGCCGGCGGGCCCGGACAGGATGCTGTCCTTGCCCTGGAACGCGCGCGCGTCCGTCAGGCCGCCGCTCGACTGCATGAACTGCAGGTGCACGCCCGGCAGTTCGGACGCCACCTGGTCGACGTAGCGGCGCAGGATCGGCGACAGGTAGGCGTCGACGACCGTCGTGTCCCCACGCGCGACGAGTTTCATCAGGGGACTCGTCGTATGCGACACCGAGACCTGCGTGAATCCGATGTCGCGGGCGATGCGCGCGACCGCGTCCTCGTGCCGGTGGTAACGGTAGCCGTGCATGAACACGATGGCCAGCGCGCGGATGCCGGCGTCGTATGCCGCCTGCAGGTCGCGGCGCGCGGCCGCCTCGTCCAGCGGCGTGACGACGTCGCCATGCGCGCCGATGCGCTCGTCGACTTCGATCACGCGGCCGTACAGCAGCCCGGGCAGCACGATGTGGCGGTCGAACAGGCGCGGGCGGTTCTGGTAGGCGATGCGCAACGCGTCACGGAAACCCCGCGTGATCGCGAGCGCGGTCGGCTCGCCCTTGCGCTCCAGCAGCGCATTGGTCGCGACCGTCGTGCCCATCTTGACGGACTCCACATGTCCCGCGGGGATGGGAGCGTCCGGGGCCAGTCCGAGCAGATGGCGGATACCGGCCACGGCCGCGTCGCGGTACTGTTCCGGATTTTCCGACAGCAGCTTGTGCGTGACCAGGCTGCCGTCGGGCCGGCGCGCCACGATGTCCGTGAAGGTGCCGCCGCGGTCGATCCAGAACTGCCAGTCCATCGTGATACCCCGTAAAGTCAATGAGCGGCTATTGTAGTCGCGCGGGACGCCGATTTTGGCGACAATGCTGTTTTCGCAACCTTTACGTGCCTGGAACCACCATGGACAATCCGCTCTACAGCGTCGCCCAGATCCGCGCCATCGAACAGGCCGCGCAGTCGCAGCTGCCGGACGGCATCCTCATGCGGCGCGCCGGCGAGGCCGCCGCCACCTATGCACTCGAAGTGCTGGGCGGCCTGCCGACGGGCCGCATCCTCGTGCTGGCCGGACCCGGCAACAACGGCGGCGACGCACTGGAGGTGGCGGCGAACCTCGCCAACTTCGGGGCCAGCGTGGACGTCGTCCACCTCGCCGGGGCCGCGCCGTCGCCCGAAACCCAGGCCGCGCTCGCGCGGGCGCGGGGCACCCGGGCGCGCTTCGTCGCCGACCCCGCGGACTGCCACGGCTGCTGCCTCGTCGTGGACGGCCTGTTCGGCATCGGCCTCGCGCGCCCGCTCGCGGGCCAGGCGCGCGCGCTCGTCGAAAGCACGCTCGGCATGACGTGTCCGGTGCTCGCGCTGGACGTGCCGAGCGGCCTCGATGCGGACACGGGCGTCATCGTCGGCCCCGACGGCGTCGCCGTGCGGGCCACCCACACCATCACCTTCCTCGGCGACAAGCCGGGCCTGCACACGGGCGACGGGTGCGACCACGCGGGCCGCGTGCACGTCAACCGCCTCGGCGCCGACGGCCTGCACACCCAGGCCGCGCACGCGCGCCTGAGCACACCCGCACAGTTCGCGGGATGGCTGGCGCCGCGCCGCAACAATTCGCACAAGGGCACGTATGGCGACGTCGCCGTGCTGGGCGGCGCACGGGGCATGGCGGGCGCCGGCATCCTGGCGGCCCGCGCCGCGCTGTTTGCCGGCGCGGGCCGCGTGTTCGTCGCGGCCGTCGATCCGGGACCTGGCTTCGACCCGCTGCAGCCGGAGATCATGTTCCGCGACGCGGCCGGCTTCGCATTCGACGGCCGCACCGTGGTGGCCGGCCCCGGCCTGGGCGATTCCGCCGGCGCCACGCACCTGCTGTCGAAGGTCATCAACGGCACGGGGCCGCTGCTGGTCGACGCCGATGCGCTGAACCTGTGCGCCGCCAGCCCCGACCTTGCCGCCCGCCTGGCCGCGCACGACGGCGAGGTCGTCGTCACGCCGCATCCGCTGGAAGCGGCGCGCCTGCTCGGCGTGACGGTCGCCATCGTGCAGGCCGACCGCCTGGAAAACGCGCGCGAACTGGCGCAGCGGCTGGACGCCGTGGTCGTGCTGAAGGGCGCCGGCAGCGTCGTCGCGCGGCCGGACGGCGCCGTGGCCATCAATACGACGGGCAATCCGGGCCTCGCGACGGGCGGCACGGGCGACGTGCTGGCGGGCGTCATCGGCACTCTGCTGGGCCAGGGCTGGCCCGCGTGGGAAGCGGCGCTGGCCGGAACGTGGCTGCACGGCGCGGCGGCGGACCGGCTCGTGGCGAGCGGCGCCGGCCCGATCGGCCTCACGGCGGGCGAGCTGCCGCGCGCGATCCGCGCCGAACTGAATGCGCTCGTCGCCGACGCGGCGCTGGCCTGAACGATTTACACGGCCAGGCGGCCCGCGGCGATCGTGAGCGTACGGCCGCAGCGCGCGGCCATGGCCGGGTCGTGGGTGACGAGGACGAGCGTCGAACCGCGCTCGCGATTCAGCTCGAACATCAGCTGGATGACGGCTTCGCCGGTCGCGGCGTCCAGGCTGCCGGTGGGCTCGTCGGCGAACAGCAGCGGCGGTTCCGTGACGAAGGCCCGGGCCAGCGCGACGCGCTGCTGCTCGCCGCCGGACAGGTACTTCGGATAATGGCGCAGGCGGCTCGCCAGCCCCACGCGACCCAGCATCGCCTCGGCCTTCGCGCGCGCGTCCGCGTCGCCCCGCAGTTCCAGCGGCAGCATCACGTTTTCCAGCGCGGTCAGGTGCGCGAGCAGCTGGAAGGACTGGAACACGAAGCCGAGCCTGGCCTTGCGGAACGCGGCGCGGCCGTCCTCGTCGAGGGCGAAGATATCCGTGCCGTCGAGCAGGACCTGGCCCGACGATGGCGTGTCGAGGCCGGCCAGCAGGCCGAGCAAAGTGGACTTGCCGGAACCGGAAGCGCCGACGAGGGCGAGCGTCTCGGCCGGTTGCACGGTAAAATCCACCTCGTGCAGGATGGTGAGCTCGCCGCTGGCGTCCGCCACGCGCTTCGACAGCCCGCGAACCTCGATCGCGGGCCGGGCCGTTCCGCTCGTACCTGCATTGCCTTTTGACGCCTCGGGAATATCACGCATGCTTGCTTTACTCAGGAAATGGACAATAGCTGCCGTCGCGGTGGTTGGAATGACCGCGGCGGGGAGCGCCTATTCTGCCCCAAAAACCGTGCTCGTGGTGGGCGACAGCCTGTCGGCCGAATACGGCCTCGCGCGCGGGACGGGCTGGGTCGCCCTGCTCGAGCAGCGCCTGAAGGCGGAAAAGATCGACGCGCACATCGTCAACGCCAGCATCAGCGGCGAGACGACGAGCGGCGGCCGCACCCGCCTGCCCGCCCTGCTGCAGCAGCACAAGCCGGACGTCGTCGTGCTGGAACTGGGCGCGAACGACGGCCTGCGCGGCCTGCCCGTGCCGGCCGCCGCGGACAACCTGCGCACGATGATCCAGCTGTCGCAACAGAACAGGGCGAAGGTCCTGCTCGTCGGCATGCGCATGCCGCCCAACTACGGCCGTGCCTACACGGAACGCTTCGCCGGCATGTACCGAGACATCGCCGGCACGTACAAGGTGCCGCTGGTGCCGTTCATGCTGGACGGCGTCGCGCAGGACACCGCCAACTTCCAGGCCGACCGCATGCACCCGCTCGCGACGGCCCATCCGATCATCCTCAACAACATCTGGCCGCAATTCGCGCCTCTCGTCAAACGATAATGAAATACCCCGCAGTCCTCGGCGTCGACGACGTCCTGCCCATCCTCGACCAGTTCGACACCATCATCGACGCCCGCAGCGAGTCCGAGTTCGCGCTCGACCGCATCCCGGGTGCCATCAACTGCCCCACGCTGGACGACGCGCAGCGCGTCCTCGTCGGCACCACGTACAAGCAGGTCGGCGCCTTCGAGGCCAAGAAGATCGGCGCCCCGCTCGTCGCGCAGAACATCGCGCGTCACGTCGAGACGCTGTTCGCCGACAAACCGAAGGACTGGAAGCCGCTCGTCTACTGCTGGCGCGGCGGCAACCGCAGCGGTTCGATGGCCCTCATCTTCGCCAAGATCGGCTGGCCCGTCGTGCAGCTCGACGGCGGCTACAAGGCGTATCGCGCCTACGTCGCCGCCGCGCTGGAGAACCCGCCGGCGCTGGATTTCCGCGTCATCTGCGGCACGACGGGCAGCGGCAAGAGCCGCCTGCTCGAGACGCTGGAATCCATCGGCGCGCAGGTGCTCGACCTGGAACGCCTGGCGGCGCACCGCGGCTCCGTCCTCGGCCACCTGCCGGGCGAACCGCAGCCGAGCCAGAAGATGTTCGAGACGCGCATCTGGGACAAGCTGCGCCGCTTTGATCCGGCGAGGCCCGTGTTCGTGGAATCGGAAAGCAAGAAGGTCGGCAACCTGCGCGTGCCGGAAGCCGTCATGGAACGCATGCGCGCGGCGCCCTGCGTGTCGCTGCAGCTGGACCGCCCGCTGCGCGTGCAGCTGTTGATGGAAGACTATCAGCACTTCTGCGCCGACCCGGCCGCGCTGAACGCGCAGCTCGACCACCTCGTCCAGCTGCACGGCCGCGCGCGCATCGAAACGTGGCAGCAGATGGCCAATACGGGGCATATGCCGGAACTAGTGGACCAGCTGCTCGTCGAGCACTACGACCCGGCGTACCTGCGCTCGATCGACCGCAACTTCGTGCAGTATCCGAAGGCGGCCACGCTCACTCTGCCGGGCATCTCGATGGACGATTTCGTCGCGGCCGCACGGCATCTGCACACGTAGGCCAGGCACGCCTTTTGCAGCGTCTTCCTTTCCTCAACCCGCACACGAAAGGACCGCGATGAACCGCATGGACGTCACCGAAAGAATCATCAGCGCCAAGGTATCGAAGGGCATCAAGTGGGAAGACGTGGCCGGCAGGGTCGGCCAGTCCAAGGAGTGGACGACCGCGCTGTGCCTGGGACAGATGACCGCCTCGGCCGAACAGGCTGCCATCCTCGGCGACATCTTCGACCTCACCGACGAGGAGTGCAAGTGGCTGCAGGTGGTCCCGTACAAGGGCTCGCTGCCGACGGCCGTCCCCACCGATCCCCTGATCTACCGCTGGTACGAAATCGTCAACGTCTACGGCACGACGATCAAGGAACTGATCCACGAAGAGTTCGGCGACGGCATCATGAGCGCCATCGACTTCAGCATGGACATCGTGCGACAGCCCGATCCGAAAGGCGACCGGGTCAACGTGGTATTGTCAGGCAAGTTCCTGCCGTATAAGCAATACTAAGTCATTCCTGTGTCAGGTAGCCTTGTGCGGCGGCCTTGTCCTGGTCCTGGAACACGGCCATCGCCGTCTTCATGCGGCGGAAACCATAGCGCGCATAAAACCCTTCCCTGCCGGGCACCGAATACAGGATGATCTTCGCGTGCCCGCGCGACAGCTCGACCAGTTGCGCGATCAGGGCGTCGCCGAGGCCGCGTCCCTGGTGGCTCGGCAGGATCGCCACGTCGCAGATGTAGGAACAATCGAGACCGTCGGCCAGCGCGCGCCCGGCCGCGACCAGCACGCCGTCTTCGTAGCCGAAGCGGCGGAACATGCTGTTCGTGAACACCGTCTCGAGGCGTTGCGGCGACTTGTTGCCCAGCGGCGCCTTGCGGTACAGCTCCGACAGTTCGTTCCAGTCGACGGTGTCGAGCGCGTCGGTCCAGGTCACGGTCATGGCGTTGTCCTCACTTGTCGATGAAGCCATGATTGTAACGGCGCCGGAAAGAAAAAAGCCCGGTCCGCTCGCGCGGCCGGGCTTTTGCGTGACGCGTTCGGATTATTCGGACTTCGCGCCGAGGTCTGCCGGCTTGACGTTGATCTTCGCCTTGGCCTTGTGCTTCAGCGCTTCGACAAAGCCATAGGTCTCGGCATTGCCGACGGCACGGCCGATCTGTTCCGCTTCCTGCTTGCGCCGCGCCGCGTCCGGCTGGGCCGGCTGGCTCACCTTGCCGATGCGGTACACGCCATAGCCCACACCCGGGATGTCGACGCCGACGTAGGCCGGCAGCTTGCTCGCGTCCGCCTTCAGCACGGCGATCGCGGCCGTATCGTTGATCGGCGGCTGCTTGGTGCGCGAGACGGCTTTCGCTTCGCCGAAGCCTGCGGCGTCGCCCGATGCCTTGGCGGCGGCCAGTTTGGCTTCGCCGGCCTGGCGCGCCAGCTTGCCCGCTTCTTCCTGCGTGACGCGCTGGCGGATGGCGGCGTCGACGTCGGCCAGCGGACGCTTGGTCGCCGGCTTGAATTCGACGACGCGGCCCGCCACCAGCGTGCCCGGCGCCACTTCGACGGCGTCGGTATTGCGCTTGTTCTTGACGGCGTCGCTGGCGAAGATCGCTTCCAGGAACTTCGGATTGTTGGCCGGCGACGGGCCCAGGGCCGGGTTCGGCGCACGGGTCAGGCCTTCGGCGGTCTGGACGGTCAGCCCCAATTTGTCGGCGGCCGGCTTCAGGCTGTCCGACTGCTCGTACACGGTGTTACGGAAGGTCTCGGCCAGCTCGGTGTACTTCGCCGACATCTTCGCCTTCTTCAGCTCGGCGGTGATCTCCGGCTTCGCCGCTTCCAGCGACTTCTGGCTTTCCGGCGCGACTTTCGTGATCTTGATGATGTGGTAGCCGAATTCCGAACGCACGAGACCGCTGACTTCGCCTTCCTTCAGGCTGTAGATCGCGTCTTCGACGGGCTTGACGAACACGCCCTTCTGCACGACGCCCAGGTCGCCGCCCAGCTCGGCCGAGCCCGGGTCCTGCGACTGTGCCTTGGCGATCTTCGCGAAGTCGTTCGGGTTCCTGCGCACGTCATCCAGGATGGACTGCGCCTTGGCCTTCGCGGCGGCGTCCTCGGCGGCCGAGGCGCCCTTCTTGACGTTGATCAGGATGTGGCTCGCGGTGCGCTGTTCCGGCGTGATGAAGCGCGCCTTGTTCTTGTTGTACGCCTCGGCGACTTCGGCGTCCGACACATTGACCTGCTTCTCGACGGCGGAAGCGTCGAACACGACGTATTCGGCCTTGACGGACTCCGGCACCTGGAACAGCGTCGCGTTCTTGTCGTAGTACGCCTTCACCATGTCGTCCGTGACCTTGACCTGCGAAGCGTAGTTCGCGGCCGGGAACAGTTGCTCCTGCACTTCACGCTCTTCGTCGTTGATGTCCGACAGGCGGTTCGCGACGGCGCGCGGCGCGAACGCGGTCTGCTGGACGGAGCCGACGAGCTGCTGCACGGCCAGGTCGTGGCGCATGCGCTGGTCGAACATCTCCGGCGTCATGCCCTGCGCGGCCAGCGCGGCCTTGTAGCGGTCCATGTCGAACGTGCCGTCTTCCTTGCGGAACGCCTGGATCGCGAGAATGGCCTTCTGCAGCGCGGCATCGCTCACCGTGAGGTGGTTGCGGACGATCTCGGCGTTGAGGGCGCGGTCGGCCACGAGCTGGTCGAGCACGGCCTGCTTCGCTTCCGGCGTGTCGAACAGTTTCTGGTCGAACTGCTCGCCCATCATCTGGCGGGCCTGGTCCAGCTGGCGGCGCTGGGCGGATTCCCACTCCTGCTGGGTGATCTTTTTACCGTCCACGGTGGCCACACCATCGTTGCCGCCACGCTCGTTATAGCTGCTCACACCCACCAGCACAAACGACGGCAGGATCAGCAGCAACAGCAGGAACTGCATCAGGCGCTGGTGAGTACGGATAAATTCAAACATGGTCAGCCATTCAAGGTTGAAAATGCGTTATCAAAAAAACTTAAAAAAAAAGGCGAACCTAGGTTCGCCTCTTTTTCAGTATCTGGCGGTGCGGACGGGGCTCGAACCCGCGACCCCCGGCGTGACAGGCCGGTATTCTAACCAACTGAACTACCGCTCCACGAAATACTGGGTACTGCATAACCGGCTGAATCCAGCCGGCTTCCTGCTGCGTGTCAGCGCAGCGGAGGCATTAGTTTACTGCATCTTTCAGTGCTTTACCAGCCTTAAATTTCGGGACCTTGGCCGCCTTGATCTTGATGGCTTCCTTCGTGCGCGGATCGCGACCGGTGCGCGCGGCGCGGTCGCCGACGGTGAACGTGCCGAAGCCGACCAGCGTCACACTGTCGTTGTTCTTCAGCGTGTTGGTCACGGCGTCGATCATGGCGTCGAGGGCGCGCGCCGCGGAAGCTTTGGTCAGGTCCGCAGACTTCGCGATTTCTTCGATCAGTTCAGTTTTGTTCACTTTCTTCCCTCGTTGTACGTTCTGGACACGGTTGCGCGACCGGGTCGGATTGGCCGTCGGCAAAAACCGCAAGGGCGTATTAAACAAGCCGACAATGCATTGTGTCAAGTAATGCACGACCAACAAACAGCAATAAAAAACGGCACCCGAAGGTGCCGCTTTCAAGGCCGCGAATCAGGCTCAGTGCTTGACGACGCCGCCCTGGCCGTCGTTCGTGGCGGTCGCCACCGAAGACGACGAGGACGCTACCGCCGGCACTTCGACGATCGGCTCCGGCAGACGCTCCAGCGCAACTTCCAGCACCTTCTCGATCCAGCGCACCGGCACGATCTCGAGCTTGTTCTTGACGTTGTCAGGAATGTCGGCGAGATCCTTGACGTTCTGCTCGGGGATCAGCACGGTCTTGATGCCGCCGCGCTGGGCCGCCAGCAGTTTTTCCTTCAGGCCGCCGATCGGCAGGACTTCGCCGCGCAGCGTGATCTCGCCCGTCATCGCCACGTCGGCACGCACCGGGATGCCGGTGAACACCGAGACCAGCGCCGTCGTCAGGCCGATACCGGCGGACGGACCGTCCTTCGGCGTCGCGCCTTCCGGCACGTGGATGTGGATGTCGGTCTTCTCGAACACCTCGTTCTTGATGCCCAGGCGCGCCGCACGGCTGCGGACCACGGTGCGGGCCGCTTCGATCGATTCCTTCATCACGTCGCCCAGCGTACCGGTGCGGATCACGGCGCCTTTACCCGGCACCTGCACGGCTTCGATCGTCAGCAGGTCGCCGCCGACTTCCGTCCAGGCGAGGCCCGACACCTGGCCGATCTGGTTTTCCTTCTCGGCCACGCCGAAGTCGTAGCGGCGGACACCCAGGAATTTATCCAGGTTCTTCGACGACACGATCACGCGCTTGTTGTCCTTCTTGAGCAGCAACATCTTGACGACCTTGCGGCAGATCTTCGAGATTTCGCGCTCGACCGAACGCACACCGGCTTCGCGGGTGTAGTAGCGGATGATGTCGCGGATCGCGGCTTCGTCGACCTTGATCTCTTCGTCCTTCAGGCCGTTCGCCTTGATCTGCTTCGGCAGCAGGTAGCGCTGCGCGATGCTCGTCTTTTCATCCTCGGTATAACCCGACAGGCGGATCACTTCCATCCGGTCCAGCAGGGCCGGCGGGATGTTGAACGAGTTCGACGTCGCCACGAACATCACATCCGACAGGTCGAAGTCCACCTCGACGTAGTGATCCGAGAACGTGTGGTTCTGCGCCGGATCCAGCACTTCGAGCAGGGCCGACGACGGGTCGCCGCGGAAGTCCGCACCCATCTTGTCGATCTCGTCCAGCAGGAACAGCGGGTTGCGCACGCCGACCTTCGCCAGCGACTGCAGCACCTTGCCCGGCATCGAGCCGATGTAGGTACGGCGGTGGCCGCGGATCTCGGCTTCGTCGCGCACGCCGCCCAGCGCCATGCGGACGTACTTGCGGTTCGTCGCGCGGGCGATCGACTCGCCCAGCGACGTTTTACCCACGCCCGGAGGACCGACGAAGCACAGGATCGGGGCCTTCAGCTTGTCGACGCGCTGTTGCACCGCGAGGTATTCCAGGATGCGTTCCTTGACCTTGTCCAGGCCATAGTGATCGCCCTCGAGCACTTTCTCGGCGTTGCTCAGGTCGTTATTGACCTTGGACTTTTTCTTCCAGGGCAGATTGACCAGGGTATCAATGTAATTGCGCACGACGGTCGCCTCGGCGGACATCGGCGACATCAGCTTGAGCTTTTTCAGTTCGTTGGTGGCCTTGTCGAGTGCCTCTTTCGGCATCTTGGCGGCAATCACCTTCTTCTCGAGTTCGTCGATATCGGCGCCATCTTCGCCCTCGCCCAGCTCCTTCTGGATCGCCTTGACCTGTTCGTTCAGGTAGTACTCGCGCTGCGACTTTTCCATCTGGCGCTTGAC
>JBJMVU010000336.1:0-8030 GCA_045810485.1 Massilia sp. | reverse complement strand
CGCGTCGAGGGCGCGCAGATCGCGGTGGAAGCGCAGAACGAACGCCTGCCGGAACTCGACGCCGCGTGGCGCGCGTCCCAGGAAAAGTCGACGGAGTCGCGCGCCCGCATCATGCAGATACAGCAGCGCATCGAGCTCTCGTCCGCGCACCAGCGCAATGCCTCGAACATCCTCGCGACCCTGGCCACGCGCCGTGAGCGCCTGCAGCAGGAGCGCGGCAACCTGAACCTGCCGGACGCCGGCCACCTCGACAACCTGCGCATGCAGCTGGAAGAAAAGCAGCTGCAGCTGGAAGAGCAGAACCTGATGCTGGAAGAGGCGGCGAGCCGCCAGGAAGCCGTCGAGCAGGAGCGGCGCGACGCGCATGCCCGGGTCCAGCAGGAGACCGCGTCCAACGCGAAGCTGGAAGCGCGCTTGTCCGCGCTGCGCCAGTTGCAGGAGCGCGTGCAGACGCAAGGTAAAGTCCAGCCGTGGCTGCAGAAACACGAACTCGACAAGCTGCCGCGCCTGTGGCAAAAGCTCGACATCGAGACCGGCTGGGAGACGGCGCTGGAATCCGTGCTGCGCGAGCGCACGGGCGCGCTGGAAGTGTCGAACCTCGACTGGGCGCGCGGTTTCTTCGGCGATGCGCCGCCGGCCCGTCTGGCGCTGTATTCGCCGGCGCCCGGCAGCGCCGCGGCGCACGACCATCACGGCCTGAAACCCTTCGCGAGCCTCCTCAAGCTGAACGACCCGGGTCTGCGCGGCCTGCTGGACGACTGGCTGACCGGCGTCTACGTGGCCGACGACCCGGGCACGGCGCTCGCGCAGCGCGGGAAGCTCCCGCAGGGCGGCTGCTTCGTCACGCCGCAGGGCCATATGGTCACCGCATCGAGCGTGCGCTTCTACGCGGCCGACGCCGAGCAGGACGGCGTGCTCGCGCGCCAGCACGAGATCGACAACATCGGCAAACAGCTGCGCGCGCAGGTGCTGCTGCTGGACGAGGCCCGCACGCGCGCCACCCGCGCCGACGCCGCGGTCGCCGACCTGCAGCGCCGCCTGCAGGACGGCCGCCAGAAGGTCGCGACCCTGCAGCGCGACGTGCATGCGCTGCAGATCGACGTCGTGAAGCAGGGCGAGGTCGAGGCGCGCTTCAACCAGCGCAGCGGCCAGATCGCGGCGGACCTCGACGAGATCGCCGCGCAGGAAGCGGAGCAGAGACAGGCGAAGGCCGAGGCGGAAGCGCAGTTCGAAGAGCTGGACATGGAACTGGCGGAGCTGCAGGGCGCGCACGAGGATGGCCAGGTCGAGTTCCAGGAGCAGGAACGCGTGCTGGCCGAAGCGCGCAACCGCCTGCGCGACCTGGAACGCGCCGCGCAGGAAGCCGTGTTCGCGGAAAAGACGCAGCGCACGCGCATCGAGGAATTGCGCCGCACGATCGCGACCGCACAGCAGCAGGCCGCGCAGGTCCTGGAGAGCATCGGCGCCGGCAAGCTGGAACTGGAAGCGCTGGAATCCGGCGCGGCGGCCGAGGGCCTGCAAGGCCTGCTCGCGCGCCGCACGGAACAGGAAAAAGCGCTGGCCGACGCGCGCCACGAACTGGACCAGCTCACGCAGCAGCTGCGCGCGGCGGAAGAGGGCCGCATGCAGGCGGAACGCGGGCTGCAGCCGCAGCGCGACCGCATCACCGAGATGCAGCTGAAGGAACAGGCCGCGCGCCTGAACCAGGAACAGTTCGCGGAAGCGCTGTCGGCCACCGGCGCCGACGAGGCGGCGCTGGCCGAGAAGCTCGATCCGGAGCTGAAGCCGTCCTACCTGCAGGGCGAAGTCACGCGCCTGACCAACGCCATCGCGTCCCTCGGCGCCGTCAACCTCGCGGCGGTGGAAGAGCTGGCGCAGGCGGCGGAAAGAAAACGCTTCCTCGACGCGCAGAACAACGATTTGCAGGAAGCGATCGCCACGCTGGAAGGCGCGATCTCCCGCATCGACCGCGAATCGCGCGACCTCCTGCAGGACACGTTCGACCGCGTCAACCAGCATTTCTCGGAACTGTTCCCGATCCTGTTCGGCGGCGGCCAGGCCAAGCTCGTGATGACCGGGGACGAGATCCTCGACGCCGGCGTGCAGGTGATGGCCCAGCCGCCCGGCAAGAAGAACGCGACGATCCACCTGCTGTCCGGCGGCGAAAAGGCGTTGACCGCGACGGCCCTCGTGTTCTCGATGTTCCGTTTGAACCCGGCGCCGTTCTGCCTCCTCGACGAGGTCGACGCGCCGCTGGACGACGCCAATACCGAGCGCTTCTGCCGCATGGTGAAGCGCATGTCGGACCATACCCAATTCCTCTTCATTTCGCACAACAAGATCGCGATGGAGATGGCCAACCAACTGATCGGTGTGACGATGCAGGAGCAGGGCGTGTCGCGCATCGTGGCGGTGGACATGGAGTCCGCCGCGAATTTCGCTACTGAGGCACAAGCAGCATGACAGACTTTCAAATGAGCCTGATCGCGGCCGGCGGCGTCTTCGTCGTCGGCGTCATTAGTTACAACAAGTGGCAGGAATACAAGGCCCGCAAGAGCGTCGAGCGCGCGTTTTCGCACGACCATGACGACGTGCTGATGAAGGGCGGCGCCGCGCCCGAACGCGCCTACGCGCCGGACGTCGAACGCCACGAGCCGGTGCTGGACGGCGCGCCGCTGCCCGACCACGACGTGCTGGTCGAGCCGACCATCCAGGCCGAGCCCCTGCAGCATGCCGCGCCGGGCGCCGTGCCCGCCGCCGCGCCCATGCCGGCCGCCGCCGCGGGTCTGGGTGCCGCCCTGGACCCGGTCGCCGAGCTGCCGGCCGTGAAGCCGGACACGCCGCCCGCGCAACTGGCCGAGAATCTCGTCGACCCGCTGATCGACTGCCTCATTCCGCTGAATTCGGAGGGCCCGCTGCGCGGCGACCGCATCCTGCCCGCGCTCCTCAAACTGCGCCGCGTCGGCAACAAGTCCGTGCACTTCGTCGGCCTGGCCGTGAACGGCGACTGGGAGCCGATCGTGCGCGGCGGCGTGTACACGAAGCTGCAGGCCGGCGTCCAGCTGGCCACGCGCACGACCGCGCTGAACGAACTGGAATACTCGGAAATGGTCACGCGCCTGCGCGCCGTCGCCGACGAGATTGGCGCCGAGCCGGAAGTCCCGGACATGATCGAAGTGATGAGCGAAGCGAAGACCTTGCACCGCTTCGTCGCCGGCCACGATGCGCAGCTGGGCGTGAACCTCGCGTCGAAAGGCGCGCCGTGGGCGATGGCGACCCTGATCGGCGCGCTCGAAAACGCCGGCTTCGACGTGCGCCCGGACGGCAAGTTCGTCATGCTCGACAAAGAGGAGGGCGGCGGCACCCTGTTCACGCTGTCGACCAACGTCACCCTGGGCGCCGACACGACGTCGCGCCTGACCCTGCTGCTGGACGTGCCGTGCGTGCCCCCGGCCCGCGACGGCTTCGGCAAGATGGTCGCCTGCGCGAAGGACCTCGAGCAGCGCCTCGACGCCGCCATCGTCGACGATTTCGACCAGCCGCTGACGGATGCGGCGCTGGAAGAGATCGCGGGCCAGGTGCGCGAGTTCTACCAGGAGATGGACGCGGCCGACATCGCCGCCGGGTCCACGCGCGCGCTGCGCCTGTTCAGCTGAGGTGACGATGAGCGCTTCTCCCGACGACCTGGAACGGATGGCGTGGCTCGTCAAGGAACTGAACCACCACATCTACAACTACCACGTGCTCGACGCGCCGACGATTCCCGACGCCGAGTACGACAAGCTGTTCCGCGAACTGCAGGAACTGGAAGCGAAGCACCCGGAAGCCGTGTCGGTGGATTCGCCGACGTCGCGTGTGGGCGCGGCGCCGATCCCCGAGTTCAAGCAGGTCACGCACGCCGTGCCCATGCTCTCGCTGAACAACGGCTTTTCCGATGAAGACATCGACAACTTCGACCGCCGCGTGCGCGAGGGCCTCGGCCACGCGCAGGTGCGGTACGCGGCCGAACTGAAATTCGACGGCCTCGCCATGAGCCTGCGCTACGAGAACGGCGTGTTCGTGCAGGCCGCCACGCGCGGCGACGGCTACACGGGCGAAGACGTCACGGCGAACATCCGCACCGTGCGCGTGATCCCGTTGCGCCTGCGCGGCGACGACGTACCTGAAGTCTTGGAAGTGCGCGGCGAAGTCCTGATGTTCAAGGAAGACTTCGAACGCCTGAACCAGCGCCAGCGCGACGCGGGCCAGAAGGAATTCGCGAACCCGCGCAACGCGGCGGCGGGCAGCCTGCGCCAGCTCGACGCGCGCATCACGGCCCAGCGCCGCCTGCGTTTCTTCGCCTACGGCATCGGCCTGCTGGAAGGCGCGCCGCTGCCGGAATCGCATTCGAAGGCGCTGGACTGGCTAGCCCAGCTGGGTCTCCCCGTGTCGAAGGAGCGCGCGGTGGTGACGGGCTGCGAAGGCCTGCTGGGCTACTTCCACGACATCGGCGCACGCCGCAAATCGCTGCCGTACGAAATCGACGGCGTCGTCTACAAGGTCGACCGCCTCGCGGACCAGCGCGAGCTGGGCTTCGTCTCGCGCGCGCCGCGTTTCGCGCTCGCGCACAAGTTCCCGGCCGAGGAAGCGCTGACCACTGTCTCGGCCATCGACGTGCAGGTGGGCCGCACCGGTGCGATCACGCCGGTGGCGCGTCTTGTTCCGGTGTCCGTGGGCGGCGTGACCGTCACGAACGCCACCCTGCACAACGAGGACGAGGTGCGCCGCAAGGACGTGCGCGTGGGCGACACCGTGATCGTGCGCCGCGCCGGCGACGTCATTCCCGAAGTGCTGGCTGTCGTGCTGGAACGCCGCCCGACGCCCGTGCCGCCCGTGTACGAACTGCCGAAGACGTGCCCCGTGTGCGGCTCGCACGTCGTGCGCGAGGAGGGCGAAGCCATCGCGCGCTGCTCCGGCGGCCTGACGTGCGCCGCGCAGCGCAAGGAAGCCATCCGCCATTTCGCGGGCCGCCGCATGATGGACATCGAGGGCCTGGGCGACCGCTACATCGACAGCCTCGTGGAAGCGAACCTGATCCACGGCGTCGCGGACCTGTATCGCCTGACGCTGGACGATCTCCTGAAAATGAAACGCCTGGCGGACGAGCGTGACGGCACGACGCCGGAGACGGTCAAGCAGGGCAAGGTCGCGACCAAGTGGGCCGACAACCTGCTGGCCGCCATCGCCGCCAGCAAGCACCCGCCGCTGGAGCGCCTGCTGTTCGCGCTGGGCATCCGCCACGTGGGCGAGTCGACGGCGAAGACGCTGGCCGACTGGCTCGGCAGCCTGGCGCTGGTCCGGCGCGCGCCGGCCGCGCTGCTGCGCGTGCTGCCCGACATCGGCGGCACGGTTGCCGAAGCCATTGCCGACTTCTTCGCGGAGGACAAAAACCAGCAGGCGCTGAACGACCTGCTGGCGGCCGGGGTCGCGCCGCAGGGCGAGCATGCGCCGCGTGCGCAGCTGCGCGAAAAACTCGACGACGTGGGCCTGCTGGCCGCGCTCGGGATCCCGAAACTCACGGAGCCACGCGCACGCCAGTTGCTGGCCGACGGCCGCACCCTGGACGATCTCGCGCACCTGAAGATCTTCAGCGTGTTCGGCCTGCCGGAAAATGTCGTCACGGCGCTGGAACAATGGATGGCCGTGCCGGGCAACCGCGCCATGCTGGCCGCACTGGCTGCGCTGCGCGCCGAGCTGCTCGCGCTGCTGCCGCAGGACGCCGTCGACGCTGCCGGTCCGCTCAGCGGCAAGACATTCGTGCTGACGGGGACGTTGCCGACGATGTCGCGCGACGCCGCGGGCGCGCTGATCGAACAGGCGGGCGGCAAGGTGTCGGGCTCGGTGTCGAAGAAGACGTCGTACGTCGTCGCCGGCGCGGAGGCGGGCAGCAAGCTGGAAAAGGCCGAGCAGCTCGGCGTGACCGTGCTGGACGAGGCGGGCCTGCTGGCCCTGCTGGGCGCACAGAATTCAACTCAATAGTCTAGATGGAGCTTCACAATGACCGCAATTAAGAAAGCCGTTTTCCCGGTCGCCGGTCTCGGCAGCCGCTTCCTGCCGGCCACCAAGGCGCAGCCGAAGGAAATGCTGCCCATCGTCGACAAGCCGCTGATCCAGTACGCAGTCGAGGAAGCGGTGGCCGCCGGCATCACGGAACTGGTGTTCATCACCGGCCGGAACAAGCGCGCCATCGAAGACCATTTCGACAAGGCCTACGAGCTGGAATCGGAACTGGAAGCGGCCGGGAAGCACGAGTTGCTGAAGCTCGTGCAGCAGGTGATTCCGAAGAACGTCAACTGCATCTACATCCGCCAGCCGGCCGCGCTGGGCCTGGGCCACGCCGTGCTGTGCGCCCGCCCCGTGATCGGCAACGAGCCGTTCGCCGTGCTGCTCGCGGACGACTTCATGGATACCGCGGAAGGCCACAAGCCCGTGCTGGCGCAGATGACGGACCTCTACGGCTACGAGAAGTGCAGCGTGCTCGCCGTGCAGGACGTGCCGCGCGCCAACACCCGCCAGTACGGCATCGTCAGCGCGCGCTCGTACCGTCCGGACCTGGAACTGGTCTCGGGCATCGTCGAGAAACCGAAGCCCGAGGACGCCCCGTCGACCCTGGCCGTCGTGGGTCGCTACGTGCTGTCCGGCGCCATCTTCGAGCACCTGGAAACCCTGGGTACCGGCGCGGGCGGCGAGATCCAGCTGACCGACGGCATCGCCTCGCTGATGACGCGCGAACGCGTGCTGGCGTACCGCTATGCCGGCACGCGCTACGACTGCGGCTCCAAACTGGGCTACCTGAAGGCCACGGCAGCCATCGGCATGAAGCACCCGGAGACGGCCGAAGGCTACCGCGAATTCCTCACGCACCTGTGCGCGGACCTGCCGAAATGACGATCCGCGAGATCCTCAAAATGGGCGACCCGCGCCTGCTGCGCGTGGCGGAGCCCGTGCGCGACTTCGACACGCCCGAACTGCACGCACTCGTTGCCGACATGTTCGAAACGATGCATGCCGTCGACGGCGCCGGCCTCGCCGCGCCGCAGATCGGCGTCAACCTGCAGCTGGTGATCTTCGGCTTCGGCAAGAACCAGCGCTATCCGGATGCGCCGGCCGTGCCGGAGACGGTGCTGATCAACCCGGTGCTGAAGCCCCTGTCGGAAGAGATGGAAGAGGGCTTCGAAGGCTGCCTGTCCGTCCCGGGCCTGCGCGGCAGCGTGTCGCGCTACACGCGCCTGCATTACGAGGGCGTCGACCAGTACGGCAAGCCGATCAGCCGCGATGTCGACGGTTTTCACGCGCGCGTCGTGCAGCATGAGGTGGATCACCTGCTCGGCATCCTGTATCCGATGCGGATCCGCGACTTTACCCGCTTCGGCTTTACGGAAGTGATGTTCCCCGACCTCGATCTGAAGGCCGACGATTGAAAACGCATTATCTCTGCGCCTTGTTGGCGTTGCTCAGTGCCGGCGCGCGTGCCGACGACCTGTTCACGAAGATCGACGCCGATCCGAAGAGCGAGCTGTGGATCGACAGCGGTTTCGCGACTTACCATTTTGATCGCGACAAGAACCTCAATGGCGGCAATCGCGGCCTCGGTGTCGAATACCGCTTCTCTGGCACGATGGCGGCGGCCGCCGGGCGCTTCGTCAACAGCGACCGGCTCTATTCGAACTACGCGGGCGTGCTGTGGCAGCCGTACGCGCTGGGACCCGTGCGCCTCGGCGCGGCGATCGCGATGTTCGACGGGTATCCGAAGATGCGCGACCGCGGCTGGTTCCCGGCCGTGGTGCCCACGTTCACCTACGAGTACCAGCGCGTGGGCGTGAATGTCGGTGTGATCCCGTCGTACAAGGATCGTTTGTACGGCGGCATCTCCGTCCAGCTCAAGGTCAAGTTGTTCTGACGTTCGCGTGGGCGCAGGGGCGCCCACCCTACGGCTTAACACACCCCGTGCCCACGCGTTATGTTCGCCAACCGGTTATTTGGCGTAGGGT
>JBJMVU010000335.1:0-6424 GCA_045810485.1 Massilia sp. | reverse complement strand
GTGCCCGGGGCGCAGGGCGCCTTGTCGAGCGAGGAATTGCGCAGCAGCTTGTCGTAGATCTTGACCTCATCCGACACACGCAGGCAATACGGCACCTTGACGATATAGATACGGTCGAGGAATGCCTCGTTGTTGCGGTTGTTGCGGAAAGTCTTCCACTCCGATTCGTTCGAGTGCGCCAGGATGATGCCTTCGAACGGGATCGCGCCGAAGCCCTCGGTGCCCTTGTAGTTGCCTTCCTGCGTGGCCGTCAGCAGCGGATGCAGGACCTTGATCGGCGCCTTGAACATCTCGACGAATTCCATCAGGCCCTGGTTCGCCAGGCACAGGCCGCCGGAATAGCTGTAGGCGTCCGGATCGTCCTGGGCATAGTCTTCCAGCTTGCGGATATCGACCTTGCCGACCAGCGAGGAAATGTCCTGGTTGTTTTCGTCGCCCGGTTCCGTCTTCGAGATCGCGATCTGCTTCAGGATCGACGGATAACGTTTTACGACGCGGAACTTGCTGATGTCGCCGCCGTATTCATGCAGGCGCTTGACGGCCCACGGGCTCGGCACCGCACGCAGGAAGCGGCGCGGGATGCCATAGTCCTCTTCGAGGATGGCGCCGTCTTCTTCTTCGTTGAACAGGCCGAGCGGCGATTCGTTCACCGGCGAGCCTTTCAGCGCGAAGAACGGCACCTGTTCCATCAGGTGTTTCAATTTCTCCGCGATCGACGACTTGCCGCCGCCGACGGGTCCCAGCAGATAAAGAATCTGCTTGCGCTCTTCCAGGCCCTGGGCCGCGTGGCGGAAATAGGAAACGACCTGTTCGATCACTTCCTCCATGCCGTAGAACTCGCGGAAAGCGGGATATACCTTGATGACCTTGTTGGCGAAGATGCGCGACAGGCGCGGGTCGAGGCGGGTGTCGACCAGGGTGGGTTCGCCGATTGCGGCCAGCATGCGCTCGGGAGCGCTGGCGTAAGTCAGGGGATCTTTTTTGCAAAGCTGAAGGTACTCAGACAGGGAGTATTCCTCTTCCCGGGTACGCTCATAGCGGGCTGCGTAGTTATCAAAAATGGTCATGTGAATGTCCTCTAATGTGCTAACACTGATCACGTCTGGCGGCTGACTGAGACTGCCGCCCAAGCCCGGTCTTGGCAGGTGGGACGTCGAAAACCTGCTGCGCGTTGCATTTTTGTCCTGCGATGCTCGCTGTACTGGCGTACAGCTGCGCTTCTCGAACAAAACTGCTGCCGCCCGCGACGGTTTTCGAGATCCCCCAAAGCGTTCTTGTTGGGGTCGCCGTCTGGATTTGTAGGTCAGAAGATCTGACACAAAACGAAGGGCGATGTTCTAGTTCTCATCCGGTTTTAACCGGGGCCTCGTGGAACCCGCTGTCGTGGATCCAGGCTGGTGGCGAGGCCCCTCGCCGGTTTGTCAGCGCCCGCTGAGAGCGTCTTCTTACGCTTATGAAATTTATTATCTGCCTATTAGTTCTCGAAGTCAAAACAGTGTCGTGCACGTGTATCCGGCCTTTCCAAGTCTTTGAAACGAATAAGGAAATAACCATTTTTAAGATCATTGCGAACCATGCCATTACACCGTTTTTGGTATTTCAGACATGGTTTCCAACCAAGACTTTTGATCCCGTCAGCCACGATCATGTTTATTAATCGTTAAGTAAATAGTGCACCATCTTGCTAAGCAGTGGCGCACGCGTATCGTGTACCGACCTATCAGGAATTCTTCAGTGAAATGAGAGGCTTGCATGCATGCGCTACACTGGCTGCCTGATTCCATTCCAACGATTCAACGCGGAGATCCCATGCTGAACGAACAGCTGCGCCACATGTTGCAGGCGATGCCGAAAGCAGAATTGCACATCCACATCGAAGGCTCGCTCGAGCCCGAGCTGATTTTTGAGCTGGCGCAAAGGAATGGGGTGTCGCTTCCGTATGCATCGGTCGAAGCGTTGCGTCAAGCGTACGCTTTCACCGATTTACAGTCGTTCCTGGACATATATTACGCAGGAGCAAGTGTGCTGCTGACCGAGCGGGACTTCTATGACATGACGATGGCATACCTGCGGCGGGCCGCCGCCGACAATGTCCGCCATGCCGAGATCTTCTTCGACCCGCAGACGCACACGGCGCGCGGCGTGCCGTTCAAGACCGTCATCGACGGCATCTGGCGCGCCTGCCAGGAGGGGCCGATCAGCGCCACGCTCATCATGTGCTTCCTGCGCCACCTGTCCGAGGAAGAGGCCATCGCCACGCTGGAAGAAGCGCTGCCGTTCCGCGACAAGCTCATCGGCGTGGGCCTCGATTCGTCCGAGGTCGGCCATCCGCCGGAAAAATTCGCGCGCGTGTTCGAGCGCGCCCGCAACCTCGGCCTGCATCTCGTCGCGCACGCGGGCGAGGAAGGGCCGCCGGCCTATATCGAGAGCGCGCTCGACGTCCTCAACGTGGAGCGCATCGACCACGGCGTGCGCTGCCTCGAGGATGCCGACCTGACGGCGCGCCTGGTGCGCGAGCAGATGGCGCTGACCGTGTGCCCGCTGTCGAACCTCAAGCTGCGCGTCTTCGACGTGATGGGCGACAGCAACCTGCGCCGCCTGCTCGACGCGGGCCTCGCCGCGACGGTGAACTCGGACGACCCGGCCTACTTCGGCGGCTACATCAACGACAACTACCTGGCCGCGTTCGACGCGCTGCCGCTCGACGCCAGCCACGCGCGCCGGCTGGCGAAGAACAGCTTCGCCGCCGCGTTCCTCGAGCCTGAACGCAAGCGCGCCTGGCTGGCCGAAGTCGACGCCTTCTTCGACGCCGCGCAGGCGGCGTGACGGCCATGCTGATCCAATCCCTGCGCATGACCGCACGCGACTGGCGGGCCGGCGAACTGCGTTTCCTGCTGGTGGCGCTGGTGGTCGCGGTGTCGGCGCTGGCGGCCGTGGGCTTCTTCGTCGACCGCATGCGCGCCGGCCTGAACCGCGACGCGCGCCAGCTGCTCGGCGCCGACCTGCTCGTCAACGCCGACCAGCCGCTGCGCCAGGACTGGCGCATTGAGGCGGCGCGGCGCGGCCTCGTGCTGGCCGACACCGTGACGTTTCCCAGCATGGCGCAGGCGGGGCAGGGCGACACGTCGCAGGCGCTGCTGGCGTCCGTGAAGGCCGTCTCGAGCGGCTATCCGCTGCGCGGCGCGATGCGCGTGACGACGAGCACGATCGATGCGAGCGAAGCCCTCGGCGACATCACGCACGCCACGCCGGCGCCGGGCACGGTATGGGTCGACGTCAACCTGTTGCCGCCGTTGCGGGTCAAGGTCGGCTCGACCATCCAGCTGGGCGACAAGAGTTTCAGGATTGCGCGGCTGATCGCGTCGGAACCGGACCGCGGCGCATCGTTCGCCAACTTCGCGCCGCGCGTGATGCTGGCGCTGGGCGACCTGAACGCGACGGGACTCGTCGACAACTATGCGCGCGTCACCTACCGCATGCAGGTGGCGGCGACGTCCCCCAACGACCAGGCCGCGATCGCGGATTACGAGCGCTGGCTGCGCGGCCGGATCGCGGCCGACAACGTGCGCGGCGTGCGCATCGAGACGCTGGAAAACGGCCGCCCCGAGATGCGCTCGACGATCGACCGCGCCGAGCGCTTCCTGTCGCTCGTCGGCCTGCTGTCGGCGATGCTGGCCGCGGTGGCCGTCGCCATGGCCGCGCGCCGCTTCATGCAGCGCCACCTCGACGCCTGCGCGATGCTGCGCTGCCTCGGCATGACGCAGAACGAGGTCGGGGCGCTGTTCCTCATCGAGTTCGTCATCGTCGGACTCGCGGGCAGCGTGCTCGGGGTGCTGGTCGGCTTCGGCGCCCACTTCGTGCTGCTCGAGATGGTCAAGGGCCTGATTCCCACCGAACTGCCGCCCGTGTCGCTGCTGCCCGCGCTGCAGGGCATCGCCACCGGCATGCTGCTGCTCGTGGGCTTTGCGCTGCCGCCCGTGCTCCAGCTGCGCAACGTGCCGCACAACCGTGTGATCCGGCGCGAGCAGGCGGCGCCGAAGCCGCTCGCGCTGGTCACGTACGGCCTCGGTACCGCCGTCTTCGTCGGGCTGCTGCTGTGGCAGGCCGGCGACCTGCAGCTCGCGCTGCTGACGGCCGGCGGCTTCGTCGGCGCGTTCGGGCTGTTCGCGCTCGTCGGCTGGCTCGCGCTGCTGTCGTTGCGCCGCCTGCGCGGCGCGTTCCGCCACCAGGCGTGGCGCTTCGCCGTCACGTCGCTGCAGCGGCGGCCCGGCGCGACGGTCGTGCAGATCGTGTCGCTGTCGCTGGGACTGATGGCGCTGCTCGTGCTGACCGTCGTGCGCGGCGATTTGATGTCGGCCTGGCGCCTCGCCACGCCGCCGGACGCGCCGAACCGCTTCATCATCAACATCCAGCCCGACCAGCGCGACGGCGTCGCCCGCACGATCCGCGCGGCCGGCGTGCCCGAGCCGGCCCTGTACCCGATGATCCGCGGCCGCCTCGTCGCCGTGAACGGCAACGCCGTCACCGCAACGACGTACACGGACGAGCGCGCGAAAGGCCTCGCCGAGCGCGAATTCAACCTGTCCTCGACGCGCGACCTGCCGGCGACGAACGAGATCGTGGCGGGCCGCTGGTACCGCGACGCGCCCGGCGTGGCGGAGGCCTCGGTCGAGCAGGGCCTCGCGAACACGCTGCGCCTGAAGCTCGGCGACACCATGCGCTTCGACATGGGCGGCCAGATCGTCGAGGCGAAGATCACGAGCCTGCGCAAGCTGGAATGGGGATCGATGCGGGCGAACTTCTTCGTCATCATCAACCCGGCCGCGATGAGGGATGCGCCGACGACGTACATGACCGCGTTCCACCTGGCCGCGCGCGGCATCGGCCTGGCCAACACGCTGACGCGCGCATGGCCGAATCTCACCGTCATCGACGTCAGCGGCATCATCCGCCAGGTGCAGGAAGTGCTCGACCAGGTCGTCGTGGCGGTGGAATTCCTGTTCATGTTCACGCTGGCCTCGGGCGTACTGGTGCTGTACGCGGCGCTGATGGGATCGCAGGCCGAGCGCACGCGCGAAGCGGGCCTGCTGCGCGCGCTGGGCGCCACGCGCGGCCAGCTGGCGCAGGCGCAGCGCATCGAGTTCGTGCTGGTGGGCAGCCTGTCCGGGCTACTGGCGGCGTCGGGCGCGGCGGCGCTGGGCTGGGCGCTGGCCGAGTACCAGTTCAAGTTCCCGTGGACGTTCGATCCGACCGTGTGGATCGCCGGACTGGTCGTGGGCGCCGTGTGCGCGCTCGTCGGCGGCTGGCTCGGCCTGCGCAATGTGTTGCGGCAGCCACCGTTGCAGACACTCAGGGAAGCGTGACGTTCCAGTGGTGCGTGCGTTGCGCTATCATGGACGAATGTCCGATACACACGCACCCCAAGATTCCCAGGACGCGCAGGAAGAGACTCGCACCCTGTACGAGATCATCGGCGGCGAAACCCGCCTGCGCGAACTGGTCGACCGTTTCTACGACCTGATGCAACTGGAGCCGGATTTCGCCGGCATCCACGCGATGCACCCCGTTCCCAACGACAGCTCGCGCGAGAAGCTGTTCATGTTCCTGTCCGGCTGGATGGGCGGGCCGAACCTCTTCATCGAACGCCACGGCCATCCGATGCTGCGCGCGCGCCACCTGCCGTTCGCCATCGGCACCTCCGAGCGCGACCAGTGGCTGCGCTGCATGGCGATGGCGCTGGAAGATCTCGGCTACGACTACGAGTTGCGCCTCGCGCTGATGCAATCCTTTTACCAGACCGCCGACTGGATGCGGAATCGACCTCATTAACATGTCGACCCTCGAATTCATCGTGCTCGCGGTGGCGCTGCTGGCCGTGCTCGGCCTGCAGGTCGTCCTGCTGAGCCGCGCGCGCCGGGGCGGCGACGAGCGCCACGCCTTCGAACGCCTGGAGCGCGAACTGCGCCAGGAATTGCAGACCAGCGCGCAGTCCACGCGCCAGGAACTGGCCGCGCACCTGGCGCAGAATCAGGCCGCCACCGTCCAGCAGCTGGACGGCATGCGCCAGCAGATCCAGTTGAATTCCCAGGGCGGCCGCGAGGAACAGGCGCGCGCGCTCAAGCGTTTTTCCGACACCCTGAACGGCGCGCTCGCGAACCTGACGGAATCGAACGCGCAGCGCATGCTGGAGATCCGCGCGACGCTCGAGGCGAAGATCCGCGACCTGCAGAGCGACAACGCCAAGCGCCTCGAAGAGATGCGCCAGACCGTCGACGAAAAGCTGCACGCGACCCTGGAGACGCGCCTGACGGAATCGTTCCGCCAGGTGTCCGACCGGCTGGAAAAGGTGCACCAGGGCCTGGGCGAGATGCAGCAGCTGGCCGTCGGGGTGGGCGACCTGAAACGCGTGCTGGTCAACGTCAAG
>JBJMVU010000334.1:0-27393 GCA_045810485.1 Massilia sp. | reverse complement strand
GCCTCGTCGAGACCGACCCGCTGCTGATCCGCGCCGAAAAGCGCCTGATCGGGCAGGCCGAGAAGCTCGTCGTGCTGGTGGACAGCTCCAAGTTCGCGCGCCGCGCGGGGCTGATCCTGTGTGGGCTCAAGCAGGTGCACACGGTGATCACGGACAGCGACGTGGCCGATTTGTCCGTGCAATGGCTGGAGCAGGCGGGCGTGAAGGTGATCGTCGTGGCGCCGCAGATGCCGCCGGCGCGGGATTGCATCGCGCTGGACGGGGCGCAGTTCGGGCTGAGCGGGACCATGTGCGCGATGCTGGCCTGACGTCATTCCCGCCTTCGCGGGAATGACGTTTCTACGTTGCGGGTCAAGGCAGCGCCTTCAACCCTTCCGCCCGCACCACCCACGTCCCATCGCGCGGAAAGCCGGGCGCCGCCCCGGCCGGCGCGCCGTCCCACCCGGCCGCCATCATCGCGACGGCCGCCAGCAGCGCGCCGTTGCCGGGCAGGTAGACAGGCAAGCCGGTGTTCGGATTGTGCCCGGCGGCCGTGTAGCCGTTGTTCGGCACGCCCGTCTTCATCAGCACGTCCACAGCCGTCCCGGGCCGCCCAAGGCGCGCGGCCGTCATCGCGATCATCGGATAATCCCAGCCCCAGATCTTGGCCTTCCAGTCCCACTGCGCGAGCACGGCGTCCAGCGTGCGGTCCATGACGGTGCGGTCGACGCCGGCGCCCGGCAGCTGGCCCAGCGCCATCAGGAACGACGGGTGGTCTTGGCGGCTCGCGACGTCGTCCCACGTGTCAGGGATCGATTCGAGCGCGACGTATTTGCCGTCCTTGACGGGCAGCGCGGACAGGCGGCGCCGCTTCTCGTCCCAGTCCGCGTTGCGCGGCAGGCCGAGGCGCGTGCGCCAGCGCTGTGCGATCTCCAGCGCCGTCGACCAGTACGACAGTTCGTAGGCCGGATTCATGCTCGCGGCCTGGTCGTGGATCTCCTGCGCGATCCACAGCGGCGGGCCGAGGACCCAGCGCTTGTTCTTCCCGTCCCACGCGAGCATGGACGCCATCGCATCGGCCGTCGCGAACACGAGCTCGCGGTAACGCTGGAGTGTTGCGCGCGTGGGTGTGTCGCGGTACAGCAGTTCCGCGAGGTGGATGGGGTGGGGCTGGTTCCATACGATCAGCGGATTGCCTCCGGGGCTCTCGCGGCCCTGCGGGCTCGTCATCTTGGGCCAGCGCGCGCCCTGCAGCCCGCGCGATGCCGCGATCGCGCGCGCGGCCGGCAGGGTGTCGCGGAACCAGTCCAGCGCCCGCGCCAGGTAGGCCGGACGGCCCCACAGCGCGAAGTGCGCCGTGTGCCACCAGATCATCTCCGTGTGGTGCTTGCCGTACCACGTGGACGTCGTCAGCCCGCTTTCCTGCGGCGGAAAATCGCCGCCGGCCTGGATCGCCGTCAGGTATTGCGACAGTACGACGCGCCGTTCCAGCTCGGCCGCGCGCGGGTCCGTGCTGCCGCTGAAGTCGATGGCGCCGCCGCTTTGCCAGAACGCGGGCCAGTGCGCGGCGCTGCGGGCAAAGACGTCCGCAGCATCAAGCGTCGGCTTGTCCGGCGCATACGCCAGCGTGAATTCGAGCACCTGGCCGGACGCTGGCCGCAGTTCGAACGTGTGCGGCGCGGGCGTTTCGATGGTCAGCGGCGTCGAGCCGCGCAGCGCCACGCCGTATCGATAGCCGTCGCGCGCGTGCGCGAGCACGAGGGTTTTATCCGTGCGCGTCACGACGGTCGTCGTGTGCGACGCGGGCTGCGACCAGTCCAGCGGCGGATTCTGCTTGATGCCCGCGACGTAGCCGCGCGGGAGCGCGAGCCGCACGGCCAGGCCGCGCGCCAGCAGCGTCGATTCGATGCGCACGGCGAGCGTGTCGCGCTCCGGGTCGGCGGCCGTCGTCACGACGACCTGTTCGCCATCGATGGTGTACGCGCTCGTGAGCACGCCGCGCCACAGGTCGAGCCGCTGGTCGATCGCGCCCACGTCCGCCAGCGCGAGCGGGCGGCCGTCGCGGTGGGTGTAGGCGATGGCGAGCTGGCCGAGCGGCTGAGGATGCGGGTTCTCGCGCAGCCAGGCGGCGGCCGGCACGTCCATCCGCGTCGGATAGTCGACCGTCCTGCCGTTCGCCGTGTAGGGCCGGTTCGCGTCGGCCAGCTTGTAGCCGTGCGGATTCGGATCTTCGTGCCACGCCCAGCGCGCCTCCGTCTCGAGCCCGATGCCGTTGGCGCGGTAGTGGTCGGCGAAGGTCTGCAGGCCGGTCACGTCGGCGGTAAAACAGAAGCGGCCGTTGCCGACGCTGAGCGGCGCCCACGGATCGGGCGCCGTCAGGTGCGGCGCATGGCGCGCGACGAGGGCCTGGCGGTCGATGCGGTCGGCCGCGTGCGCGGGCAGGACCGACATCAGTATCAGCAGGGCGGCGAGGGCAAAGGCGGGCATGGCGTCTCCAGGGATGCGACAGCCGATGATAACCGCCGGTCTTTACCGTTGCGATCACGTTTTTGACCAGATTTCGATTCGGTCAGTCCGCTGAGCGGTCGCCGATTGACCCTGTTCGAGACGGCTGTCTACCATCTTTACGCCATCGATAAACCATAAGGATAAACGGCATGAAGACGAGACGCATGAACCACCGGGTGCGCGGCGGCGCCCACTCCACCACAACGATGTCGGCGCTGCTGATCGCGGCGAACCTCGGCTGCCACGCCAACGCGCAGGAGGTCGACGCACCGAAGGCAGAGGAAACCAAAGTGATCGTGACCGGCACGCGCCTGGTCACCCGCGGCTTCCTCGCCCCGACGCCCGTGACGACGGTCGACGCGCAGGAACTCAAACTGGCCGGCACGCAGAACCTCGAGGTGATGCTGTCGGATACGCCGCAGTTCACCGCGAACCAGCTCAGCAGCCCGACGGCGAATACGGTGCAGCCGGGCCAGCCGTCCGGCACGTCGACCCTGAACCTGCGCAACCTGGGACCGACGCGCAACCTGGTGCTCGTCAACGGCCGCCGCTTCGCCATCACCGGCCCGGATTTTACGACGGACGTCAACACGATCCCGGCGGCGCTGGTAAAACGCGTGGAGACGGTGACGGGCGGCTCGTCCGCCGTGTACGGCTCGGACGCCATCTCCGGCGTCGTCAACTTCATCCTGCGCGATAATTTCGAAGGCGTGGAGATCAACGCGCAGCGCAGCGTCGACCAGCCCACGCGCACGCCGAACGATACGCTCGACCTCACCGTGGGCGGCAATTTCGGCGAGGGCAGGGGCAACGTCGTCGTCTCCGTCAACACCATGGACCGCGAGGGCTTCACGCGCGGCGAACGTGGCGGCTGGGCGCTTCCCTCGCTGGGCGACGGCTGCGTGACGGCCGCGTCGTGGTCGTCCACGCGTCCCGGCACGCCGCTCGCGGTGCCGGCGGGGCAGACCTGCGCGTCGGCCGGCGGACGCCCGGGGCTGATCTTCAGCGGCTCGTCGAACGTGCCGACGGGACGCATCGGCAACCTGCCGGTCGTCGGTTCGGCCACGTCGAATCCGGCGCTGAACGCGGCGCTGATCGCGGCCGGGCTGCAGAACATGTCGACGCTCGGCGCCATCTTCGACCCGACGGGCAAGACCGTGCGCCCGTACGCTGCGCCGGGCGACGCGTACGACCTCGGTCCGCTGTCGTACATGGTGACGCCGCAGAAGCGCTGGATGAGCAACGCGTTCGCCCACTACGATTTCAGCGAGCGCGCCACCGGCTATATGGAAGCCCACTTCAGCAGCAATTCGGCCAGCGTGCAGATCGGCCCGACGAGCGCCAGCGGCAACTTCCTCTTCAATACCAGCAACTCGTATCTGAGCCCGCAGATGCAGGACGTGCTGCGCCAGCTGGACTTGCGCGAGACCGGCGCCACGCGCGTCACCAACGGCACATCGACACTCACCACCACGCCCGGCGACGGCCTCGCCGTGTTGAATTACAACCGCCGATTCTCCGACCTGGGCGGACGCGTGGCGGACACGGAGCACCAGGTCTACCGCATCGCGCTGGGCTTGCGCGGCAGCCTGCCGGACGTATCGGCGCGCTGGCTGCGCGACCTGAAGTACGACGTGTACTACACGAAGGCGCGCACGACGGAGACGCAGGACCAGGCGGGCTCCATCTCGCTGAGCCGCTTCCAGAACGCGATCCTGTCCCAGAACGGCGCGGCGCCCGTGCTGAATCCGTTCGGCCAGAACCTGACG
Source organism: Massilia sp. (assembly GCA_045810485.1). Classification (GTDB taxonomy): domain Bacteria; phylum Pseudomonadota; class Gammaproteobacteria; order Burkholderiales; family Burkholderiaceae_D; genus Telluria. The sequence continues at coordinate 23,137 of JBJMVU010000334.1, read as the reverse complement.
GAGGCGTCTGCCAATGCGATCTCGGTGGCATCGAAATCGAAGATCACGGCGGAGCAGAACGTCCTGGCCGGTAACGTGGCGGGGTCGCTGATGGATGTGCCGGCGGGCGCCATCGACTTTTCGGCCGGCTTCGAACGCCGCTACGCGTACAGCGCCTACAGCCCGGACGTGTTCCTGTCGTCCGGCGACGTCTCCGGCTGGAACGCGGCCCGTGCGACGAAGGGTTCGACGACAGTGAAGGAACTGTACGGCGAGGTGCGCGTGCCGCTGCTGGCGGACAGGCCGTTCGCGCAGAGCCTGTCCGTATCGGGCGCGTTCCGCCGCTCCGATTACGACGTGGCGTCCGTCGGCAAGGTCTGGACCAGTTCCATCGGCTCGGAATGGGCGCCGACGCGCGCGCTGACGTTCCGTGCGCAAAAGCAGAAATCGATCCGCGCCCCGAACGTGGGCGAGTTGTTCGGCGGGCAGGGCACGAACGGCCCGACGGCCACCGACCCGTGCTCGAGCCGCGCGCCGCTGGCGCAGCAGACGCAGGCCGTGCGCGTGCTGTGCGAAGCGACGGGCGTGCCCGCGAACCTCGTGTTCGACCCGGCCGTGCAACCGTCGCCGTTCATCACGCAGGTCGTAGGCGGCAATCCGGACCTGTCGGCGGAGAAGTCGCACACCGTCACCGTCGGCGCCGTGTACATGCCGCCGCAGGTGAAAGGCCTGCAGCTGAGCGCGGACTGGTACCGCATCACCGTCGACGACGCCATCTCGACCCTGGGCGGCGGCGGCATCCAGTCCGTGCTGGACCTGTGCTACAACACGATCCGCAACGCATCGAGCGTGTACTGCCGCGCGATCAACCGCGATCCCGTAACGGGGCAGATCGCCGCACCGACCTATGTGATGACGACGAATGCGAATATCGGCGGCATCGCGACGCGCGGCGTCGACCTCGCGGGCCACTACAACTTCACGCGGGACGGCATCCAGTGGACGCTCGATTCCAACTGGACGTACGTGAACGAGCTGACGTTCACGCCGATCCAGGACCTGCCCACGCTTAAGAACCGTTGCGTGGGCACGTGGGGCGCCACGTGCGGCCAGCCGGTGCCGCGCTGGAAGGGCACGACCCGTGTCAGCATGAAGTCCGGGCCGCTGCTGCTGTCGGCCCGCGCACGCTACACGGGGCCCGTGACGGTGGACTCGTACGCGCTGGCCGCCAACCCGCCCGCGCTGGAATCGCTGACGAATCCGAAGATCAAGTCCTATACTTGGCTGGACCTGACCGCGGGGTATGAATTCAGCCGCATGGTCAGCCTGACGGGCGGCGTGCGCAATGTGCTGGACAAGGATCCGCCGATCCTCGGTTCGTCGCAGCTGCCGTCGAATAACACGATCCCGGCCACGTACGACACGCTGGGACGCCAGCTGTTCGTCACCCTGAACGTCAAGCTGTGAAGGAGACCCGCACGATGATCGAACGACGTACCCTGCTGCAGGCGGCGTTGCTGGCGCCGTGGTTGCTGCCCGCCGTCGCGCGGGGCGCGGCGTGCGCGGCGCCCGACTGGGCGGACGCGCTGCGGCGCGACCTGGACGCGATGGCGGACGAGCTCACGCGCACCTTGCGCCCGTGGCCCGTGCCGGACAAGGTGTTCGTGCCCGAGGCTTACGGACTGCGCGCCGGCGAGCTCGCGACGGCCGCCATCCAGCGTGCGGTCGAGGCCTGTGCCGCGGCGGGCGGCGGCGTGGTCAGGTTGGCGAAAGGCGACTATGTCAGCGGCACGATAGCCCTGCGTTCCGGCGTGATGCTGGAAGTGGCGGAGGGCGCGCGCCTGCTGGCCAGCACGAATCTGGCGGACTATCCCGAGCGGCGCGCGCGCCGGCCCACGGTCCAGGACAGCAATATGGGGATGAACCAGTCGCTGATCTTCGCCGAAGGTTGTACGCGCGTGGGCATCCGCGGCAAAGGGCTCATCGACGGGCGCGGTACGCCGGACAACTTCCCGGGCCAGGAAACGACCGGCGCGACGCCGGGCCGGCCGTTCGTCATCCGCATGCTCGATTGCAGCCAGGTCGTCATTGCGGACATCCGGTTGAAGGATTCGCCGTGCTGGATGCAGAACTACCTGAACTGCGAGGACTTGATCGTGGACGGCATCCACGTCGAGAACCAGGCCAACCACAACAACGACGGCATCGACATCGACGGCTGCCGCCGCGTCATCGTGCGCAACTGCTTCATCAGCGCCGAGGACGACGCCCTGTGCTTCAAGGGCGCGAGCCAGCGGCCGATCGACCGGGTGCTCGTCGAGCACTGCCGCCTGTACAGCACGTGCAATGCACTGAAGTTCGGCACGGACTCGCAGGGCGATTTCCGCAACGTGCTCGTGCGCCACGTGGAAGTGGGCGGACCGTCGGCCGACATGCGGGCCATGAAGCGCCGCAAGGCCGACGGCGGCATCTCGTGGGAATCCGTCGACGGCGGCACGGTGGAGCGGGTGCTCGTGCACGACGCCCGCATCGTGCGCGCCGAGAGCCCGCTGTTCCTGCGCCTGGGCGACCGGGGAAGAGTGCGGCCGGAACAGGCGCGCCCGCAACCGGGCCGGCTGCGCCGCATCGTGTTCGACCGCATCACCGGCAGCGACAATGGCCGGCGCGGTTCGTTCTTTACGGGCGTGCCGGGGCATCCCATCGACGACGTGCTGCTGCGCGACGTCGACCTGCCCATGGCCGCCGCGACCGGGCCGGCGATCCGCCAGCAGGACATCCCCGAGGCGCCCGCCGAGTATCCCGATCCGCACATGTTTTCCACGGTGATGCCGGCCTATGGCCTGTGGACGCGCCACGTGCGCGGCCTGACCCTGCAGCGCGTGCGCTTCACCACCACCGGCCCCGATCCGCGCCCGATGCTGTCGACGGGCCCCGATGCCGATCCTCCCTGCACACCATGAAATCACTCGTCTTCCTGTTGGCTGTCGTACTGGGCACCGCGCACGCGGCGGAGCCCGTGCGCACTTACCATAACCCGATCCTGTACGCCGACTATTCCGACCCGGACGTGATCCGCTCCGGCGACGATTACTGGCTCGTCGCATCGAGCTTCCACTTTTCGCCGGGCCTGCCCGTGTTGCGCTCGAAGGACCTCGTGCACTGGACCATCGCCGGCCACGTGCTGCCGCGGCTCCCGTTCGACCCCGCGTACGACATGGTCCCGCCGTACACGCTGACGGACAGCACGTCGAAGCCGGTCACCGGCCAGCGCTACGCGCGCGGCGTGTGGGCGCCGTCGCTGCGCGAGCACGCCGGCAGGTTCTACGTGTACTGGGCGACGCCGGACGAGGGCATCTTCATGAGCACCGCGCGCCATCCGGCCGGGCCGTGGAGTGCGCCGGTCGCCGTCCTCGCCGGCCCCGGCTACGAAGACCCGTGCCCGTTCTGGGATGATGACGGCAAGGCGTACCTCGTCCACTCGAAGGTCGGCGCCGGACCACTGATCCTGCACGCCATGAGCCCGGACGGCACGCGCGTGCTCGACCCGGGTAAAACCATCGTCGAGGACAAGGTCGACCTGCCGACGCTGGAAGGTCCGAAGGTCTACAAGCGCAACGGGTATTACTACATCTTCGCGCCGATCGGCGGCGTGGGCCACGGACCGCAGGCCGTGCTGCGCGCGCGCCGCATCGACGGGCCGTACGAGGCGCGCAAGGTCCTGCTGCCCGGGAACGGCGTCGAGGGTCCCCACCAGGGCGGCTGGGTCGAGACGCCGTCGGGGCAGGGCTGGTTCATCCACTTCAACAGCACGGGCGCGTTCGGCCGCATCGCGCACCTGCAGCCGGTCGTGTGGAAGGATGACTGGCCGGAGATGGGACAGGCCGGCCTGCCCGTGATCGAGGGACCGGTCCCGGACGCGGGCCGGGGAGCGCCGACGGACCGCCTGCAGGACTCGGACGAATTCTCCGTGCCGGCGCTGGGCCTGCAATGGTCGTGGAACCACAATCCGGACGACGCGCGCTGGAGCCTCACGCAGCGCCCCGGCTATTTGCGCATCCAGGCCAACGAGGCGCGCTACCTGGTCGGTGCGCGCAACGTCCTCACGCAGGTCCTGCAGGGCCCCGCGTCCGAGATCACGACGCGGCTGGAACTGAACGGCCTTGCGCAACGCCAGCGCGCGGGCCTCGTGCTGTTCGGCGTCGGCGTGCCGTGGGTAGGCGTCGTGCACGAGGACGGCGCCGACTGGGTGACGGTGGCGAACGGTGGCGTGGAGACGCGGGTGGGCAGGGTCGACGGCATGGCGATCATCCTGCGTGCGGCCGTGGCGGAAGACCAGACCGTGCGGTTTTCGTATGCGCGCGACGGCTCGGACGACTTCCGCGCCGCCGGCGCGCCGGTGAAGCTGGCGCCGTTCTCGTGGTGGAAGGGCAGCCGGCCCGCGGTCTTCACGTGGATCAAGGCGGCGTCCGACGCGCCGAGGGAAGGCGGCGGCCCGCGCCCGATCACGCGCGACTACGTCGACGTCGACTGGTTCCGCGTGACCCGGCGCTGAAGGCAGTCACGCCTCGATCACGCGGTCGCGCCCCGCCGCCTTGGCCGCGTACAGGGCCTTGTCGGCGCGGTTGACGGCGGCGCTGAATGGCTCCCGGTCCTGGCGCGCGGCGAGACCGGCCGAAAAGGTCACGCGCAGGTGCGCATCCAGGCCCGGCACGGCGAGGCCCGCCATCCCGGCGCGCAGCGACTCGACGAACGCGTGGGCATCGACCAGGGGCGTGGCGGGCAGCAGCACGAGGAATTCCTCGCCGCCCCAGCGCGCCAGCGCGTCGCCGGGACGCAGGCCCGCGCGCAACCTGTGGGCGACGGCGCGCAGCACGGCGTCGCCGGCCGCGTGGCCGTGGCGGTCGTTGATCTGCTTGAAGAAGTCGATGTCGATCAGGGCGACGCACGCCGGCCCCTGTTCCGCGTCCAGCAATTCGTTCATGTGGCGGCGGTTCGACACGGACGTCAGTTCGTCCGTGGTGGCGAGCAGGCGGATCGTGACGAGTGCCGCTTCCACGATTTCACGCTTGGCCTTCAGGCGTGCGCGCAGCTTGTTCATCTCGCCTGTGAGGAAGGTCACCGTGAGAGAGCACCCGGCCATGATGACGAACGTGACGGCTTCCACCCGCGGCGGGTAATTCAGCGGATCGCGCATCTGGTGCCACCACATCGTGGCGCCCATGCCGACCAGGCCGCACACGGCGAGGAGCAGGGTCTGGCGCGGGCGCAGGGCGAACGTGCAGAACACGACGACGACCATCAACCCCATCAGGGTAGCGCCGCGCAGCGGCCCCGTGATGGAATAGGCCCACATGTTGCAGGTGATGCCGAACAGGCCTTGCAGGGTGGCGAGGGTGTGCGGCCGCAGGCCGAGGTGGGCGTTGGCGCGCACCAGCGCATAGAAGGTCGAGGCGCCGAGCGCGGCGTACAGGCCGAGACCGAGCACGCCCTGCCAGGGGACCATGCCGGCGGCCGATTCCACGGCGAGCAGGGTCACGAACAGGGCGTACAGCGTGGCAGTCGCGGCCCAGTAGGTGAGCATGCGGCGCAGTTTCGGGTCGGTGCCGATGGCAAGAGTGACGACACGTGCGCGCAAGTCCATGAATCTCCCTATCCTGGTATGGGTTCGGCACTTCCCAGCCGCCGCTGCTGTGCCTGACCTGCAGCATCTCCGTGATGCGCTCCGCCGGCACCGGTGGACTGAACAGATAGCCCTGCATCTCGTCGCAATCGTGCGCGAGCAGGAAGTCGCGCTGCTCGACCGTTTCCACGCCCTCCGCGATCACGGCCAGCGCGATCGCCTGGTCGTCGGAGCTGGAAGCCAGGTCGCGCACGAGCGACTTGTCGATCTTGAGCGTCGAGATCGGGAACGATTTTAACGCAGACAGGCTCGAATTGCCGGTGCCTAAATCGTCGATCGACAGGGGCACGCCCGTCTCTTTCAGTTCGCGCATGCGTTCCACGGCCTGGTGCAGCTCACGCGCACCGACTGGTCGCCGGCGCGACGACGTCGACGTCGACTGGTTCCGGGTGACCCGGCGCTGAAGGCGTTCAGGCGTCGGTGACGCGGTCGCGTCCCGCCGCCTTGGCCGCGTACAGCGCCTTGTCGGCGCGATTGACGGCGTCGATGATGGTTTCGCCGCTTCCCCAGACGGACAGGCCGGCCGAGAAGCTGACACGGTGCACCTGGCCATCGCAGGGCTCCAGCGCGGCCACGCGCGCGCGCATGCGCTCGAGTACCGCGCGGGCGCCGGCGGCGGGCGTGTCCGGCAGCATCAGCAGGAATTCCTCGCCGCCCCAGCGGGCCAGGACGTCGCCTTCGCGCAGCTCGGCGCGTGCCGCCTGCGCGAAGGTGCGCAGCACGTCGTCGCCCGCCGCGTGGCCGAAGCGGTCGTTGATCCGCTTGAAGAAGTCGATGTCGAGCACGGCGATGCAGGTCGGGCCGCAGCAGGCGTCGCGGCGGCGTTCCTCCTGCGCCAGCAGCTCGTTCATGTGGCGCCGGTTGGTCAGCTTGGTCAGTTCGTCGATGGTGGCAAGCGTGCGGATCGTGTCGAGCGCCGCCAGCAGTTCGTCCTTCTGCGTCTTCAGCCGCGCGCGCAGCTTGCTCATCTCGCCGGTCAGCAGGGTAACGGCCAGCGAGCCGACCGCCACGACCGCGAAGTGCACCGCTTCGGCCGCCGGCGGAAAGTGCAGCGGGTCGTGCGCCGCATGCCACCACATGGTGGCGCCCATGACGCACAGGTTGAACGCGGTCAGCATCAAGGTCTGGCGCGGACGCAGGGCGAAGATGCAGAACACGACGATCACCGGCAGGCCCACCAGCGTCACGCCGCGCAGCGGTCCGGCGATCGAGTAGCCCCAGACGTGGCAGCTGATGCTGAAGATGCCCTGCAGCCCCGCCAGCGTGGTCGGTGCGAGCCCGACGCGGGCGCCGATGCGCACGATCGGGTAGAACACGGCGACGCCCGCCGCGACGTAGAGGCAGATGGCGCGCGCCGCGGCGTGTCCCGCGAGCGCCGCCGGGCCGAACATCAGCCCGATGACGATCGTGTACATCACGGCCGTGCCGGCCCAGTACTGCAGCATGCGGTGCAGTTTGCGGTCCGCGCCGAACAGCGTGCGCATGGCGTGGCGGCGGTCGATCATGCCTTACGCCCTCAGTTGCGCAACGTCGCGCGGCTCGCGCTGCTGCGCCTGCAGCATTTCGGTGATGCGCTCGGGCGGCACCGGTGGGCTGAACAGATAGCCCTGCATCTCGTCGCAATCGTTCGCCAGCAGGAAGTCGCGCTGCTCGACCGTCTCCACGCCCTCGGCGATCACGCGCAGGTGCAGGCGGTGGCCCAGCGAGATCACGGCCAGCGCGATGGCCTGGTCGTCCGAACTGGAGGCCAGGTCGCGCACGAACGACTTGTCGATCTTGAGCGTCGAGATGGGGAAGGACTTCAGCGCCGACAGGCTCGAATAGCCGGTGCCGAAATCGTCGATCGACAGGGTCACGCCCATCTCTTTCAGTTCGCGCATGCGTTCCACGGCCTGGTTCAGGTCGCGCATCAGGAGGCTCTCCGTTACCTCCAGGTCGAGCGCGCACGGCGGCAGGCCGCTGTCGCGCAGGGCGCCGGCGATGCGCTCGACGAGGCGTTTTTCCTCGAACTGGCGGGCCGACACGTTCACCGACACCGTCAGCGGATCCATCCCCGCCGCGCGCCACAACTGGGCCTGGCGGCACGCGGTGCGCACGACCCACTCGCCCAGGCCGACGATCAGGCCCGATTCTTCCGCGAGCCCGATGAAGCGCATCGGCGGCACGATGCCGTGCTCCGGATGGCGCCAGCGGATCAGCGCCTCCACGCCGAACAGGCGGCCGGTGCGCAGGTCGACCTTCGGCTGGTACAGCAGATGGAAACGTCCCGCCGGCGAGTCCGCCGCCGGCGTCTCGCCGTCGGTGGCGTCAAGCGTCTCGTCCGCCAGCGTGGCATCCAGCGCCCGGCGCAGGCCTTCCAGGAGCACGAGCTTTTCCTCGACGCAGGCGTTCATCTCGCGCGTGTAGAACTGGAAGTTGTTGCTGCCCAGGTCCTTGGCGCGGTACATCGCGGCGTCGGCGTTCATCATGAGGGTCTTCGGATCCTCGCCGTCGCGCGGGTACACGACGACGCCCATGCTGCAGCTCACGCGCACGGACTGGTCGCCGATCCGCACGGGTTCCGTCACGGCCTGCCGGATCTTTTCCAGCACGGGCGTCAGCGCCAGCGGGCTTTCGCCGGCATCGGGCAGCAGGATCACGAATTCGTCGCCGCCCAGGCGGCCGAGCGTGTCCGTGCGGCGCAGGCAGGCCTGCATGCGGCAGCCGACGACCTTCAGCAGTTCGTCGCCGGCGTTGTGGCCGAGGCCATCGTTGACGAGCTTGAAACCGTCCAGGTCGACGAAGGCGAGCGCCAGGTGGCCCCCGTTGCGCTGGGCGTTGCGCACGGCCTGGTCCAGGCGGTCGCGGATCAGGCTGCGGTTGGGCAGGCCCGTCAGCTCGTCGTGGTGGGCCATGTGGCGGATGCGGTCCTCGGCCAGCTTGCGCTCCGTGATGTCGCGCACCATCGCCACGGCGCCGCCTTCGACGGGCACGATCTGGCGCTGCAGCCAGCGCCCGGCCGCCGGACCGGTCATCGCCTGCCACTCGGCTTCGATGACACGCTGTTCGAGCACCACCTGCACGAGGTGTTCCCACATGCCGTTGGTGCGGTAATAGGGCAGCGCATCGCCCAGCAACTGGCCGCGCAGCGCCTCGCTGGCGATGCCGGTGAACAGTTCGGAACGGCTGTTCGAGCCCTCGACGAGGAAGTCGGCGATGGCGCCGTCGATGCCGGTCACGCTGCGCAACACGAAGAACGCGTCCGGGCTCGCCTCCGACGCCGCCGCATAAGTCTGCTGCGCCTGGCGTTCGCGCCGGCGCGCCTTGGCCACCTGCCACGACCACGCGCTGATCATCGCGACGACGGCGACCAGCAGCGAACTCGCGGCCGTCGCGCCCACGAGGTAGGTCCCGTAGTGCTGCTCGTACTGCGCCATCTGTTCGCGGTCGGCCAGGCCGACGACGGCCGTGAGCGGGAAGCCCGCCAGGCGGCGCGCGCCGGCATAGCGTTCGACGGCGTCCGGCGCCGTCGGGTGCGGGGCCAGGGCTTCTTCGCCGATGTCGTCGAGCGCGATCGGCTGGCCCCACGTCACCTTGTCGCCGATACGCACGGCGCGCGCGACGCCGTCAGTGCCGACGAGCGCCAGCAGGCCCAGTTCGCCCGCGCGCGAGCGCTCGTACGAGCTGGTGAAATAGGCCGGGTCGACTTCGACGATGGCGACGCCGGCGAAGCGGCCGAAGGCGTCCTCGATGCGGCGCGTGAAGTGCAGGTGCGGCTCGGACCGGGCCGTGTCGCCGACAGTCTGGCTGACGAACACCGCGTGCCCGGTGTCGTTCGCGTGCACGGTGAAGTAGGGCGCGCGCGACACGTCCTGCGCCGGCATGGACGGATTGCTGTCGACGATGGCGCCGTCGCGGTCGGCGACGCTGACCTGGAACACGAGGCCGGGCGGCAGCAGCTCTTCGGCGCGCAGGGTCGGCAGGGCCGCTTGCGTGCCGTTCAGTTCGACCGAGTACTTGATGACCTTCAGCGTCTGGTCGATGGCGTTCAGGTTGCGCGCGACCTGCGCTTCGTACGTCTCGAGCTGCTCGCGCACGGCGTCGTGCGCCGCGTCGACGGCCGCGCGCCGTTCGGTCTCGATGAAGTGGAACGTCGCGATCCAGATGGCCAGCAGCGGCAGCACGGCGAACAGCGGCAGCGCGAAATGGGTCTCGAGGGCGCGCGCGAGCCAGCGGGGACGGCGGCGTTCGGAAGAGTTGGGCGACATCATTACTGCACCACGAGGACCGCGCGTACGCTCCCGTCGAGCGCGCTCCGTTCGATATAGCCGATCGCTTCCGGATCGTCGGCCACCTTGCGCCGCACGGCCGCGCTGTCCTGCAGCTCGGCCGGCGGCTGGCCGCGGCCCGTGAACACCAGCTTGGACCAGTGCGCCTTCAACAGCGCGGGCGTCTTGTTCGTCACGCGCGCATAGAACTCGTCGCGCATCGGCGCGCCGAGGCGCAGGTCGAACGGGACCGCCTCGGCGCCGTCCGGAAAGCGCACGGACTGGCCGAGGAAGATCGCGGCCACCTGGTCGGCGCGCAGCGTGGCGACGGGATTGCGCGCGGAGACGATGACGACGAGATCGGCCGCGCGCGCCGGCGCCGCGCCGGCCAGGACGCCGAGCAGCAGGGTCGTGCCCAGCAGGCGGGGATACTTGAGCGTCGCCATGCTAGTACACGAAGTCGAGGGCGACGCTGGCCACGTGGGTCGTGTGCCCCGGCGTGAAGCGCGGCGTCGGATTGATGAAGGTCCCGCGCGAACCCGCTTTCGGCGTCACGCGGTCGTATTGCAGCTTGAGGGCCATGTTCGTGCGCAGGTCCCAGCGCACGCCCAACGCCTGCGACGTCTGTTGCGGAATCGTCCACAGCAGGAAGTTCAGGCCGGCGTTCAGGGCGCCCGCCGTCGGCGCCAGCGCCGGGGGCAGGGCGGCCGCCGGCAGGCCGGGATCCGTCGTCGCGCCGCTGGCGCGCACGCGCGCCCAGGTCGCGTACGGCGTGAACGACTGCCAGCGCCAGCCGGCGCTGACGTAGGCGCTGCGCGTCGCGCCGAGGAACGAATGGCTGGTCGTGCGGCCCGCTTCGGCCATCACGAACCACGTGCCCGGGTCGTAGTTCATGCCGATATTCGCGAGCATCATGCGCTTGTGGTCCATCTCGTAGCGCCGGGTCAGGTCCTGGCCGACGGGGCCGAACGCGTCGAACGCGCGGAACAGTTCGGCGCCGATGTCGCTCGAGATCTCGGCGCTGATGATGTTGGCGCGCACGCTGAGCGCACCCCAGTCGCTCGTGTTGGAGATGCCGACGCCACCGCGCCCGTACACGTGCAGCGGTTCGATCAGCGCCACGGAACTGTGGCCGTAGAACACCTGCGACGCGTTGCGGACGGGACCCAGGTCCCAGCGCAGGGTCGCGTCGACGCCGTCGCTGCTCGTCACGGGCAACACGTTATACCCTTCGACCGGCGGGCGCACCCACGGGTACGCATAGCCGACCTTGCGGTAGTCCGCGGTCAGGAACACGGGCAGCGCGATGCGGCCGACGCGCAGCGCCAGTTCCGGCGTCGCCTGGTACTTGATGTTGGCCCATTCGACGCGCGGCCGGTAGGTGTTGTCCAGGCCTTGTTCGCCAACCACCTGCAGCACGGCCGACCAGTGCCGCGCGAGCGTGGCGTCGAGCTGCACGCCGAGGCGGCTGTCGACGTCGGTGCTCCAGCGGCGCGTGGCGCCGGCGCCGTTGGCCTTGAAGACGGACGACGTGTAATCCGCCTCGTGTTCGCTGGCGTGCACGACGCCCAGCGTACCGAAGCCGGAAATGCGCCAGTCCGGCTTGTCCTCGGCGCGGGCCGCGCCGGCGAGGGCAAGTCCGCACATCGAAAGCGAAAGGAACAGGAATGGGGCGAGGCGTTGTTGCTGCATGAGTCTCGTCGGGATGGGCCGTCCGGCCGCGAATTCGTTCATTCAGCCTGCGGCGAAGGGCAGACACGGAGCGCAGGAAGCGCGGATTCGACTCTAATCGTTGTGGGTAGGAAAGTCGACCGCTTTTGGCCAGGCTCGGCCGATGTTCAGTATCCTGTTGCGCGACGGCAACGAGGGAACGTTGCGAATTCGGCCATCGCCGGGATCACGCCCACAACCGTTCGCCGCCCAGGTCCAGCTGCGTGAGGTACAGGCGCACGTCGAACTCGACCTGGTGATAGTCGGGCTCCATCCAGCAGCACAGTTTATAAAAGGCCTTGTCGTGGTCCTTTTCCTTCAGGTGGGCCAGTTCGTGCACGGCGATCATGCGCAGGAAGGCCGGCGGCGCGTCGCGGAAGACGGTGCCGATGCGGATCTCGTGCTTGGCCTTCAGGCGGCCGCCCTGCACGCGCGAGATCGCGGTGTGCAGGCCGAGGGCCTGCTGGACGATGCCGATCTTGCTGTCGTACGCCACTTTCGAGACGGGCGCGGCGTTGCGCAGGTATTCATCTTTCAAATCCTGCACGTAGCCGTACAGGGCCTTGTCGGTGCGGACGTCGTGCGCGTCGGGGTAGCGCTGGCGCAGGTGGTCGGCCAGGCGCTGGTCGGCGATCAGGCGCTCGACCTGGGACAGGATGTGCGATGGATACGCGGCCAGGTATTTGAGGTGGGAGGCGGTGGACATGGACGATATGAAATGAGGCGAAACTGTAGCACGTCCATGTTCCCAGTGCATTATCCGGCGATGCAATGCGACAAGCGACCGCGCCCGGCACGGCGGCGCGGTCGGCGCTTGCGCGCGATGTGTCGAGGGATCCAGCCTGAGCGCGGGCCGGACCCCGGACGTCATGACTCCTTGCCGCCCTGGCGGTTGCCCGCCTGGTTGCCAGATTTTGCGGCGGCGGCGGCGCGGTTGGCCGACTGCCGGCTTTCCCCGCCCTTGCGGCCGATATCGGCCATGTGGGCACGGTTGCGGCTGACCACCTCCCCGCCTTTCTGGCCCGCCCGGCGCGCTTCTTCCGAATCGAATTCGTGCGCCGTGCCCTTCTGATGAGCGGCCTGGCCGCCCTTGCTGGCGATTTGACGCTGCTGGTTCTGGTCCATCGCAGCGAAACCGCGCTTGGCCGGCTGGCTTTTCTGCTCGTTGCCGCCGGAGTCGGCAGCGCCCCTGCCGCCTTCCTTGCTTGTCGCCATATCGATCTCCTTGTGCCTGAACAATCAACGAGCGTTCATGGATGCGCTCGTGCGGTTAGAGAGGCGGGGGATCAAATGGTTCCGGCGGTGTGCGGTTGGTTCAATCTGCGTCGTCGGCGACCTTCAGCACCAGTTTCCCGAAGTTCTTCCCTTCGAACAGCATTGTCAGGGCGTCGGGGAAGTTCCCGAGGCCGTCGACGACGTGTTCGCGGCTCCTGATCGCCCCTGCGCGCAGCCACGCGCCCAGGCGCTGCACGCCTTCCGGATAGCGCGCCGCGTAGTCGAAGACGACCATCCCCTCCATGCGCGCCCGGTTCACGAGCAGCGACAGATAGTTGGCCGGGCCGCGCACCGGCGTCGTGTTGTTGTACTGCGAGATCGCGCCGCAGATCACGATGCGCGCCTTCAGGTTGATGCGGGCGAGCACGGCGTCGAGGATGTCGCCGCCCACGTTGTCGAAATAGACGTCCACGCCTTGCGGGCAATGTTCCTTGAGCCCCGCCGCGACCGGCCCGGCCTTGTAGTCGATGCAGGCGTCGAAACCGAGTTCCTCGACGACGTAGCGGCATTTGTCCGGGCCTCCGGCGATGCCGACGGCGCGGCAGCCGAGCTGCTTCGCCACCTGGCCCACCGTCGCGCCGACGGCGCCCGCCGCCGCCGACACCACGACCGTCTCGCCGGCCTTCGGCTGGCCGATGTCGGTGAGGCCGAAGTACGCGGTCATGCCGGGCATGCCCAGCACGTTGAGCCAGGCCGGCAGCGGGGCGAGGGCGGGATCGATCTTCATGGCCGCGGCCGCCTTCGCGTCGACGGGGCCGGTCCAGTATTCCTGCACGCCGAAGCTGCCAGTCACATAGTCGCCGACGGCCACGTGCGCCGAATTCGACGCCGCGACGACGCCCACGCCGCCCGCGCGCATCACTTCGCCGATGGCGACGGGACGGATGTACGACTTGCCTTCGTTCATCCAGCCGCGCATGGCGGGATCGAGCGACAGGTACAGCACGCGCACGCGCACCTCGCCGTCCGGCAGCGGGGCGAGGGGTTCTTCGGTCAGCTGCCAGTCGGAAGGCCTGGGCATGCCGACGGGGCGGGCGGCGAGGCGGAATTGCCGATTTGTTGTCATCTGCGTCTCCTGTGAGCACCGGGGTCAGACCCCGATTTAAAGAAATTGCCCAAAAACGGGGTCTGACCCCGGTGTGGGGGAAATGCCGGAATGGCAATCCATGCGACAATGGCCGGGCTCAGTCAACCTCAACCATTCTGAAGTATTTAGCAATGTATCCAGAATATATCCTGACCTTGTCCTGCCTGGACCACCGCGGCATCGTGCTGCGCGTCTCGGGCTTTTTGGCCGAACATGGCTGCAACATCATCGACTCGGCCCAGTTCGGCGATCCGGAATCGAAGCTGTTCTTCATGCGCGTCCACTTCGCGCTGGAAGACGACGCGATGTCCGACGAGCTGCTGCGCGCCGGCTTCGGCTCGCTGTGCCAGGACCTGGGCGCGGATGGCGCACTGCACGACGCCAGGCGCAAGCCACGCGTGCTGATCATGGTGTCCAAGATCGGCCATTGCCTCAACGACCTGCTGTTCCGCTACCGCAGCGGCCTGCTGCCGGTGGAAATTCCCGCCATCGTGTCGAACCACATGGACTTCTACCAGCTCGCGGCCAGTTACAATATCCCTTTCCACCACTTGCCGCTCGAGGCCGGTGCCAGCGAATCGGCCAAGCGCGCCCAGGAGGCGCGCATCATCGAATTGCTGGACACCCACCGCATCGACCTGGTCGTGCTGGCGCGTTACATGCAGATCCTGTCGCCGGGGCTGTGCGATGCCTTGAAGGGCAGGGCGATCAATATTCACCATTCGTTCCTGCCGAGCTTCAAGGGCGCGCGTCCGTATGCGCAGGCGCATCGCCGCGGCGTCAAGCTGATCGGTGCGACGGCCCACTTCGTCACGGGCGACCTGGACGAAGGCCCGATCATCGAGCAGGACGTCGAGCGCGTCGACCACGCCATGAGCGTGGAGCAGCTGACGGCCATCGGCCGCGACGTCGAGAGCGTCGTGCTGGCCCGCGCGGTCAAGTGGTTCGTGGAACACCGTATCCTGCTGAACGCGGACAAGACCGTCGTGTTCAACTAACCACCTTTTTAGAGAGGGCGAGAGAAACCGTCGCGAGCGGCGGCAATGCTGGTTGAGAAGCGCAGCTGTACGGATGTACAGCGAGCATCGCAGACCGGCAGTGCAACGCGCAGTAGGTTTATCGAAGCCCGGAGATCGCATGGCCCTGAAAGCAACGATTTACAAGGCAGACCTGAGCATTGCGGACATGGACCGCAACTACTACCAGGAGCACGCGCTCACGATCGCGCGGCATCCTTCGGAAACCGACGAGCGCGTGATGATTCGCCTGCTCGCCTTCGCCCTGCACGCCGACCCTCTGCTTGCCTATGGCAAGGACCTGTTCGACGTCGAAGAGCCGGCGCTGTGGCTCAAGGACCTGACCGGTGCGATCGACCTCTGGATCGAGGTCGGCCAGCCCGACGAACGCCGCCTCATGAAGGCGGCCGGCCGCGCCGAACACGTGGTCGTGTACTGTTACAGCGCCACCAGCAACATCTGGTTCAAGGGCCTGGCCAGCAAACTCGAACGCACCAGGAAGATTTCCATCATCAACATTCCGGCGGAAACCAGCACCCAGCTGGAGCAGATGGCCCAGCGCTCGATGCAGCTGCAGTGCACGATCCAGGACGGCCAGGTGTGGCTGACCGACGGCGAGCGCACCGTGCAGGTCGAGCGCGAGATCCTGATGGCCGAGCGGTAAGCTTTCTCCGGCTGGACAATTTGTCACAGGCCGCGCGTGCGCCACACGGTGCAACCGCGGCTATAATCGGAAGATGCCCATTCCGCCGATTCGTTCGATGACAAAGCGCCTGCGTTTCGTGTGGCTGGCACTGTGTGCCGTGCTGCTGAACGCGCTCGCGCCGACGGTCTCGCATGCGTTGGCCGCGAGCCGGCCGACGATTCCGCTGGACGTCTGCAGCGTCGACGGCGGCGCCTCGTTCGCGACGGCCGCCGCGCTGCTCGTGCAGGACGAGCATGCCGGCATGAACGTCCTGGACGATTGCGGCTACTGTCTCACCCACGCGGGCAGCCACGGCCTGCCGCCGCCCGTGCACGCGCCGCTCGCGCTCCCGGACGGCGTCGAACCCCGTCCTTTCCTGTTTCATCATGCGCCCCGTCCGCTGGCCGTCTGGCTGGCGGCCGTGCCGCGCGGTCCGCCTGCCTTTGCCTGAATTCGTTTCCCTTCGATTCATTTTTTTTTCAGGTAAAGTCATGCTCAAACAATCTTTCGTGCTGGCCGCGGCCAGCCTCATCACGACCGCCGCGTTCGCCCAGGTGACCGTCGGCGACCCGTGGATCCGCGCCACCGTGCCGGCCCAGAAGACGGCCGGCGCCTTCATGCAACTGCGTTCGGCCAAGGCCACGCGCCTCGTCGACGTGCAGTCGCCCGTCGCGGGCCGCGCCGAAGTCCACCAGATGGCCATGGAAGGCCAGACCATGCGCATGCAGAAAGTCGACGGCATCGACCTGCCGGCCGGCCAGAGCGTCAACCTGTCGTCCGGCGGCTACCACGTCATGCTGTTCGACCTGAAGCAGCAGCTCAAGGAAGGCGGGCAGGTGCCGCTGACCTTGACCTTCGTCGGGGCCGACAAGAAGCGCGAGAACGTCACCGTGCAGGTGCCGGTCAAACCGCTCACCTATACCGCAGCGCACTGACGGAGGACATGATGAAAGCACTCTCGATCGCCGCCCTGCTCGCGGCGCCGCTGGCGCACGCCCATATCACCGTCGCCCCGGCCACCGCGCCGGCCGGCGCGTATCAAACCCTCGTGTTCAAGGTCGGCCACGGCTGCGCCGGCAGCGCCACGACCGGCATCACCGTGCAGTTGCCGGAAGGCGTCACGGCGAAGCCGATGCCCAAGGCCGGCTGGACCATCGCGCTGGCCCCGCGCGAGATCAGCTGGCGCGGCGGCCCGCTGCCGGATGCGTACTACGACGAATTCACTGTGCAGGCCAGATTGCCGGATGCACCGGGCCGCTACGTGTTCAAGGTCGGCCAGCAGTGCGAGAAGGGCCGCATGGACTGGGCCGACACCACCCCTGAATCGAAGACGCCCGCGCCGGTGCTGGAAGTGACACCGGCCGCGCTGCCGATGCACCATCACTGAGGCGTCCATGCGATTCCACTACCATCGCCTCGCGCTCGCCGCGCTGGCGTGTCTGGGTACGCACGCGCATGCGGACGACACGCACCAGGAAACCGTGGTCATCACCGGAGGCCGCCCCACGTCGCTGCCCGCGCAGATCCCGACGACGATCGAAGGCATCACCGGCGCCCAGGTCGAGGACCGGATCAACGCGGTCGACAGCGAAGACGCGCTGAAATACCTGCCCAGCCTGAACGTGCGCAAGCGCTACACGGGCGACTACGACCACGCCGTGCTCGCGAGCCGCGCGTCCGGCACGGGCAACAGCGCGCGCTCGCTCGTGTACGCGGACGGCATTTTGCTGTCCAACCTGCTCGGCAACGGCGCCACGTACACGCCGCGCTGGGGGCTCGTCACGCCCGAAGAGATCGAGCGCGTCGACGTGCTGTACGGCCCGTTCGCGGCCGCGTATCCGGGCAATTCCGTCGGCGCCGTCGTTGATTTCCAGACCCGCATGCCGACGAAGCGCGAAGCGCACGTCAAGCTGTCCGGCTACTCGCAGGGTTTTAGACTTTACCGCACCGACGACCGCTACGACGGCTGGCAGGGCAGCGCCTCGCTGGGCGACCGCAGCGGCGCCTGGTCGTACTGGATCGACGTCGCGCGCCTGGACAGCGATGCGCAACCCATCGGGTTCGCGAATAAACTGCTGTCGGCAGGGGTTTCGGGCAGCGGAGGCATCCCCGTGACGGGCGCCGTGGCCGGCCGCAATCCGTCGAACAAGGACTGGTGGCTGATCGGCGCGACGAGCCAGACGCACACCGTGCAGGACCACGCGAAAGTCAAGCTCGCGTGGGACATCACGCCGCAACTGCGCGCCAGCTACACGTTCGGCTGGTGGCGCAACGAGGCGAAGCGCGTGGCGGATTCGTACCTGCGCGACGCGGCCGGCAACCCGGTCACGACGGCCACCAGGGTCAACATCGACGGCCGCGCCTACGACATCCGCGCCTCGGACTTCGCGCCCAGCCGCGGCACGCTGGAACACGCGATGCACGGGCTGTCGCTGAAGAAGCACAGCCGCGACACGTTCGACTGGGAGATCGCCGCGAGCCTGTACGACTACGCGCGCGACCTCGTGCGCACGCCGACCGTGCTCGTGCCGGATGCGGACACGAACGGCGCGGGCCAGGTCACGGACATGCACGGCAGCGGCTGGAACACGCTCGCGCTGAAGGGCGTCTGGCGGCCGGAGGACCATACGGTCGAATTCGGGCTGCAGTCGGATCACGCGCGGTTGCGCACCCGCGTGTTCGGCAGCACGGCCGACTGGCTGCATGCCGGCGACGGCCGCCAGGTCTCCGTCTTCAACGGCAATACGTGGCTGGAAAGCCTGTACGCGCAAGACAACTGGCGCATCGGCGACGCCTGGCGCGTGACGGTCGGCGCCCGTTTCGAACGGTGGCGCGCGTACGGCGGCGAGTTGTCGAACGCCGTGCTGGCGGCGCCGCTGGGCTTCCCGTCGCGCAGCGAGACGGCGTGGTCGCCGAAGGCCGCGCTGTCGTGGCGCGCGACTCCCGACTGGACATTGAAGGCCTCGACGGGCCGCGCCGTGCGCAACCCGACGGCGGCGGAGCTGTTCCAGGGTTCCGTCGTCGACAACGCCATCGTGGGCAGCAACCCGAACCTCAAGGCGGAGAAATCGTGGACGAGCGAGCTGTCGGCCGAGACGCTGAACGACAAGGGTTCGCTGCGTGTGACGCTGTTCCGCGAAACGACGCGCGACGCGCTGTATGCGCAGCCGTTGCTCGTCGCCGGCGGCGCGACGGTGAACACGGTGCAGAACGTGGGCCGCATCCGCACGAACGGACTCGAAGTGTCGGCGCAGGCGGACGACGTCGGGGTGAAGGGACTCGACCTGACGGGCAGCCTCACGTATGCCGATTCCATCATTACGGAGAACGCCGGGTTCCCGGCCAGCGTCGGCAAATGGCAGCCGCGCGTGCCGCGCTGGCGCGCGACGATGCTGGCGACGTGGAAGGCGAACGATCACTGGACCTCGACCCTGGGTGGCCGTTACAGCGGCCGCCAGTACGGGACGCTGGACAACAGCGACCCGAATGGCGATGCGTACATGGGGGTGTCGGACTACCTCGTGGTCGATGCGCGGGTGCGCTACCGGTTCGACCGCCACTGGAGCGCGGCGGTCGGCGTGGACAACCTCAACGACCGCAAGTACTGGGCGTTTCACCCGTACACGCAGCGGACCGTGGTTGGCGAAATACGTTGGAATCTGTGATAGGCGCGGCGATGGCCCATGCGGACGTCAACGCGGCGACGCGCCCAGGCGCTTCACATTGCCCGAGCCGACCACCGAGCGGGTGACCTGCGGATCGCCGTAGTAATTGACGTCGCCGGAACCGGCCACGGTCAGGCTCAAGCTGTCGCGCACCCACAGGGTCGCGTCGCCGGAGCCGGCCACGGTGACGCTGGCGTTCT
Organism: Massilia sp.; assembly: GCA_045810485.1. Lineage (GTDB taxonomy): Bacteria > Pseudomonadota > Gammaproteobacteria > Burkholderiales > Burkholderiaceae_D > Telluria. The sequence goes on along the minus strand of JBJMVU010000334.1, from coordinate 3,593 downwards.
CGGTGCGCACGTGGCCCAGGTCGACGGTGCCCGAGCCGCCGATCGAGATCGACGTGCTGCGCGCCGTGCCGTCCAGCGCCTGCAGGTTGCCGCTGCCGCCGAGGGCGATGTTAACGGATTCGCCTTCCAGCTTGCGCACCTTGATGGAACCCGAACCGCCCACGTCGAACCGCACGCGGCCGCCGCGCACGACGTCCGCGTCGATGTTGCCGGAGCCGCCCAGCGCCAGGCGGTCGATGTCGCGCGCCTGCACGACGACTTTCAGGTTGCGGGTGCGCAGGTTCGTGTTGCGCTTGGCGCGGATCTTCAGCGTGCCGTCTTCGACGACGGTCTCGATCAGCGGCAGCAGGTTGTCGTCCGCCTCGACCGTCACGCCTTCGCGGCCGCTCCCGCTTCGGATCTCGACGTTGCCCTGCAGGGACATGGCGAGACCGCTGAAGTGGGAAACCTCGCGGGCCTGGCTCTGCACGCGGCCGCTGCCCTGCACCTGTTCGCCCTTGCTCCAGGGCCAGTCGCCGGCTTCGGCCTGCGGCGCGAGGGCGATGCAGGCGAGGGCGCAGGCGGCGATGAGGAAACGGCGGGTTGTATGGTCGGTCATGATGTTCTCCCTGGATGCGTGGATGGTGTCGATGTGCACATCCTAGGCGCGAGGCAGGGGACGGCGTACCGGTTTGCGACAGACCGCACGAAAGCCGGACCGGAATGCACGGAGGCGGCATCGAGCACGTCGTCCCCGCGGAGGCGGGGACCCAATCTCGCCGGCTACGGACGCAAAACCTGGATCCTCGCCTGCGCGGAGAGTCATTTCCGGCAATGCCGGGAATGACGGTTTTGGGCAGCGGGCCGGGGCTTATTTCGGCAGATCGGACGCCGTCCCCGTCACCGCCAGCGCCGCCTTGACCGTCTGCCCATGCCCCGGCTGCCCGCCGCCCAGGTACACGGTGTACGCCCCCGGCACGACCTTGCGCGCGCCGGCCGCGTCGACCTGCGACAGGGCGCGCGCATCCAGCGCCAGCGTCACGCGCTTGCGTTCACCGGCTTTCAGGTGGATGCGGCGGAACCCGGCCAGGGTCGGGTTGGCGGCATCGCCCGGCTTGGCCACGTACAGCTGGACGACTTCATCGCCGTCACGCTTGCCCGTGTTGGCCACCTCGACGTCCACGTTCACCGGGCTGCCCGCCGCGACGGACGCCGCCGACAGCGCGGGCGTCCCGTAGCGGAACGTCGTGTACGACAGGCCGTGGCCGAACGGGTACAGGACATCACCCTTGAAATAGCGGTAGGTCCGGCCGTCCATGCGGTAGTCCGTGAACGCGGGCAGGCCCTCGACGCCGCGGTAGAACGTGACGGGCAGGCGGCCCGCCGGGCTGTAGTCGCCGGCGATCAGGCCGGCCACGGCGTGACCGCCTTCGCCGCCCGGATACCACGCCTGGACGATCGCCGGCACGTGCTTGTCGGCCCAGTTGACGGACAGCGCGCTGCCGCTCATCAGCACCAGCACGGTCGGCTTGCCGGCGCCGACGACCTGTTCCAGCAGGCGTTCCTGCGGCGCCGGCAGGTCGAGACTCGTGCGGTCGCCGCCCGCGAAGCCGGGCACCTGCAGCTTCAGTTCCTCGCCTTCGAGGTTGGCGGACAGGCCGGCCACGAACACGACGAGGTCCGCGCGGCGGGCCAGGTCGACGGCTTCGCGGCCAGCGTCGATGGGCGTGCTCCACACGAGTTTCTGGTCGCCGCGCGCACCGCGCTGCACGGCCTCGATCCGGATCGGCACCGCTTTACCGGCCTGCAGCTTCGCCTTGCCCGCTTCGATCGACGGCGAGTCCGTGACGTCCCACGCATCCACGGCCAGCTTGCCGTCGATCCAGACGCGGTAGCCGGCATTGCTCAGGTAGCGCAGGCTGTAGTCGCCCGAGCGCGGCGCCTTCAGGTAGCCGGTCCAGCGCGCGGATGCATTGTGGCCGCCTTCCTGCCACGCGGCGCGGGCATTCTTTTCGACTGCACTCCGCGCCGTGCCGGCCAGGTCGGGGCCATCGAAATGCTCGGCCTTCAGGCCCGGCGTGCGGCACGCGGCGTCCGCGCACAGGTTCGCATCCGGCACGGGCGGTTCGGCCGGCCCGACGAGACCCGTGCCCGGCGCGTAGACGACCTTCGCATCGGGGAAGCGGGCGCGGATGCCGGCCAGCACCGTCGCCGGATGCGACGGCTGGCCGTTGTAGTTGCCGACCAGCGCATCCTCGCTGTCCGCGTTCGGGCCGATGACGGCGATGGTCTTCGGCGTCTTTTTCAGCGGCAGCAGGCCGTCGTTCTTCAGCAGCACCATGGCTTCCCGGGCCGATTTCAGCGCGACGGCGCGGTGGGCCGGGGTGTCGTTGTCGGTCGGCTTGATGCCGGCATATGCCTGCGGCGGGTTCTGGTCGAGGAGACCCAGGCGGATGCGGTATTCGAACAGGCGCACGAGCGCGCGGTCGACGACCGCTTCCTTCAGTTCGCCCTGGCGCACGGCGTTGACGATGGGGCCGGCCTCCGTCGTCATCTTGTTGCGGTAGTCGCCGCAGATCAGGTCCATGCCCGCGCTGAACGACGCGGCCACGGCCTGCTCGGGCGTCTTCGTGTAATGCAGGCTGTCGTCGCGGTAGATGTTGGCGGCCGCGCCGCAGTCCGATACGACGAAGCCCTTGAAACCCCAGGCGCGGCGCAGGCGCTGCTCCATCAGGTCGTCGCTGGCGCAGGCAGGGATGCCGTTGACGGCGTTATAGGCGCACATGACGGAGGCCACTTTGCCCTCCGTGACGGTGGCGCGGAACGCGGGCAGATACGTGTCCTCGAGGTCGTGCGGCGACGGGTGGACGTCTTCGCGGTGGCGGTTCGATTCCGGTCCGCTGTGCACGGCGAAGTGCTTGGCCGTGGCGATCGTCTTGTACGACGTGGCGTCGTCGCCCTGCAGGCCGTGGATGAAGTTGATGGCGATGCGCGACGTCAGGTACGGGTCTTCGCCATAGGTCTCCTGGCCGCGGCCCCAGCGCGGATCGCGGAAGATGTTGATGTTGGGCGACCACACGGTGAGGCCGCGGTACCAGTCCGCGCCGCCGTCCGGCGCGCGCGTGGCCAGGTACTTGGCGCGGAATTCCGTCGCGATGACGTCGCCCACGTCGTGCATCAGGGCTTCGTCCCACGTCGCGGCCATGCCGACGGCCTGCGGGAACACGGTCGCGTAGCCGGCGCGCGCGACGCCGTGCAGGCCTTCGTTCCACCAGTTGTATTTCGGGATGTTCAAACGCGGGATCGCGGGCGCGTCGTTGCCCAGTTGCGCGGCCTTTTCCTCGAGGGTCATCCGGGCGACGAGGCTAGCGGCGCGGGCCGCCGGATCCTGCTGGGCCAGCGCGGGCGCCGTGGCGAGCAGGGCGGCCAATGCGAGCGGTGCGAGTGCGAAGGGAAGATGGCGAGTCATCGTAGTCTCCTGTTATATGTTTGCAACGATGCTAACACGAAAATGTCGTGCGCTAACACTCCGAATGTTGTGGCGGCGAAGGCACGGCCGGGGCTTGGTGTTAGAAAAAATATCTTTCCAGTTGGAATTTTGACAGGATGCCGGT
>JBJMVU010000333.1:0-8304 GCA_045810485.1 Massilia sp. | reverse complement strand
CGCGACATGGCCAGCATGGCATTACCCGAAACACTGGATTTCAAGCTGCACGCCTGGCGCCAGACCGGTGCCCTGACCCAGTACAAGGAAGAAGGCTTCGAGGCCGCCAGCTGGCTGGCGATCCACGCCGGCATGGGGAACTGGCCCGAGCGCACCGACCCCGTACTGAACGAGGTGCCGCGCGAGGAAGCACTGCGGGCGCTGCAAGAGCGGCGCGCGTATCTTGCAACCACCGTGGCGGCCATGCCCACCCATGATGCTTTCCTGCGCAGCCTCCCGGCTGCCGATTTCCCTCGAGTCCTCAGATCCTCATGAAAAAAACTCCACGTTCCGCTTTCGTTCTCCTGTCCTTGCTGGCGACGCTGCCCGCGCCGTCATTCGCGCGCAACCCGGTGATTCAAACGATGTACACCGCCGACCCGGCCCCGATCGTCCACAAGGACACGCTCTACCTGTTTTCCAGCCACGACCAGGATACCGGGGAAAAGAACAACTTCAACCTGAAAGACTGGGTGCTGGCCACGACCACGGACATGGTGAACTGGACCCAGCATGGCGTGATCGCCTCCCTCCGGGATTTTCCCTGGGCCGCCAAGGAGATCTCCGGCTGGGACGGTGTCGACAACGGCGCCTGGGCTCCCCAGGCGATCGAGAGGGACGGCAAATGGTATCTCTACGCCCCCGTGCATGGCAGGGGCATCGGCGTGCTGGTGGCCGACAATCCCCTGGGTCCCTACACCGATCCCCTCAAAAAACCGCTGATCGGCGGCAACTACGACAGCATCGATCCGACCGTCTATATCGACGACAAGGGCCAGGCGTATCTCGCGTGGGGCAATCCCGGCCTGTGGTCGGTGAAGCTGAACAAGGACATGATTTCCTACGACACCAGCGTCGGGGAGAATGGCATCATCCGCCATCCGATGACCGTCAAGGCCTTTGGCGAGCGCACCCCTCCGGACGCGAAACGCGGCACGTCCTACGAAGAGGGGCCCTGGCTCTATCAACGCAAGAATCTTAATTACCTGTTTTTTGCCGGTGGTCCGCTCGCTGAGCATCTTGGCTACTCCACAGGCCCCACGGCCGACGGTCCGTGGACCTACGGCGGCGTCGTCATGACCCCGCAAAGCGCCTTCACCAACCACCCTGGCGTCGTCGATTTCAAGGGCAAGACCTACCTCTTCTACCACAACGCCGCGCTTCCGGGAGGCGACGGCTTCAAGCGTTCCGTGTGCGTCGATGAGTTGACGTTCAACCCGGATGGCTCGATCCCGACGGTGCAGCCGACCAGGGAAGGGCCCGCACCGGTGGGCACCCTCGATCCCTACAAACGCGTGGAAGCCGAGACCATCGCATGGTCTTCCGGTGTCAAAATCGAGCCCAGCAGCGCTGGCGGCCAGAATGTGCGCGACATCCACGACGGGGCCTACATCGAGGTGCGCAATGTCGATTTCGGCGCGGCCGGCGCGCGCGCCTTCATGGCCAGCCTCTCCAGCACGGCCAAGGCAAAGAAGGCCACCGGGGCGACGATCGAGATTCGGTTGGGCAAGGTCGACGGCAAGTTGATCGGCACACTGCCGGTCGCGGGGACCGGAGGCCAATGGGCGCCGCAGTCCGCACGGATCGCAGGCGCCTCCGGCGTCCAGGATGTCTTCTTCGTGTTCCGCGGTGCGGCCGGCCAAGAACTGTTCAAGTTCGATTACTGGAAATTTTCCCACGGCGACCTGCCCGCGGACCTCGCCTCCGGCGCGCTTCAGTAATTGAGCACGCAGCGATGCAGGGACGTCGGCACCCGCGAAAGCAGCCGGGCCGGCCGGCAGGCCGACCCGGCGCCGATTAAATCCTCAAGAATGACGAGCTTTGCAAGAAGCTCATCATTTACCTTTGTATTTAATTCGGAACCAATCAAAGTCTGCATATCCGCCAGGATTTTTTGTCGCATAGTTGAACAATCCAAAACGATAGCCCATGAAATGCGGGATGGCGTAGGTCATTTTCAATGTGTCGCCAATCGGGTTCCAGGTCTTGCCGTCCAGACTGTACGCAAAGGTGGCCTGGTCTTTCAGGTCGGTAAAATCATAATCGATCTTCAGATAGACCTGGTTTTGTGCCAAAGGAATCCGCTGTACCTCCACCGGCTTATCGGAGGCAGCATTGACCATGACGATCCATTTTTGTCCGTTTTCGAGCTTGACGCCAACCTGTCCGAAATTCTTCTGGAAGGCGCTTAATCCCGCGAAATCACCTTCCTTCATTTTGGAAACATCCACCAGGGTGGACCCGGTGCTCGCCGGGCCAATCGTGCGCTGAGTAAGCGTATTTCTGGCCTGTACAAATGAGGTGTCGATCCGGTCGGTTTTCAGCCGGAGATATCCCTTTCTTTCCTGTACCGACCAGAGCTTATTGTCCGGATTATGGTTCCACTGCCACACCAGAGGCAATGCCGCCTGTCCTTTCTTGCGATCGAATTCATCGGAAGCAACCAGATTCGGAATCAAACCCGTGCTGGCCGGCAGGTCCAGCCTGTCCGGGGCTTTCCCGTTTTCTCCCAATACGGGCCAGCCGTCTTCCCACTTGACTGGCACCAGATAAGGAATGCGGCCAACTGCCCCATAATCGCGGAAAAGATAAGCGAACCAGCGCCCATCAGGAGTGTCGATCAATCCACCCTGGGCAATCCCTCTATCCTGGAAGGCAACTCTTCCTTCCCACGGTCCGTCAAGACTATCTGCCCGATGTATCAGGACAGTTCGCATTCCCCCGCGCGGCGCGCATATATTAAATAAATAATATTTCCCATTTATTTTAAACAGCTGGGATCCTTCCGCGTTAAGGCCGATTTCTTTTCCCGTCGGGGCATCGGCATTTTCGATGAGGACTTTCTCCGGAACACCTGGCTTCACTCCCGTCAGGTCGTCCTTCAACTCAGCAATTTTCAACGTATGGGCGCCATGAATCAAATAGGCTTTGCCATCATCAAAAACGAGGGAATGGTCGTGATACGCTGGCTTGAAAGATGCCCGCTTCCAGTTTCCTTTTTCTATATCCTTGGTGCTGAAGATATAAGTTTCGCCGGTGGTGTATGCAAACGTGGTGACATAATACATGCCGTTATGGAAGCGGAGGCTGCTGGCCCAGGTGCCTTTGCTGTATGCGTTTTTGCCGTCCGTTAAATCAAGCTCCGGCATATCGGCCAATTTGTCGTGGGCATAATTAATGATCTTCCAATTGACGAGATCGGTTGATTTCATAATGGGCAGACCCGGATTCATGTGCATGGTCGTGCTGCTCATATAATAATTTTTGCCAACCCTGATCATGGACATATCAGGCACATCGGCAAAAATCAGGGGATTCTGGGCTTGCGCCAGGGCCACACCCTGAACAGGCAAAACAAGCAAGGCGAAAATGAGGCTGAACTTATTTTTCATGGGATAAAAGCATAAATTGAGAGTTCAAAAGTGCGCCTGGTGTGAGGTCGCACGAATGACCCGGGAGGATGAGCTGGATTCTGCACGCTCCTCCTGGTCACCGCAATTTCCAAAATCACCAATGCGCGGAGTCATTCTTCTTTCGGCGGGTGACGGTGCCAATTCTTCAGGCGCAGGGGCGCGCCAGCCATCCAGCCCCAGCCAGTGCCCATGTCGCCGGCCGATCGAGGACTGCTTCACGATTGGACCGTGGCATGGCAGCCATTTCTTCAGGTCGGCCCGCCAGGCCTTCCGCCAGCTGCCACGGCGGACTTTCACTGTGGTTGGCTTTGCTTGCAATTTCTGCGGGTTGCAAGAAATTCGCACGCCGGCGATACCGGTGCTCTGGTGGACAGCCTAGCCTTCCATGCGCCGACGGCTTTTCGCCGGAAATCCAAACAGGCATGTCATTAAGAAATTTACAAATAAGGAGAATGAAATGACGACAAAAAAGTTGAAGACGATCTTCGCTGCCCTGGTCCTGGCCACCGCAGCCACTAGCGCCGGTGCCGCCGTCCTGACCTTCGACGGCCTGACCGCGATGGTCTACGGCGATGGCGCTCCGCTGCTTGCCAACATGAACTACGACAGTCAGAACCTGAATTATGTCGAGTCGGGCTTTCAACTGACGCTGCACGCGCCCGGTACGGCCCCTGGCGCGGCCCATATCAGTGACGGTACCTATCTCGAGCAAACCTACAACTGGCATGACGGTTTCGAAAACGGCCTGGAGTCGTTCGTGACCTTGAGCCGGGTCGGTGGCGGCCTGTTCAATCTTCTCGGCTTTGATTATTACGCCGACGGAAGCAGCGTCTGGGCGGACGGCAGCCTGGTCGGCTTCCTCCAGGACGAGGGCAGCTGGACCATGGGCTTGAACGGTATCAGCGAGCTGCGCCTGAGCTCGGGCGCTTTCAACGAACTCGACAACCTCAACGTGGAAACCGCGATGGCGCCGCCGGCGGCCGTGCCGCTGCCCGGTACCGTGCCGCTGCTGCTGGCAGGCCTTGCGGCCGGCGCCCTGTCGCGTCGGCGCCAGCAATAACCGATACATGATTTTCCAGGAGACGAAACGTATATGAAAAAGAATAAAATCATCGGCCTTGCCAGTATCGTGGCAATCCTGTTGTCCGGCTGCGGCGGCGACAGCGGCGGCGCCCCATCGACGGCTGCGGTCGCCAACATGTCCGGTTCGAGCGCCGCCAGGGTGGCAGCGCCAACCAGATGGGCAAACGTGAAGTTCGGCGGCGGCGGCTACGTGCCCGGCCTGATCTTCCATCCGACCAGCCCGGACGTGCTGTATGCGCGCACCGACATGGGCGGCGCCTACCGCTGGGACGCCGCCAACGCGGCCTGGGTGCCGATCACGGACGGTTTCGGCGGCGCCGACACCTTCTACCACGGCTCCGAGACCATGGCGCTCGATCCGAACGACGACAAGCGCGTTTACATGAGCACCGGCATGTACCTGTCGGATAAAGCCGACGCGCGACTCTACATCTCCACCGACCGCGGCGACAACTGGACCTACGTCAACCTGCCGTTCTCGGCAGCCAGCAACGCCCAGGGCCGCGCCGTCGGCGAGCGCCTGATGGTCGACCCCAACAAGCCTGAGATCCTGTTCTACGGCACGCGCACGACCGGCCTGTGGAAGAGCGCCGACCAAGGCCAGACCTGGCAGCAGCTGACCTCGCTGTCCTCGTACAAGATGACCAATGCAGAAATCGACACCGCCCAATGGCGCGGCGTGGTGGGCGTCGAGCAGGTGATCTTCGACACCTCGACCAAGGGCACCGGCAACGCCACGCAGACCATCTACACGGCCGTCGCGCCGGACTACGCCGCCGTGGCGGGGCTGGCCTACAGCATGTACAAGAGCACCGACGGCGGCGCGACCTGGACCGGCATCGCCACGCCGGTGACGGGCTACTACATCCCCCACATGGTGCGCGCCAGGGACGGCATGATGTACGTCGCCTTCACCAAGACCACCGGCCCCGGCGCCGAGGGGCCGGCAAGACTGTACAAATTCGATGGCAGCAATTGGACGCTGCTGAAGCAGTACGACCCCACGTGGGTCAACTTCGGCATCGGCGGCCTGTCCGTGTCCGGCACCGGCGCGACCACCCGGATCGCGCTCGGCGTGACCAATTCCTGGGGCAACTGGGAAGGCCAGCATATCGTGCAATTGTCGGATGATGCGGGCGCCACCTGGCGCGAGATTTCCGCCCAGACCCCGCACATCGGCGACCAGGACATGTGGGGAGGCTGGCCCGACGACGTCGAGATCGACCCGAACAATCCTGAACGCATCCTGCATGTGAACGGCGGGGGCGTGTGGGAAACCAGGAATGCGTCGGCGGGCAAGCCGACCTGGAACTTCATTGTTGCCGGCATCGAGGAAACCGCGACACTGGCCCTGATGGCACCGCCGCCGGGCGCCAACTACCAACTGCTCAACAGTTCTGGCGATATCGGCATGGTCGTCCACACGGAACTCTACAAGACGCCGACGCGCGGTCCGAAGGGTTGGTTCAGCAACAGCACCAGCTCCGACATGGCCTGGTCCAATCCGGCTTACATCGCGACGATCGGCACCACCACCTGGAACCACCCCAACGTGGCTGGCGCCTACTCCACCGATTCAGGCGTGACCTGGACCGCCTTCGCCGCCAACCACCCCGACGGCATGGCCCACCAGAGCAATGACTCGAATCTGGCGGTCACCAGGCCGGGCCACATCGTCTGGGCGCCGAACGATTCCGTGCCGGCCTACACCACCGACAGTGGGGCGAGCTGGACCTACACCAATCTGCCGGCCGTGGAACCGGGCACAAGCTACCGCCTGGCGGCCGACCGCAAGAATCCGAACCGTGTGTATGCGTACCAAGGCGGCGGCGGCTGGTGGCGTTCGGCGCCGAAGTCCTACTACTCGACCGACGGCGGCCATACCTTTACCGAAAGCAGCCAGTTCTCCACCCTGGGCCCGCGTCCCGAGTTTATCTCCAACACCTCGCTGGCCGTCAATCCCAACGCCGAAGGCGACGTGTGGCTGACCGACTCGCACAGCATCTACCACTCGCTCGATGGCGGCGCCACCTGGACGAAGCTGAGCGCGACGGCGTCGATCTGGGGTGATCACCCGACCTGGTCATGGCCCGTTGTGTATGGCGCCACCAGCATCGCCCTGGGCAAGGCCCCGGCCGGCGCGGGCTACTCGGCCTCGGTGTACGTGGTCGGCGTGATCAACGGCGTGTGGGGCGTGCACCGTTCCGACGACGGCGGCGCCACCTGGCGCCGCTTCAACGACGACAGGCACCAGTACGGCGGCATCGGCACCCTGGCGGCCGACCAGACGGTGCCTGGCCGCCTGTTCATGTCCGGCAGCGGCCGCGGCGTCTTGTTCAGCTACTGACACACGTGCCCGTCCTGTGGCCCCGCCGGTCGGGGGGCACAGGACCCGGTACGAATCGCGCAAGTTCCAGGCGCCGACGGTGGGCTCCCGTGGAGGGCAGGGTGAATCGCCCCGGCTTTCATGGCGCCCGGTTGGATTGAGTCTCGCCGGAAGCAGATCGTTCGCGATGCTGGACACGATCCGCGAAGGCCACAAGGCGACACCGCTTCTGGTCGCGGCGCCGATCCTCTGTCCTATCCATGAAGATACGCCGGGCCCTTCGGCGCCCGTTTTTCCGGATGGCGCGACGCACGCGCTGAGGGGAGAACGGTTGGCCGCCGCGGCCTTCGGCCAGGGGCGTCCATTTGCTTGAGACCGCCTTGCCGTTCAGGCGCCTGCGTGGCTGGGTTCCCGTGCCGCTCCCTTGCGGGGGGCCGGGTGCAGGAACCACACGAGCTGCACGAGCAGCAGACCCACGCACAGGACGACGATGGCGGGCAGGGGAAGTTTGCGCGGCGCCATGCCGCTCATGGCCGCGCCAATCGGGCCGATGGCCAGCAGGAGCGACAATCCCACGCGACCCGCGTACCTGCCGACGCTGCCGTGAGACGAAGAAGAAGTGACTGCATGCGTGCTCATACGAACTCCCGTAAATAGACGATGGTGGCGACGTTGATCAAATCAGGTCGTGCAAACATGGCGTTGCCTCACCTGTTGCTACATGCTATGTGAAAGCAATTTCCATACATCGAGACAAAATGTCTCATGTCTGCCATACAAGATAATGTTCCGGCCACTTGGCCGCCCCGGCTGGCGGAAGGACGGGAGGGGGCGGGCACCTGCATTCGCTGAGTCGCCGCAGGATCGATTTCACCGCTTCGAACAAGAGTGTGGCGGGCACCGAGCCGGCGACGAACGGCATCCGGACCGGCGGCAACGTAAAGGAGAATAGTCGCGCGACATTCGCGTAGTCGGGCAGGCCATGGAACGTGTCGGCGAAGGCGCTATCGCCGTCTTCGGCGACAGCTGGCGGCGGGACTGGGGGGCTCGCGCTGCTGCGTTTGTTCTCACACCGGGTGCGCCGGATGCGCCCGCGGGAAGAACGAACGAAAAGGCCCGAGTCCTGTTCAGTACAGGACTCAGGCCTTGGTTGCCTGTGGAACTTGACCGCCCAACTTGATGGGCTCAGCTCACTCAGCCTTCCATCTGCTCCAGTTCCTTGCCGCGCGTTTCATGCACGTAGCGCAGCACGAAGTAGACCGAGATCACCGCGGCCACGGTGTACAGGCCATATGCGCCCGCCAGGCCGATGCTGGCGAGCAGCATCGGGAAGGTCACCGTAATCAGGAAGTTGGACGTCCACTGGGCCGCGCCGGCGACCGCCAGGCCCGAACCGCGGATCTGGTTGGGGAACATCTCGCCCAGCATCACCCACATCACCGG
>JBJMVU010000332.1:0-8253 GCA_045810485.1 Massilia sp. | reverse complement strand
GAATTCGCGCTGCAATCCCAACTCAAGGCCGAGGCCGCCATAAAGTCCGGCAAGTTCAAGGACGAGATCATCCCGATCGAGATTCCGTCCAAGAAAGGCCCGACCATCTTCGATACCGACGAGTATCCGAAGCATGGCGCGACCCTGGAAGGCCTGGCCAGCCTGCGTCCGGCCTTCAACAAGGAAGGCAGCGTGACCGCGGGTAACGCGTCCGGCCTGAACGACGGCGCCGCCGCCGTGATCCTGATGTCGGCCTCGAAGGCCAAGGAACTGGGCCTGACCCCGATCGCCCGCATCAAGGCCTATTCGTCGGCCGGCCTGGACCCGGCCATCATGGGCATGGGCCCCGTCGACGCCGCCCGCCAGGCGCTGGAGCGCGCCGGCTGGACGCATGAAGAAGTCGACCTGATGGAAATCAACGAAGCCTTCGCCGCCCAGGCCGTCGCCGTCAACAAGCAGATGGGCTGGGACACGTCGAAGATCAACGTGAACGGCGGCGCGATCGCGCTGGGCCACCCGATCGGCGCGTCGGGCGCCCGCGTGCTGGTGACCCTGCTGCACGAAATGATCCGCCGCGACGCCAAGAAGGGCCTCGCCGCGCTGTGCATCGGCGGCGGCATGGGCGTCGCCCTGGCGGTCGAGCGCGATTAATCATCCGCACGGCGCCACCGCTGGGGCGCCGTGCAGGTTTTCGTAGTTAACAAATGTGCGCTGTAAAGCGAAAAAACTAGGAGAAGACAATGGCTAGAGTGGCATTAGTGACCGGCGGTATGGGCGGCCTGGGTGAAGCGATCTGCATCAAGCTGGCGGCGCTCGGCTACAAGGTCGTGACGACGTACTCGCCGGGCAGCAAGAAAGCGGAAGGCTGGCTGGCTGCCATGCGCGAACAGGGCCATGACTTCAAGGCCTACGAATGCGACGTGTCCGATTACGACTCCGCCCAGGCCTGCGTGGCCAAGGTCGTGCAGGAAGTCGGCCCGGTCGACGTGCTGGTCAACAACGCCGGTATCACCCGCGACATGACCTTCAAGAAGATGGACAAGGTCAATTGGGATGCGGTCATGAAGACCAACCTGGACTCCGTGTTCAACATGACCAAGCCCGTCGCCGACGGCATGGTCGAGCGCACCTGGGGCCGCATCATCAACATCTCGTCCGTCAACGGCCAGAAGGGCGCGTTCGGCCAGACCAACTACTCGGCGGCCAAGGCCGGCATCCACGGCTTCACGAAGGCCCTGGCGCTGGAAGTGGCGCGCAAGGGCGTCACCGTGAACACCATCTCGCCGGGCTACATCGGCACCAAGATGGTCACCGACATCCCGGCCGAAGTGCTGGAATCGAAGATCCTGCCGCAGATCCCGATGGGCCGCCTGGGCAAGCCGGAAGAAGTGGCCGGCCTGGTCGCGTATCTGTCGTCGGACGAGGCAGCCTTCGTCACCGGCGCCAACATCGCCATCAACGGCGGCCAGCACATGCAGTAAGCGGCCACCGCCGGCACCGTATCGACACCGCCTTCGGGCGGTGTTTTTTTTCGCGCATGGATTCGGGGTCGGATTCGGGGCCGGAGCCATTTTTGGGCCTATTGGGAAAAGCAACGAAGTTGTGCCTGGGCGTCGACCTTTGCGGCGAATCGACGACGCCATCCTCCCGAATTCGCCACGGGCCATGTCTCGAAAAAGTGCTCTGACCCCGAATTTGAAAAAGTGCTCTGCCCCCGAATTCGGCGACCCCGAATTTGGCGTGCGCGCCGTGCGGCGCGCAGGTGTCGTATGCTCGTTCCGACGGCCGCCGCCGGGCGCGCGTGGGAAGATGTGAATGATCGATGCTGAACAAGTGAAGGCCGTGGTACGCCTGCCGGCGCCGCAGCGCTACGAATATTTCGTCAAGCGGGTCGCCGCGGCGGGCACCGTGTGGGGCCTGTACCGCAACGGCTGGGCGCTGGCGACGAAGGACGACGGCACGCTCGTGTTCGCGATGTGGCCGGACGAGGCATTCGCCCGGCTGTGCGCCGAATTCGAGTGGGAAGGCTATGCGCCGCAGGCCTTCTCGCTGGACGAGCTGCTGGCCGAGCTGCTGCCCCAGCTGCAGCAGGATGGCCTCGTGCCTGGTATCTTCCGCACACCCGGTTCGAAAGGCGTGATGCCCACGCCGGGCCTCTTGCGCGTCGACCTCGAGGACGAATTGCGCAGCCGCGGCGCCTGACCGGTCTGCTACCATCGCCGTCGATGCCCAATCGGAGGAGATGACCATGAACGCATTGCCGCACGGCGCGCTGGCCCTGTCCAGCCTGGAAGAACAGATGCTGCAGCCCGGCGTGAAGGGCTTGCCGTTGACGGCGCCGCTGCGCCAGGGCGCGATCGGCGTGCAGGGCTGGAACGTGCTGCATGGCGATACGAGCTATCCCGTCGCGGTGCTGAAAACGTCCGCGCTGCGCCACAACCTCGAATGGATGCGCGACTTCTGCGCGCGCCACGGCGTGCGCATCGCGCCGCACGGCAAGACGACGATGTCCCCGCAGCTGTTCGGCGCCCAACTGGCGAACGGCGCCTGGGGCATCACCCTGGCGAACGCCGTGCAGGTGCGGGTGGCGCACCGCTTCGGCGTGCGCCGCGTGCTCGTCGCGAACCAGCTCGTCGCGCGCAGCGACGTGCGCATGGTGCTGCAACTGCTGCACGAGGATCCGGGTTTCGAGTGCGTCGTGCTGGCCGATTCGCTCGCGGGCGTGGCACGCCTGTCCGAGGAAGTCGACATGCATCCGCTCACGCGTCCTTTGCCCGTGCTCGTCGAACTGGGCCTGTCGGGCAAGCGCGCCGGCTGCCGCACGCCGGAAGAAGCGCTGACGGTGGCGCGTGCCATCGAGCGCGCGCCGGGCCTCGTGCTGGCCGGCTTCGAAGGCTACGAAGGTTTGCTCGTGTCGGACGACCACGATGCCGACCTGCGCGCCGTGTCGGGCTTCGTCGCGCGCCTGTGCGCGCTCGTGCGCGAGGCCGACGACGAAGGCCTGTTCGGCACGCGCGAGATCCTCGTGACCGCCGGCGGCTCGTCGTACTTCGACCTCGTCGCGCGCGGCTTCCAGGAGCTGCACGGGCTGTCGCGGCCCCTCGTCTCCGTGCTGCGCAGCGGCTGCTACCTGACGAGCGACCATGGCATGTACCAGCGCCACATCGCGGCGCTCGACGCGCGCGAAGGCGTCGAGCCGGAACAGGGCCTGCGGCCGGCGCTGGAGATCTGGAGCGTCGTGCAGTCGCGTCCCGAGCCGGGCCTCGCGATCCTCACGATGGGCAAGCGCGACGCGTCGCACGACGCCGGCCTGCCGGTGCCGCTGTGGCACCACCGGCCCGGTCCCAGCGCGGCGCACGCGCTGCCGGACGGCTGCGAGATCGTCAAGATGAACGACCAGCACGCGTACCTGCGCCTGCCTGAAGGTCCGGTGCGCGAGATGCTCGCCGTGGGCGACCTGGTCGGCTGCGGCATCTCGCATCCGTGCACGACGTTCGACCGCTGGCCGCTGCTGCTGGCCGTGGACGATGACTACGCGGTGCGCTTCGCGCTCAACACTTTCTTCTAGAATGGCCGGGCGGTACGCTACAATCGGTTGTCGTTTTTTCGCTGACCGATCATGCCTGCCACCCCGCCGTCGCTGTTCCCGCCCACCTTCCCGAACCGTCACGGCACGCTGGCCGTGGACGACCTGCACACGATTTACTGGGAAGAAGTGGGCAACCCGAACGGCATCCCCGTCGTGTTCCTGCACGGCGGCCCGGGCGCGGGCCTGTCGCCGCAGCACCGCCGCTTCTTCGACCCGGCCACCTACCGCGTGATCCTGTTCGACCAGCGCGGCGCCGGCAAGTCGACGCCGCTCGGCGAATGGCGCAACAACACGACGCAACTGCTCATCGAGGACATCGAACGCCTGCGCGCCATGTTCGGCATCGAGCGCTGGCTCGTGTTCGGCGGCTCGTGGGGCTCGACCCTCGCGCTGGCCTACGGGCAGACGCACCCGGAACGCTGCCTCGGCTTCGTCCTGCGCGGAATCTTCCTGTGCACGCCGGCCGAGATCGAATTCTTCCTGTACGGCGTGCAGTGGTTCTATCCGGAGCTGTACGACGAGTTCATCGCGCCGATTCCCATCGAGGAGCGCGGCGATCTCCTGAGCGCGTACACGAAGCGCCTGCTGTGCGACGATCCGCAGCAGTACTGGCCCGCCGCGCGCGCGTGGAGCCGCTTCGAGGGCCGCCGCGTCTTCCTGCTGCCGCAGGAAGACGAACATTCGTCCGACACGCTCGACCTCGGCGTGGGCCGGCTCGAATCGCACTACATGGCGCACGGCGGCTTCCTCGAGCCCGACCAGCTGCTGCGCGACATCGGCCGCATCGCGCACCTGCCGGCCGTGATCGTGCAGGGCCGCTACGACGTGATCTGCCCGCCGCTGTCCGCGTACCGCCTGCACCAGGCCTGGACCGGATCGCGCCTGCGCATGATCCCGGACGCCGGCCACGGCGCGCTGGAAGCGGGCATCGCCCGCGCCCTCGTCACCGCTACGGAACAGTTCAAGCGACACGGCCGTTTCGATTGAAACGATGGTAATCGGGACGGAGGCCGCCGCCTGCTACACTGTTTCCAGCTTCTTACAATAACGACAAGCTACCCCGCATGAATATTCAGACCAACGACATCGGCCATGTCATCCAGCTGTCGATCGCGCCCGTGTTCCTGCTGACCGGCGTGGCGACCAAGCTGACGGTACTGATGAACCGCCTGGCGCGCATCATCGACCGTACCCGCGACCTCAAGATCGAATTGCGCAAGGGGCCGGATCCGGACTGCAGCGAGGAGCTCGACGTGCTGTACCAGCGCTGGCGGCTGATCAATTATGCAATCACGGCCAGCACGGGCTGCGGCTTCCTGATCTGCGTGATCATCGCCTGCCTGTTCCTCGGCGATACCACCAACCTGCCGCTCGACCGCTACATCGCCGGCATGTTCGTGGTGGCGATGGTGGCGCTGATTGCCAGCTTCATTTTCCTGCTGCGCGAAGTATCCGTCTCGTTCCGCTACATGCGCATCCACCGTCACGACGATCCGGCCCGGCCGGACTAGACCCTTCGTAATCGAGACCATCATGAACGACTACCAACGTCCCCCCACCCTGCACAGCTACGGCATGCGCGCCGAGCTGGAACTGGCGCTGTCTTCCGGCCAGTTCAAACTCCAACCCGAGAACGGCTTCCTCACGCTGTCGTTTTCCACCGCGTGGAACAAAGGCCTGTTCGACGTCCTCGGCCCGGCCGACAGCTGCCTCGTCATCCACAATACGGAAGAATTCGGCGAGCGCCTGCACCGCGCCGTCCAGCGCGCCCTGCCCAATTGGGCGGGCATCGACGGGCAGGTCGAATACGGCATCCGCTCGCCCCTGGGCTCGGCCTTTTCGCGTCCGATCGCCGACGCGCGCGAAAAGGAGTGGAAGTTTGCGTGGCGCTCGATGGCGCCGCATACGAGCCTGAATCCGGTCACGGTGCGCATCGGCAGCATCGAGCAGTTCGCCGAATTGCGCACGCCGGAGAGTTATCCGGCCTGACGTTCCGACGGCTTTCGATTAGAACCCCGGCTCGACGAAATCCCGGTGTAATGCCGGGATTGCCACTTTCGTCGCGCCCATGACTGCTTCGCTTCCCGATACCGCTTATCCGCACCTGCTGTCCCCCCTCGACCTCGGATTCACGACGCTGAAGAACCGCGTCATCATGGGGTCGATGCACACGGGGCTCGAAGACCGTTTCTGGAACTACGGCAAACTGGCCGCGTTCTACCGCGAGCGGGCGCGCGGCGGCGCGGGCCTGATCGTCACCGGTGGCATCTCGCCGAACCGCCAGGGCTGGCTGCTGCCGTTCGGCGGCACGCTCAACTTCCGCGGCGACGTGTTCAACCACCGCCGCGTCACGCGCGCCGTGCACGAGGAGGGCGGCAAGATCCTGCTGCAGATCCTGCATGCGGGCCGCTACGGCTACCAGCCGCTCGTCGTCTCCGCGTCGAACGTCAAGTCGCCCATTTCTCCGTTCCGCCCGCGCGCGCTGACGGCGCGCGGCATCGAGTCGACCATCGCGGCGTACGTCCGCTGCGCGCGGCTGGCGCAAAAGGCCGGCTACGACGGCGTCGAGGTGATGGGCAGCGAGGGTTACCTGATCAACCAGTTCCTGTGCGCGCGCACGAACCGCCGCCTTGACGCGTGGGGCGGCGGCATCGAGAACCGCATGCGTCTGCCGGTGGAGATCGTGCGCCGCATCCGCGCGGCCGTCGGGCGCGAGTTCATCGTGATGGTGCGTCACTCCGTGCTCGACCTCGTCGACGGCGGCAACACGTGGGACGAGGTCGTGCAGGTGGCGCAGGCGCTGGAGAACGCGGGCGCCACGATCCTCAACACGGGCTACGGCTGGCACGAGGCGCGCATTCCCACCATCGTCACGTCGGTGCCGCGCGCCGCATTCGCCGGCGTCGCGGCGCGGCTGCGTGACGCCGTCGGGATCCCGGTCGTCGCGTCGAACCGCATCAACATGCCGGCCGACGCCGAGCGCCTGCTGGCCGATGGCAGCGCGGACCTCGTGTCGATGGCGCGCCCGTTCCTGGCCGATCCCGACTGGGTGAACAAGGCCGCGGCGGGCCACGCGGACCGCATCAACACATGCATCGCCTGCAATCAGGCCTGCCTGGACCACACGTTCGCCAACAAGCGCGCGACCTGCCTCGTGAACCCGCGCGCCTGCCACGAGACGGAACTCGTGTACTTGCCAACCGTGCGGCGCAAGCGCATTGCCGTCGTCGGCGCCGGACCGGCCGGATTGTCCGCCGCGACGGTGGCGGCGCAGCGCGGCCATGCCGTCACGCTGTTCGATGCACTTGATCGGATCGGCGGCCAGTTCAACATCGCCATGCGCATCCCCGGCAAGGAAGAATTCGCGGAGACGATCCGTTATTTCGGCCGCCAGCTGGCGCTGACGGGCGTGGAGCTGCGCCTCGGCCAACGCGTCACGCGCGACGAACTCGTCGCGGCGGGCTACGACGACGTGATCGTGGCGACGGGCGTCACGATGCGCCGGCCGCGCATCGAGGGAGTCGATCATCCGAAGGTGCTGTCCTACCTGGACGTGCTGCGCGACCGTGCGCCCGTCGGCCCGCGCGTGGCGATCATCGGCGCCGGCGGCATCGGCTTCGACACGGCGGAATTCCTCGTCCACGACGCCGCCGCGCCGCGCCCGCAGTCCGTCGCGGACTGGGCCGGCGAATGGGGCGTCGACCTGCACGTGGCCGCACCGGGCGGCGTGGCTAAACCGCACGGCGTGACGCCCGCGCGCAGCATCTGGCTCCTGCAGCGCAAGACGACGCGTCCGGGCGCCGGCCTGGGCAAGACGTCGGGCTGGGTGCACCGCGCCACGCTCGCGCGCAACGGCGTCACGATGCTGGCGGGCGTGCAATACGACCGCATCGACGACGCGGGCCTGCACATCACGGTCGGGGGGCAGGCGAAGTTGCTGGAAGTGGACAATGTCGTGATCTGCGCCGGCCAGGAAAGCCTGGCGGCGCTGATGCCGCCGGAGGGCCAGCCGGGCGGGCCGGCGTTCCACAAGATCGGCGGCGCCGCGCTGGCGGCCGAGCTCGATGCGAAGCGGGCGATCCGCGAAGGGGCGGAGCTGGCGGCGCGGCTGTAACAAAACGGCAACACCTAGCCCTTCGTATCGTTAACAAATTGGCAAATCGGTGATAATTTGTGTGTTTTAAGTGAACAACTTGGGCGCCCGAACCGATGCGCAACTCCCCGAACTCGATCCCCTACCTCGACGGCTGGCGCGGCCTGGCAATCGTGCTCGTCCTGCAATCGCACTTCGGCCTCGGCGGCGGCGGCAGGCTGGGCGTCGCGCTGTTCTTCGCGCTGTCCGGCTACCTGATGGGCGAACTCCTGTTCGTCAAGAACGTGCCGCTGGGCCGTTTCTTTAAACGCCGCTTCAGCCGCATCGTCCCGACGTACTGGCTGTACGTCGCCGTGGCGTTCGCGCTGGCGGGCGCGGCCTGGTACCAGACACCGTACCGCGTGCCGGCCGATGAACTCGTCTCGACCTTGCTGTTTGCGCGCACCTATTACCCGGCCGACACGAGCATCTGGGCGGGGACGTGGCAGATCGGGCATTTCTGGTCGCTGAACGTCGAGGAGCACAGCTATATCTACCTGGCACTGCTGGCCCTCGTGGCCGGGGTGGCCGG
>JBJMVU010000331.1:0-3121 GCA_045810485.1 Massilia sp. | reverse complement strand
GGTTGGACGTCGGCTTCGATCCCGAGTATCCGGTGAGCTTCGACGACCGCCTGCGCATCCGCATCAAGAACTCGGTCCTGATGCAATCGCTGCTGGCGGCCGACGACGGCGTCGCGCCCACGGCCTGGCAGCGCGGCGTGCATCCGCCCGAACTGCGCGGCAAGATCCGCGAAGTCCACGAGGGCATCGACACCCAGCAGCTCGCGCCCGACCCGCACGCGCGGCTGGAACTGCCCGGCGGCGCCGTGCTCACGCGCGCGCAGCCGGTGCTGACGTTCGTCGCGCGCAACCTCGAACCCTACCGCGGCTTCCACGTCTTCATGCGCAGCCTGCCGCGGCTGCTGGCCGGGAACCCGGCGCTGCAGGTCGTCGTCCTCGGCGGCGACGGCGTCAGCTACGGCCGCCGTCCGCCGCAGGGCCATGAGAATTACCGCGAGGCGCTCAAGGCCGAGCTGGACGGCGGCGGCGAAGCCGTCGACTGGTCACGCGTGCACTTCCTCGGCAAGGTGCCGTACGCCACCTACCGCAGCGCGCTGCAGGTCGCGAGCCTGCATGTCTACCTGACGTATCCGTTCGTGCTGTCCTGGTCGATGCTGGAGGCGATGGCCGTCGGCGTGCCGGTGCTGGGCTCGGATACCGCGCCGGTGCGGGAAGTGATCCGCGACGGCGAGAACGGGTTCCTGACGCCGTTCTTCGACACGGCGCTGCTCGCCGACCGCGCGCTCGACCTCATCGCGCGCCGCGACGAGATCGCGCCCATCGGCCTGGCCGGGCGCGAGACGGTGCGGTCGCGCTACGATTTCGAAACGGTGGGCCTGCCGGTCTACCTCGACCTGCTCCGGCCATTGCCCGACGCCGTTCCGGCGGAAGAGGAGGTCGCATGACGGACCGCTTCGCCTTCCACTACGCCCCCGACGGTTACTCGACGGCGGGTCCGCGCCTGATGGGCCGCCAGGCCGCCGGCGCCGGCCTGCTGCGCGCGATCGCAACCGCGCCCGGACTGGAATCGGTCGGCTGCTTCGCCGGCGGCCAGGCCCACGCGGCCGAGGGCGAGCGCCTGCTGCGCGAATACGGCTACAAGGGCCAGGTCGAGTGGGTCGCGCAGGGCCGCCCGCACGACCTGGAGCGCTACGGCACGCTGTATCACCCCGCGCCCGGCATCGAACGCCTTGCGTGGCGCCGCCAGGGGCTCGGCGAACGCCGCTACAGCCTGTGCGGCATCACGCACACGACGGCCAGCCACGCCGTGATGACGAGCCTCGCCAACCTGCTCGTGGCGCCCGTGCGCAGCTGGGACGCCGTGATCTGCACGTCGCGCGTCGTGCGCGACAGCGTGCGCCGCGTGCTGGAGCGCCAGGCCGAGTACCTCGGCGCGCGGCTCGGGGCCCAGCGTTTCGAGCTGCCGCAACTGCCCCTGATCCCGCTCGGCGTGCATGCGGCCGACTTCGACGTCGACGCAACCCGCCGCGACACCGTGCGCCGGCGCCTGGGCCTCGAGGCCGGCGACGTCGCGTTCCTGTTCCTCGGCCGCCTGTCGTTCCACGCGAAGGCGCATCCGCAACAGATGTTCGCGGCGCTTGAGGTGGCGGCGCGCGGTGGCAAGCGCGTGCACCTGGTGCTGTGCGGCTGGTTCGCCAACGAGGCGATCGACAAGGCCTTCCACGAGGCGGCCGCGCACCTGTGCCCATCCGTGAAACTGTCCGTGCTGGACGGCCGCGTGGCCGCGAACCAGCTTGACGCCTGGGCCGCCGCCGACGTCTTCATCTCGCTCGCCGACAACGTGCAGGAGACCTTCGGCCTCACGCCGCTGGAAGCGATGGCGGCCGGCCTGCCGTGCATCGTCAGCGACTGGAACGGCTACCGCGACACCGTGCGCGACGGCGTGGACGGCTATCGCATCCCGACCGTTATGCCGGCAGCGGGCGCCGGCCTTGATCTCGCGCAGCGTTACGACGATGGCGTGGACAGTTACGACGCGTATTGCGGTCATACGAGCCAGGCGGTCGCGGTGGACGGACCGGCCCTCGCGCAGGCCTGCGCGCGCCTCGTCGACGATGCGGACCTGCGCCGCCGGCTGGGCGAGAACGCACGCCGGCGCGCGTGCGCGGACTTCGACTGGACCGTCGTGTTCGGGCGCTACCGCGCGTTGTGGCGCGAACTCGACGAACGGCGCCGCGCCGATGCTGCTCTCGGTCCCGCGTTGCCGGCGGTCGTGCCGGACCGGCTCGATCCGTTCGAGCTGTTCGCCACGTATCCGACGATGCAGGTCACGCCGGCGTCGATGGTGGAACTCGCGCCGGACGCGTCGCTCGCGCTGCTGCGCCAGTATCGCGAACTCGCGATCAACCGCTTCGCGCACGCGTCGCTGCCGACACTGGAAGAGTTTGGACAGATCTTCGGATCAATCGAATCGCGGCCCACGCAGGTCGACGAGCTGCTCGACGCGCTCGGACCATGCGACCGGCCGACTTTGCTGCGCGGACTCGCGTGGTTGTGCAAGATGGACTTGCTGCGCATCACCGCGGTGGAGGACTGATTTTGAATATCGCCTTTAAATAAAGGCTTTATACGAAATGGTAGTAACGTAATGCGCATTGTTTTGCGCGCTTGTTTTTGGAGACCAAGCAAGACGAGGAAGGAATCAAACGTTATCGCAGCGATCGTTTCGGTTGAGGTTATCGCTGGTTCACCTGTAAAACACATGAAAAATACTGTGTGCGGGTTGCGCACTGACAAGGTTTTCGTGTACTTTACGTGATTGAATTTGTCAAAACGTGAAGACGCCAATTTTCGAGGCGTTCAACGGGAAACAAACCGATCATAAATGGGACGCTGATTCATTCAGTATGCACGTAAGCTTAGCGAAAAGAACAAGCCGCATTGCCTGATAAACGTCGGGTATGGCGGCTTTTTCTTTTCGCGGCCAGCGGGCTGCTATGTGGACAGCGCAGTGAGCCATCGGACTTTAGTCGTTTAGGTCGTCGGCGACGACGATTAGCCGGAGTGCAGCGATGGTCGATTGAGCGACTACTGTATGAAAACACAGTATAGCGTAAATCGCAGATGAATGCCCGGAAGTTTTACGGGTTTTATCGAATCGCCGCGGCAGTTCGGCTGGTGC
>JBJMVU010000330.1:0-44421 GCA_045810485.1 Massilia sp. | reverse complement strand
GGGAACGACGCTGTACAGTCTTGCGGCGCCTCAGTTTCAAACCGAGTCTCTGGTCCCATCATGCCTCCTTCGGCATTGAGGACTCACACATGGACAGGTCGAGCTACGTCTATATCCTGGCGAGCGGCTTGAACGGAACGCTCTACATCGGCGTGACAAGCGACCTCGTCAAGCGTGTCTGGCAGCATCGCGAAGGCCTTGCTGAAGGATTCACGAAGCGATATGGCGTCAAGATGCTGGTCTGGTATGAGGTTCACGCCGATATCGTGGAAGCCATCCGGCGCGAGAAGCAGATCAAGAAGTGGGCTAGATCATGGAAGGTCGAGCTGATTCAGAAAGTGAATCCTCGGTGGCTCGACCTATATCCTGATATTGCGAGTTAGCGGGCTCAGTATGGGTCCCCGCCTGCGCGGGGACGACGTGTTTATTGTGTTGGCCTTAAAACCATCGTCCCTGCGAAGGCGGAACAGTGCCCCCGGCACTATTCCCCAATTTCTAAAAGCAGCGACTACGCCTGCTTGATCCCGCGCCAGCCGATGTCGCGCCGGTACTGCGCGCCGTTGAAGTGGATCTTTTCGACCGTCTCGTACGCCTGCTTCTGCGCCATCTTGACGCTGTCGCCCAGGCCGACGACGCACAGCACGCGGCCGCCCGACGTCTGCAGGGTGCCGCCCACGATCTGGGTGCCGGCGTGGAAGGTGACGCATTCCGGCGTTTCGGCCGGGATGCCGTCGATGATGTCGCCCCTGGCCGGCGTTTCCGGATAGCCGGCCGCCGCCATCACGACGCCCACCGCGGTGCGGCGGTCCCATTCCAGTTCCACCTTGTCGAGCGTGCCGTTGCAGGCGTGTTCCAGCACCGTCACGAAATCGCTCTTCAGGCGCGTCATGATCGGCTGCGTTTCCGGGTCGCCCATGCGGCAGTTGAATTCGATGACCTTCGGCACGCCGGCCGCGTCGATCATCAGGCCCGCGTACAGGAAGCCGCTGTACGGAATGCCGTCCTTGGCCATGCCCTGGATGGTCGGGTTGATGATCTCGCGCATCACGCGCGCGTGGATCGACGGCGTGACGACCGGTGCCGGCGAATAGGCGCCCATGCCGCCCGTGTTCGGGCCCTGGTCGTGGTCCTTCAGGCGCTTGTGGTCTTGCGACGTGGCCAGCGCGACGACGTTCCTGCCGTCGCACATGACGATGAAGCTGGCTTCTTCGCCGGCCAGGAATTCCTCGATGACGATGCGCGCGCCGGCGTCGCCGAAGCGGTTGCCCGACAACATGTCGTCGGCCGCCTGGTGCGCTTCTTCCAGCGTCATGGCGACGACCACGCCCTTGCCGGCGGCCAGGCCGTCGGCCTTGATGACGATCGGCGCGCCCTGCGCGTCGATGTAGGCGTGCGCCTGCTGGACGTCGGTGAACGTCTGGTACTGCGACGTCGGGATGCCGTGGCGGTGCATGAAGGCCTTGGCGAAGTCCTTCGAGCTTTCCAGCTGGGCCGCCTCCTTCGTCGGGCCGAAGACCTTCAGGCCGCGCGCGCGGAACAGGTTGACGATGCCGGCCGCCAGCGGCTGTTCCGGCCCGACCAGCG
This sequence comes from Massilia sp., assembly GCA_045810485.1. Lineage (GTDB taxonomy): Bacteria > Pseudomonadota > Gammaproteobacteria > Burkholderiales > Burkholderiaceae_D > Telluria. Next base: position 42,837 of record JBJMVU010000330.1, on the reverse strand, counting down.
TCAGGTTGACGTGTTCCGCGACGACGAAGTCGGCCAGCGCGGCCGGATCGGTGATGTCGATGTTGACCAGGCGCGCATCGCGCGCGGTACCACCATTGCCCGGTGCGACATAGACCATCTGGACGCGATCGGATTGGGCCAGTTTCCAGGCCAGGGCATGTTCACGGCCGCCAGAGCCGACTACCAGGATTTTCATGGATTGCTTACTCTTCGATCACTGCGTTCGTATAGATTTCCTGCACGTCGTCCAGGTTTTCCAGGGCGTCGAGCAGCTTCTGCATCTTGAGCGCGTCCTCGCCGGTGAACACCGTCTCGGTGTCCGGCTTCATGATGACTTCGGCCGAATCGGCCTTGAAGCCGGCCGCTTCCAGCGCTTCCTTGACGCCGGCGAAGGCGTTCGGGTCGCACAGCACTTCGAAGCCGCCTTCGTCGTCCGCGATCACGTCGTCGGCGCCGGATTCCAGCGCCGCGTCCATCAGCCTGTCTTCGTCGACGCCAGGGGCGAACAGGAACTGGCCCACGTGCTTGAACATGAACGAGACGGAGCCTTCGGTCCCCATATTGCCGCCGAACTTGCTGAACGCGTGGCGGACTTCGGCCACGGTGCGCACACGGTTGTCGGTCATGCAGTCAACGATGATCGCCGCGCCGCCGATGCCATAGCCTTCGTAGCGGATTTCTTCGTAGTTCACGCCTTCCAGGCCGCCCGAACCGCGCTGCACGGCGCGGTTGACGTTATCCTTCGGCATATTGGCGTCCGCCGCCTTCTCGATGGCGAGGCGCAGGCGCGGATTGGTGGTGGCATCGCCGCCACCCATGCGGGCCGCGACGGTGATTTCCTTGATCAGTCGGGTCCAGATCTTGCCGCGCTTGGCGTCAGTCGCGGCCTTCTTGTGCTTGATGTTGGCCCATTTGCTGTGTCCAGCCATGTCGAGTCTTCCTTAGACAGGGAACCTCGGCAAACTGCGATCTTCGAGGTCCCGGGTATTGATAATCCTCGACATTTTATCATAGGCCCCCCGTCTAAAAACTGTCAGGGAAACAACAATACCGTGCCCAGCCCGACCAGCCCGAGCCCCGTCGCGCACGCCACCACGTGCCCGCCGGGCAGCAGCTTTTCGGCCAGGATCAGCGCGATGAGGCCGGCGATGACCGGCAGGTTCAACACGCCCGCCGGCAGCACGAGCGCCAGCAGCAGCCAGCAGCAGCCCGTGCAATACCTCGCGTCCGTGACGCCCATGCGGAACGCGCCCCACGTCCCCCGGCGCCACTGGGTGAGGACGAACGCCAGCGGCGCGCGGCAGTTGTCCAGGCAGACGTGCTTGGCGGGCGTCCACTGGTAGACCCCGGCCGCGACGAGGGCGAGGGCGCCCACCGTCGGGTGCGCGATGGCCATCGTCTCGTCGAGCCCGCCCGCGTCGTGCAGCTGCCAGTCGGCCAGCGCGGCGGCGAGGGCGCAGCAGGTCCAGACGAACAGGTAGCCCAGCATGAACAGGAACGTGGAGGGATACACCCAGCGTTCGCGCACGAGCCTTTTTACACGCGCGTACAGCAGCACGGACGGCGCGGCCGCGGGCAGCATCATCGCGGCGATGACGACGATCCACAGCGCCAGCAGGCGCGCGAGTTCGGCCGCGTGGTACGGCCCGACCCGGACGTGGCTCCCGTTGCCCGCCCCCAGCGGCGACAGACGTCCCATGCGAACGAGCAGATACGCCCAGCACAGCGCCGCGAGCAGCACGAGCAGGGTGAGGACGACGGTGCGGTCGGCGCCTGGGCGGCCGACGCCGCTGGCGCGGCTCATCGTGCGCACGCTCCGGCCGGTTGCGCAGTTGCGCGGTGTGCCATGGACGTCTCCCGTAGAAAGGTTGAGCAGCGATGACGATTGGACCGCGCATTGTCGGCTGCGTTCCGAGGCGTCCTCAGCCGACAATGCGGATTGCTCGTACAATCGTCGGATGAGTAAAACCGCAGCCGACATACCTGTTGTACCAACCACACGCCCGGCCGCACTGGGCGGCCTGACGATCGCCATCGGCGGCGCCATTCTGTTTTCCACGAAGGCCATCGTCGCCAAACTGCTGTACCGCTACCACATCGACGCCGTCACATTGATCGCGTTCAGGATGCTGTTCTCGCTTCCGGTGTTCGCGGGCGTCGCGCTGTGGAAGATGCGGACCGGGCCGCCGCTCTCCGTGCGCGACCGCTGGCGTCTCGCCGGCCTGGGCCTGATCGGCTACTACCTGTCGAGCTATTTCGATTTCCTCGGCCTGCAATACATCTCGGTGGGCCTGGAGCGCCTGATCCTGTTCCTCACGCCGACGTTCGTCCTCTTGATCACGGCGTTCGTCTTCAAGCGCCGCATCGGCCGCGCGGAGTGGCTCGCGCTGGCGCTGTCGTACTGCGGCATCGTGCTCGTGTTCGCGCATGACCTCAAGGGCGGCGGAGGCGGCACCGTGACCGGCTCGCTGCTCGTGCTCGGTTCGGCGGTGTGCTACGCGGCCTACCTGCTGGGCACGGGCGAGATGGTGCGCCGCATCGGCTCGCTGCGCCTCGTCGCGTACGCGATGTGCGTGTCGAGCGCCGCGTGCATCCTGCAGTTCTTTATCCTGCGGCCGGCGGGCATGCTGGTGCAGCCGCTGCCGGTTTACGGGCTCTCGCTCGTGAATGGGATATTCTGTACCATCTTCCCTGTCTTCATGACGATGGCGGCGGTCCAGCGCATCGGTGCGACGACGGCATCCCAGGCCGGCATGATCGGTCCGGTGTCGACGCTGTTCCTGGGCTGGGCGCTGCTGGGAGAACCGATCACGACCGTGCAACTGGCCGGAACGGGCCTGGTGCTGGGCGGGATCTGGCTGCTGTCGAAGAAAAAAACCACCTGATAAAACCGAAACGGAACGGAACATGAAACCTCGCATCGCCCTGATCGCCCACGACAAGAAAAAAGACGACATGATCGCGCTCGCCGCCGAGTACGCGGACTTCCTGCGCGGCTGCACGCTGTCGGCCACCGGCACCACGGGCGGCCGCCTGATCAACGAGCTGGGCCTCGAGGTGAAGCGCATGCATTCCGGTCCGGTCGGCGGCGACCTGCAGATCGGCGCGCAGCTGGTCGAGGGCGAGATCGACTGCGTGATCTTCCTGCGCGACCCGATGACCCCGCAGCCGCACGAACCGGACATCAACGCGCTGGTCCGCGCCTGCGACGTGCACAACATCCCGTGCGCGACCAACGTGGCGAGCGCCCACCTCGTGCTGTCGCAACTGCAGTCGAAGGCAGACTGATTCTCCGGGGAGCGGTCATGACGACGGCAAAAGCGATCCGCTTCGCGCGCACCGGCGGGCCCGAGGTGCTGGAATACGTCGACGTCGAGGTCGGCGATCCCGGCCCCGGCGAGGCGCGCGTGCGCAACCACGCGATCGGCGTGAACTTCATCGACACGTATTTCCGTTCGGGCCTGTACCCGCTCGACCTGCCGAACGGCCTCGGCCAGGAAGCGGCGGGCGTCGTCGAGGCGGTGGGCGAGGGCGTCACGCACGTGAAACCGGGCGACCGCGTGGCGTACGCGGCGCGTCCGAACGGCGCCTACAGCCAGCTGCGGGTGATGCCGGCCGACGTGCTCGTGCACCTGCCGGACGCCATCTCGTTCGAGACGGGCGCCGCGATGCTGCTGCAGGGCCTGACCGTGCAATATCTCCTCAAGCAGACGTATGCCGTGCAGCCGGGCGAGACGATCCTGTTCCACGCGGCGGCCGGCGGCGTCGGCCTGATCGCGTGCCAGTGGGCGCGTGCGCTGGGCGTGAACCTCATCGGCACGGTGGGGTCAAACGAGAAAGCGGCGCTGGCCAGGCAGCGTGGCGCCGCGCATGTCATCAACTACCGGGACGAGGACGTCGTGCAGCGCGTACTGGACATCACGAACGGGCAGAAGGTGCCGGTCGTCTACGATTCGGTCGGCAAGGACATGTTCACGCGCTCGCTGGACTGCCTGCGGCCGCGCGGGCTGATGGTCAGCTTCGGCAATTCGTCGGGGCCGGTGCCGCCGTTCTCGCTGAACGAGCTGTCGGCGCGCGGCTCGCTCTACATCACCCGGCCGACCCTGCAGTCGTATGCGGCCACGCGGGCGCAGCGGGAGGCGATGGCGGCTGATTTGTTCGACGTGGTGATGAGCGGCCAGGTGAGCATCGATATCCACCAGCGTTTCCCCCTCGCCGACGCGGCCCGGGCCCACATCGCCCTCGAAGGTCGCCGCACGACGGGCAAGACGATTTTGCTGCCATGAGAGAATTCAGCGACGACAACGAACCGCCGATCGATCCGCGACCGGCGACGGAACCGCACTTCGGGCGATTGCTCGTGGTGCTGATGCTGGCGGTGCTCTTGATTGTGGGGATTACGTTCCTGTCGGAAGCGTATTTGGGCTAGGGCCGCCATACCGTCATTCCCGCGCACGCGGGAATCCATGCTGAGCCTCAGGAATCGCGACATCGGAGATGTCGGGGTACTTCATCGTCCTGGTCTTCGGATGCTCAGTATGGGTCCCCGCTTTCGCGGGGACGACGGTCACTCAACCGTTCTGCCGCGGATCCTGCTTCAGCTCGATCACGCGCGACCCCCCATTCGGCCCCGGGAACCCTTCGAACGCGCTCTGCACGAGCGCCGGCATCACGACCGGCGTCGACATCTGCCGGCTCACGTTGCGCACCGTGACGTCGAACAGGCGCTTGCCGTCCGCCGCCGAGGCGATCGACAACTGCAGCTGGCGGTGGTAGCGGTGTTCTTCCTGCACGTCATAGGCCGGCATCGGGCCCCAGAACGGGTCGTAGAACGGGCTGTACCAGCCGCCCCAATAGCGCCGGCGCCATCCCATGTAGGCGAAGCGGGGCGAGTAGCCGTACGTCGGCGCGAAGGTCGGGTAGATGACCTGCGTGGGCACGTCGATGGTCGAGAAGCGCATCGACACCTTCAGCGCGGGCGCCCCCTGCGCTTCGTGGAAGCCGAGGCGGGCGAGCTGGGCGCGCACGAGGTTTTCGTAGCTCTGCAGCTCGAGCGTGTTGTCCTGCGGAGGCGGCGTCTCGAACGCATAGCTCTTGTCGGGCAGCTGGGCGGGCCACTGGTTGAAGGTGGTGACGTCACTGCGGATCGTCGTCGCGCAGCCGCCCAGCAACAGGCTCAGCGATGCGACCGCCGTGATCATGGTACGTTTCATGACGAGCTCCATCTATTTCGGTTCCCGATGTGTCGGGTTTCTATTCCTGTAATCGGTCTTGTTCAGGAGACCATATTATTCCTGATGCGTGATGTTCGTCGATACATTTACGCGCAGTTACGACCTGTACATGGCGATACATTCGAAAGGTACGGATCGTGGTGTAAAGCTGTTGGTAAAATAAGCATCCCACCAACGGCTTTGCGGACCCCAGACCATGCGCACCGATACGCCTCAGACCATCTACCGGAAGGATTACACCGCCCCCAGCTTCCTGGTCGATACCGTTGAACTCGGCTTCGACCTCGACCCCGCCCGCACCGTCGTCGCCAACCGGATGACGGTCCGCCGCAATCCCGCCAGTGCCCAGCGTGAAATCGAGCTGTACGGCGAAGACATCGAACTGGTGGCCCTGCGCCTGAACGGCCGCACCCTGGGCGAGGGCGAGTACGTCGTCGAAGGCAACCTGCTGCGTGTCCCCAACGCCCCGGAAGAAGCGACGCTGGAAATCGAGACCATCTGCGTTCCGGAAAGCAATACTACCCTCAGCGGCCTGTACACGTCCAATGGCAGTTTCTATACGCAGTGCGAAGCCGAAGGATTTCGCCGGATCACCTATTTTCCGGACCGCCCGGACGTCATGGCCCGCTTCACCGTCATGCTGCGCGCCGACAAGGACAAGTATCCGGTGCTGCTGTCGAACGGTAACCTGATCGAAGAGGGTGACCTTCCCGACGGCCGCCACTACGCGCTGTGGGAAGACCCGTTCAAGAAGCCGTCGTACCTGTTCGCCCTCGTCGCCGCGCGCCTCGTGTGCCAGGAAGAGAACGTCGAGCTGGCCGACGGCCGCACCGCGCTGCTGCAGGTCTGGGTGGAAGAGGGCAACCTCGACAAGACGGATTACGCGATGCAGTCGCTGAAGCACAGCATCCGCTGGGACGAGGAACGCTGGGACCTCGAGCTCGACCTGGACCGCTTCATGATCGTCGCCGTGGGCGACTTCAATATGGGGGCGATGGAAAACAAGGGCCTGAACATCTTCAACACGAAGTTCGTGCTGGCCAATCCGCGCGTCGCGACGGACATCGACTTCCAGGGCATCGAGGCCGTCGTGGGCCACGAATACTTCCACAACTGGACGGGCAACCGCGTCACCTGCCGCGACTGGTTCCAGTTGTCGCTGAAGGAAGGCCTGACCGTGTTCCGCGACCAGGAATTCTCGGCCGACATGATCGGCACGAACACGGGCCGCGCCGTCACCCGCATCGACCAGGTGCGCACCCTGCGCCAGGCCCAGTTCCCGGAAGACGCCGGACCGATGGCCCACCCGGTCCGTCCCGACTCCTTTGTCGAGATCAATAATTTTTATACCGTCACCGTCTACGAAAAGGGCGCCGAGGTCGTGCGGATGTATCAGACCTTGCTGGGCCGCGACGGTTTCCGCAAGGGCATGGACCTGTACTTCGAGCGCCACGACGAGCAGGCCGTCACCTGCGACGATTTCCGCATGGCGATGGCCGATGCGAATGGCCGCGACCTGACGCAGTTCGAGCGCTGGTACAGCCAGGCCGGCACGCCGGTCGTCCAGGCCGAAACCCGCTGGGACGAGCAGGCGCAGACGTACACGTTGCGCCTGATCCAGTCGTGTCCGGCGACGCCGGGCCAGGCGGAGAAGCTGCCGTTCCACATCCCGGTCGCCGTCGGGCTGCTGGGCCGGGATGGCCGCGACCTGCCGCTGACCATCGACGGCAAGGATCTTGGCACGACGGCCGTGCTGGAACTGACGGACGCGGACCAGAGCTTCGTCTTCACGGGCGTAACGGAACAGCCGACGCCGTCGATCCTGCGCGATTTTTCCGCGCCCGTGATCCTGAAGCACGGCTACAGCGACGCCGAACTGGTGCACCTGTTCAGCCACGACAGCGACCCCGTCAACCGCTGGGAAGCGGGCCAGCGCCTCGCGATGAGCCGCCTGCTGAAGCTGACCGGACAGGTGGCCGGCGCGGGCAACGTCGTCGACCGGCTCGACCTGGACGACGTGTTCATCGACGCCATGCGCAAGATCCTCGCGGACGACACGCTCGACCCGGCCTTCCGCGAGCAGGCGCTGCTGCTGCCGACGGAATCGATGATCGCCGACCAGCTCGACGTCGTCGATCCGCTCGCCATTCACCTGGCGCGCCAGTTCGTCCGCGCCGACATCGGCGCGCGCCTGCGCACCGAGCTGCTGGCCCAGTACGACGCCAACCAGACGCCGGGCGAGTACAGCCCGGACGCGGAATCGATCGGCAAGCGCGCCCTGAAAAACCTGGCGCTGGCCTATCTGAACGCCGCGCCGGACGAGGAGAGCCTGGCCCTCGCGCAGAAGCAGTTCGACGGCGCCACGAACATGACGGACCGCGTGGCGGCCCTGTCGGCCCTCGTGCATGCGCGCGCGTCTGCGCCCGCTGCGAATGCAGCCGATTCTCTGCAGCGGTTCTACGACGAATTCCAAAGCGAGGCGCTGGTCGTGGACAAATGGTTCGCGATGCAGGCCGCGGCCCCGACGACGGACGTCGACCGCGTACGCGACCTGATGACGCACAACGCCTTCACGCTGCGCAATCCGAACCGTGCGCGCAGCCTGGTGTCTACGTTCTGTGCCGGCAATCCGGTGGGCTTCCACGCGCCGGACGGCAGCGGCTATGCGTTCTGGGCCGAGCAGGTGATCGCGCTGGACGCGCTGAACCCGCAGGTGGCGAGCCGCCTGGCCCGCGCGATGGACCGCTGGCGCCGCTACACGCCGGACCTGCAGGCCCACATGAAGCGGGCGCTGCAGCAGGTGGCGGGGCAGGCGAAGCTGTCGAACGACGTGCGCGAAGTGGTCAGCAAGGCCCTCGCCAATTGATGCGTTAACGAATGGTCATGGTGGGCGGAGGCCGCCCACCCTACGAAGTGCCGATGCCGTAGGGTGGACTCCCCGAGCCCACCTTCTCGCGCCAACAAGAATTTTCACAAACCGAAGGAAGTCCATGAAACGTGTCAGCCTGACGCAATACCTCGTCGAGGAACAGCGTCTCCACAACAACATCCCGGCATCGTTGCGCCTCCTGATCGAGGTCGTGGCCCGCGCCTGCAAGACCATCTCCCACTCGGTCGGCAAGGGCGCCCTCGGCGATATCCTCGGCAGCGCGAACACGGAGAACATCCAGGGCGAAGTCCAGAAGAAGCTCGACGTGATTTCCAACGAGATCCTGCTCGAAGCCAATGAATGGGGCGGCCACCTGGCGGCGATGGCGTCGGAAGAGATGGAATCCATCCACCCGATCCCGAACCGCTACCCGATGGGCGAATACATGCTGCTGTTCGATCCGCTGGACGGCTCGTCGAACATCGACGTCAACGTCTCCATCGGCACCATCTTCTCCGTGCTGAAGGCGCCGGAAGGCATGACGGCGCCGACCGAAGCCGACTTCATGCAGCCCGGCAGCCAGCAGGTCGCGGCCGGCTATGCCGTGTACGGCCCGCAGACGATGCTGGTGCTGACCACGGGCGCGGGCGTCAACTGCTTCACGCTCGACCGCGAAATGGGCTCCTGGGTCCTCACGCAGAAGGATCTGCAGATTCCGGAAGAGACGAAGGAATTCGCCATCAACATGTCGAACCAGCGCCACTGGCATCCGCCCGTCACGCGCTACGTCGACGAGATGTTGGCCGGCAAGACCGGTCCGCTCGGCAAGGATTTCAATATGCGCTGGATCGCCTCGATGGTGGCCGACGTGCACCGCATCCTGAACCGCGGCGGCATCTTCATGTACCCGGCCGACCAGCGCGACCCGTCGCAGCCGGGCAAGCTGCGCCTGATGTACGAAGCGAACCCGATGGCGTTCATCGTCGAGCAGGCGGGCGGCGCCGCGACGGACGGCCGCCAGCGCATCCTCGACATCGCGCCGCACAAACTGCACCAGCGCGTGCCCGTGTTCCTGGGCTCGAAGAGCGAGGTGGAGCGCGTGACGAGCTACCATCAGGAATGATTTTTAACGTGTCCGCATAAAATTGCCGAGTCGGACTAGCAAGTTTGCGGAGTTGTTGTTAGAATGCGGGCTCCTTCGCGCTGCAACTCATCTGATGAGCGAGCACGCGAGACCTTGATGGCGCCAGCAGTCTGAAGGCAGGTAAGCGGACACAGGTTAAACGGTTGTTCCGGTTTAGCCGCTGTAGCTCAGTCGGTAGAGCAGCGCATTCGTAATGCGAAGGTCACCAGTTCGATTCCGGTCAGCGGCACCAACACAGTGAGAAGGGCCACCTACACAGGTGGCCCTTTTTGCTTTCCGGGCGATTTTTATCCATGTCATCCCGTGTTGTCAGCCTGCCTCACCCTATATTTATGGCATGGAAACGATGCTATATTGCCGGGATGGCCAAGGATGAGACCGTCCGGTCCGCCGCCGCCCCAGCCGATTTCCTTACCGACCGGTCGCCATGCTCTTCAATTCCTTCACCTTCCTGTTCCTGTTCCTGCCCATCACGGCCATCGGTTACTTCCTGCTGGCGCGCAGGAGCCAGGTCGGGGCCGCGGGCTGGCTGGCGCTCGCGTCGCTGACGTTCTACGGCTGGTGGAGCTATTACTATATTCCGCTGCTGCTGGGCTCCATCGTCTTCAACTACTGGATGGGGCAGCGCATCGGCCACGCGGCCGGGCCCGCGCGCAAGCGGTGGCTGACGGCGGCCCTCGCCATCGACCTCGGCCTGCTCGCCTATTACAAGTACGCCGATTTCTTCATCTCGGGCGCGAACTGGCTGGCCAAAGCCGACATCCCGCTGCTGCACGTCGTGCTACCGATCGGTATTTCGTTCTTCACGTTCACGCAGATCGCCTATCTCGTCGACACCTACCAGGGCAAGGTCAAGGAAGCGCGCTTCCTGCATTACGTGCTGTTCATCACCTATTTCCCGCACCTGATCGCGGGCCCCGTGCTGCACCACGCGGAAATGATGCCGCAGTTCGACAAGCCCGCCAGCTACCGCTTTTCGTACCAGAACTTCGCGGTCGGCCTCAGCATCTTCGCGATCGGCCTGGCCAAGAAAGTCCTCATCGCGGACAACCTGGCGCCGCACGCCAACTTCCTGTTCGACAAGGCGGACATGTTCTCGTTCGCCAATGCGTGGGGCGGGGTGCTGGCCTACGCGTTCCAGCTGTACTTCGACTTTTCCGGCTATTCGGACATGGCGATCGGCATCTCGCTGATGTTCGGCATCCGATTGCCGCTGAACTTCGATTCGCCGTACAAGGCCGCCAACATCATCGATTTCTGGCGCCGCTGGCACATGACGCTGTCGCGCTTCCTGCGCGACTACCTGTACGTGCCGCTGGGCGGCAACCGCAAGGGCCCGGTGCGCCGCTACGTCAACCTGATGACGACGATGCTGCTGGGCGGCCTGTGGCATGGCGCCGGCCTGAACTTCGTCATCTGGGGCGCGCTGCACGGCATCTATCTCGCCATCAACCACGCCTGGAACGCGGTGGCGGACAGCCTGCGCCTGCCGCGCGGCCGCGCCTGGGCCGTCGTCAGCTGGGCGCTGACGTTCGCGGCCGTGTGCGTGGCCTGGGTGTTCTTCCGCGCCGCCAGTCTCGACAAGGCGACGACGATCCTGCACGGCATGGCGGGCCTGGACGGCGTCGGCCTGCCGGCGTCCATCGGCCTGCATCTCGGCCCGCTGAAGGGGCTGCTCGAACGATGGGGCGTGACGTTCTACCTGGGCGGCGGGTCGCGCTTCGTGGAGACGTGGCAATGGGTCGTGATCGGCGGCTTCATCGCGTTCTGCCTGCCCAACACCCAGCAGGTCATGGGCCGCTACGAAGCGGCGCTCGGCACGATGGCCGGGCCGCGCCTCGCCGCCCGCTGGCACCTCTGGCAGCCGTCGCGGCGCTGGAGTCTCTACATCGGCGCGATCCTGCTCGGCAGCCTGCTGTCGCTCAGCCGGCCCGCCGAATTCCTGTATTTCCAGTTCTAGGTCCGGGGCGCCCAATGGAACAGATCCAACAATTCGACGACGAAGCCGAATTCATGCCCGGCGCCGGTGCGCCGGCGGCCGCCGCGGCGCGGCCCCAGGCGTCGTACCGGCGCTTCACCATGTGGTGCGCGGCGCTCGTCGGCGCCGGCGTGCTGCTGGTCACGGGCTTCGTGGCCGTCATCGACCCGTATCACCTGTACGGGGTGGTCGACAGCCCGACCCTGAACCACGTGAAGCCGCTGCCGGAACAGTACCGCGAGCAGATCAAATTGGCGCAGGCCACGGCCGTGCGGCCCGACCTGATCCTGCTGGGCAATTCGCGCGTCGAAGTCGGCCTCGATCCGGACAGCCCGCAGGTGAGCGCGCATGGCCGCACGGCGTACAACATGGGGCTGTCGGGCACGAGCCTGACCGTCTCCGAGCGCATGTACACGCAGCTGCGGGCGGACGCGGCGCCGGCCGCGATGGCCGTGATCGGCGTCGAGTTCCTCGACTTCCTCGTCCGGCCGGACGAGGCCCCGGCGCCGGCCGCGGCGGGCGGACCGATGCCGTGGCAGTGGCGGTTCGACACCCTGTTTTCGATCAAGTCCGTGTCCGACGCACTGCGCACCGTGCGCCTGCAGAAGGCCGCCGATCCGGAAACCATGACGGCGCGCGGCCAGACGCCGCTGCGCGACTACAACCGCTACGCGCGCGACGAGGGTTACTACGCGATCTTCCAGCAAAAGGCCGGGGACAACGCGAAGAACCTCGTGCGCCGGCCGCATAACCTGTTCGTGGCCGGCACCAACGGTTCGGAAAGCATCGATCGCCTGCGCGCGCTGCTGGACACGATGGCGCGCGACCGCACCGACGTGCACCTGGTCATCTATCCCTACCACGCGCAACTGATGGCCATGTTCGAGGAAGCCGGCCTGGCCTCGACGATGGATGAATGGAAGCAGTTGCTCGTGCGCGAGGCGGACGCCGTGCGCACGCGCTATCCGAATGCCCGCGTCAACGTGTGGGACTTCAGCGGCTATGCCGGCATGCGCTGCGAACGCATCCCGGGTCCCGGCGATACGCGCAGCGTGACGCGCTGGTACTGGGAAGCCGGCCACTTCAAGTCGGCGCTGGGCGAGCGGATCCTGCAGCGCGTCCTCGGCGGCGAGACGCCGTTCGGCTTCCGCCTCGCCGCGGACACCCTCGATGCCAACCGCCAGCGCATCGCCGCCGAGCGCGCGCAATGCGCCGGTGACTATCCGCAAGTCTTTGCCGGTGCGCGCGACCTGGTCGTGGGCGCCCGCGCGTCCACGCCCTGATCCCTGCGGACCGGCCGTCGCGCCGGTCCCGTATCTCGTCCGTCCCGCCGCTTTGTTATGCAGCGCACAGTCCGGATCGACTAAAAGTTATATTTTTTTTATTGAGACACCGCATTTAGCCGGTGTCGCTCGGATATCGCGCATCGCGCGACGCGAAGGACCGCCTATCGGTCGAACTTTTGAACGGATGCACGGTCAAGAAGATCGGTCTACTCCGCGTTGGTCAAAATCTTACAAGAGGAATTCATCATGGATAATCAGAAGTCGAGCGAAGCAAAAGGCAGCAATCTCCCGAACGCCAGCGGCTCGGGCAACCTGGGCGGCACGACCGGTTCGGGCAGCCTGAACAAGAGCAACCAGCTGAACCAGGGCAAGGACCAGCAAAGCTCGACCACCGGCAGCAGCACCGGCGGCGCCACGGCGTCCAGCTCCGGCGCCGTGGGCGGCACCAGCAATGCCGGCAACGCATCGTCGTCGTCGGGCACCGGTTCGATGGGTTCGAGCAACTCGGGTTCGAACTCGAGCATCGGCAGCAGCAGCAGCTCGTCGCTGGGCTCGGGCAGCAGCGGCAGCCAGAACAGCCAGAGCGCCAGCGCCGCGACCGGCTCGGGCGTGGGTGGCGATTCGAAAGACCTGGGCGCACAGGTCAACGCCCGCGCGCAAGGCCTGCACGATTCGATCGACAAGGCTGCCGACGCCGCCAAGCCGCTGGTCGACAAGGCCGCCGATGCGGCCCGTCCGGTCGTCGACCGCCTGGCTTCCAGCGCCCACGCCGGCGTGGACAAGCTGCAGGGTGTGCTGAGCGGCGCGTCCCTGAACCTGGGCCAGCGCCAGCAACAGCTGACCGACGCCTATGGCCAGTGGAAGGAAGCCAGCTACGAGTACGTGCGCCAGAAACCGGGCACGGCCATCGCCATCGCGGCGGCTGCCGGCTTCGTGCTGGCCAAGCTGCTGGGTGGGCGTAACCGCGACTATTAATTACGCCGTCGTCCTCGCGAAAGCGGGGACCCATGCCGAGCCGGCCAGGATGCTCGGTATGGGTTCCCGCCTGCGCGGGAAGTCATTTCCGGCAGTGCCGGGAATGACGGGAGAAGGCCGCAAGCACCAACAACCCGCCACCCAGCATCATCCACGCCCCCGGCTCCGGCACGGGCGACACCGGCGTGATCGTCAGCATCGTCCCTTCGCCAACAAAGTAATAGTCGTCCACCGGGTAATCGTGCCCGTAACTGGAGCGCGCCACATAGCGGTCGCCGCTCACGAACTCTTCCGTGTGATATTCCAACCGGGTCGGATCGTTGTCGCGCCAGCGCGCGCTGATGTCGAGCGCGTCGCCGCCGGGACGGAAGGCGAAGGCGTCGAGCTGGCAATCGTGGTCGACGGAACCGCCGCCGCACCTGGCGAAGTCGCCGGACCACAGCCGCATGTCGATCCACAGCGAGTCGAGCTCGGATGCATGGATGACGCCATCGCCATCGGCGTCGTCACCGACGATCCGGCCCGTGACGGCCACGTCGGTGCGCAGCACGCCGGGATCGTGGAAGTCGTAGAAGCCGCGGTATTCGAAGGTCCACGCCGACGGTGCGGCGTGGGCGGCGGTGCCGAGCAGGGCGGCGGCCAGGAGACAGGGATGCTTCATATGAATTCCTTGCGAGCGATGAACGGCCTCGTCCAAGAATAGGACGAGGCCGTTTGAGGCGTCGCCAGCTTGCCCCCTGGCAGTGGGCCGTCAATGCAGCGGCAAGTCCCACACCCCACGGCCATAGGTCGACGCGCGCAGGAAGCTGCCGTCCGCCGGCATGTACAAGTCGCTCACTTCGACGGTCGGCAGGCCGGCGCCGAACTGGCTCCAGCTGATCCCGCCGTTCGTCGTGCGGTACACGCCGAGCCAGGTGGCCGCGTACACGGTGTTGCCGGAGAGGTCGTTCGGCGCAGCCAGCAGTTTCTGGACCGGCACGTTCGGCAAGCCGTTGCCGGCCGCTGCCCAGGTGGCGCCGCCATCCGTCGATTTCACGACCCACACGCTCTGCCCGAACGGATTTTCCGAGGCCACGTACAGCACCGAGTTATTGGCCCACGCAACGCTGCTGTTGTAGCCGAGGTGGCCCGGCACGAGCGTATTGCGCTGTTTCCACGTCGCGCCGCCGTCAAGCGTGACCAGGACCCGGCCGCCCGGCGACACGGCCGCCACGTGGTTCAGGTCGATCGGGCTGACGGCCACGCTGTGCGAGGCGCCGCGGATGTACGTGGCGGCCGTGTTGCCGCTGAAGATGGGCTTCCACGAGGCGCCGGCGTCGTCGGTGCGGTAGATCAGGCTCGCCGTGTTCGTGAAGTAGGTCTTGCCGCCGGGGTCGGCGTTGGCGGACGGCGTCGCGATCGGCGTCACGAAGTAGGCGTTGCAGGCATTGACGCCGTTATACGTGCAGGTGGCGTCGTCGAACGCGGGATCGGTCCATTTCTTCTGGATGTTCGGATCCTTTTGCGCGTAATAGATGTAGCCGTACACGTAGCTGCCGAGCGCCGTCACGTTTTTCGACTGGCTCCAGCCGACGCCGAAGCCGTCGCCGCCGAAGCTCTGGTTGAACACGCTCGTATTGCCCACGCGGATGCGCGTGCCGTTGTCCTGCAGGCCGATCAGCACGCTCTTCGGATCGGAGCCCGACGTCGCCATCGAGTAAATCAGGTGGTCGACGAGACCCGTGTTCTTCTGGTCGGTCCAGGTCTTGCCCTCGTCGTAACTGAGGAACAGGCCGCCATCCGTGCCGATCATGACGCGCTTCTTGCCGCCCGCCGTCGAGACCACGGCCGTGTGATGGTCGGCGTGCGCATACGGCAGGCCGAACTGGGCGAGCCAGTTGGTCATCAGGCGCCACGTCTTGCCGCCGTCCGTCGTCTTGCCCGTGTTCAGCTGGCCGCCCAGGTAGACCGTGTTGCGCGTGGCATCGGTCGGGTCGACGACGATCATGTGATTGTAGAAGCCCTGGCCGCCCATCAGCTCCATGGTCGGATTTTCTTCGTTCGGATTCACGGGCGCCTTGCCGTTCAGGCCCAGCGCCGTCCACGTGTAGCCGCCGTCGGCCGAACGGTACAGGTCCTTCTGATCGCAGCCGGCATCGCACGAGGTGGCGGCGTAGGCATACACGACGTTGTCGCCGGGCGCGCCAACGGCCAGCGTGATGCGGCCCGCGCCGCCAGTCAGGTTCGGCGCGGCCAGCGGCGACCATGTGACGCCGTCGTTCGAGTAATACAGCGTGGCGGGGCTGTAGTAGGCGCTGCTGGCCACTGTCGCCAGCCAGCCGGTGCTGGTGCGCGCGAGGCTCCATGCCTGGCCCGCGTTCAGCACCTGGGTATAGGTGTTGCCGCCGTCCGCCGAGCGGAAGATGCCGGTGTCCGTGGCGACCAGCACGACGTCGATCGCACCGCGCGTATCGACCTTGACGTCGGTGATGAGCCCGGAATTGCCGAGGAAGACGAACGGCGACCACGTGTTGCCGCCATCGGCCGTCTTCAGCATCGCGCCGCCGACGAGGGGAATGCCGTCGAATGGATCGCCGGTGCCGTAGTACAGCGTCTGCGGGCTGCGGCCGAGGGCCGCCGCGCCGCCGCTCGTCGTGATGACCTTGTCCGTGATCGGTGTCCAGGTGGGATACGGCGCTTCGAAATTGCTGGTCTTCCAGATGCCGCCCGATGACGACAGCAGGTAGACCGTGTTCGGGTCCGTCGGGTGGGGGAGGATGTTGCGCAGGCGGCCACTGTCGGTGACGCTCAGCTGGATGTCGTTCTGCGTCTTGACCGCGCGGGTCGGGCCGATCGATTGCCATTGCGGTACGCCGGCCGGCGGTGTCGTACCGGGTGCCAGTTGCGGATAGGTGTTGCGTTGCTTCGCCCATTCCTGCGCGACGCGGCGCGAGAAGTCGGCGGGGCGGGTCGCGCCGTAGCGCGCTTTCAGCCATTCGAGGCGGCCCATGACCGTCGGCCGGTCTTCTTCGCCGCCGCCCGCGGCCTGGAACGAACGAAACGTCTGGGTACTGCGATAACCGCTATCGTCAGTTGCCGTCTGGGCCTGGACCAGCGACATCGTGCCGGCTGCGGCGAACAGTCCGCCCAGCCAGGTTGCCTTGCGTAACCAAGTCATCATGTCTCCCACTGTTTGAGTTGTCGTTGTCGCGCAGGCAAGCTGAACGGCCCTGTCTGCGTAGCAAAAGACTATGACTTGTCTAGATAACTGTCACCAATTATTTCAAAGAGGACTACGATTGTAATCAAGCGTGTGGCTTTTTTGAAAACCGCCGTGGTCACTTCACCGCCGTCTCCCGGCTGGGCACCGGCGGATGCGGATGGCGCCGCAGCCGCTTCGCCAGGCGTCCGAACCAGTGCTCGATGTCGTCGACATACGTAAACACGGCCGGCACCACCAGAAGGCTCAGCAGGGTCGACGTGATCAGGCCGCCGATCACCGCCACCGCCATCGGCGAGCGGAAGCTCGGGTCGCCCGACAGGCCCAGCGCCAGCGGCAGCATGCCCGCGCCCATCGCGATCGTCGTCATGACGATGGGGCGGCTCCGCTTGTGGCACGCGTCGACGAGCGCGTCGAAGCGGTTCATGCCGGCCTTGCGCGCGAGGATCGCGTAATCGACGAGCAGGATCGAGTTCTTCGTCACGATCCCCATCAGCATGATCAGGCCGATCATCGTCGGCATCGACAGCGCGTCCTGCGTGAGCAGCAGCGCGACGAACGCGCCGCCGATCGACAGCGGCAGCGCCGCGAGGATCGTCACCGGCTGCAAAAAGTCCGTGAACAGCAGCACCAGCACGCCGTAGATGCACAGCACGCCGATCAGCATGGCGAGGCCGAAGCTGGCGAACAGGTTCTGCATCTCCTGCGCGTCGCCCAGTTCCGCGATCGTCACGTTCGGCGGCAGGTTCTTCAACGCGGGCAGGGCGCGCGCCTCCGCGTTCACCTCGCCCAGCGAGCGGCCGTTCAGCTCCACTTCCAGCGTCACGTTGCGGCTGCGGTTCAGGCGGTCGATCTGCGCCGGGCCGCTTTCCATCGTGACGGTCGCCACGTTCGCCAGCAGCACCGGGCCGTTCTTGCCGGGCACCGTGAGACGGCCGATGGCGTCGAGGTCCGCGCGCACGGCGTCCGGCAGCTTTACGCGGATGGGCACCTGGCGCTCCGACACGTTCATCTTCGCGAGCACCTGGTCGTAGTCGCCGCTCGTCGCCACGCGCACGGTCTCGCCGATGCTGGCCGCCGTCACGCCCAGGTCGGCCGCGCGTGCAAAATCGGGGCGCACGATGATTTCGGGCCGCACGAGTGACGCGCTGGAGCTCACGTTGCCGACGCCGTGCAGGGTGCGCAGTTCGCGCTCGGCGCGGCGGGCGGCGGCTGTCAGCGCGACCGGATCCTCGCTGCGCAGCACGAGCTGCATCTTGACGCCGGTGTCGGGCGGGCCGACCGTGAAGCGCGCGCCGGGGACGTCGCCCAGGCGCGCACGCAGCGCCGATTCGACGGCCGCGAGTTTTTCCTTGCGATCCGCGCGCTGGACGGTCGTCACCGTCAGCACGGCGCGCCGCGCCTCGGCCGCCGCGCCCGGCGCGAACGCGTCGCCGCTGGAGCCGCCGCCGATCGAGCTGAACACGCCCTTCACGTTCGGGGTGCCCATCGCCACCTGGCGCACGCGTTCCGCGACGGCGCGCGTTTCCGCCAGCGTGGAACCGGGCGGCAGTTCGACGTTGATCTGGGTCTGCGAGCGGTCGGCGGCCGGCACGAATCCGGTCGGCAGCAGCGGCACGAGCGAGATCGAGCCGACGAAGAACAGCGCGGCCGCGATCATCGTCAGGCCGCGGTGGCGCAGGCACCACCGCATCGTCCGCATGTAGCGCTGCATGATGGCGCCGTCGCGCTCTTCCGCGTGCGCCACCGGCTTCAGGAGGTAAGCGGCCATCATCGGCGTCAGCAGGCGCGCGACGAGCAGCGACGCGAGGATCGCCAGCACGGCCGTCCAGCCGAACTGCTTGAAGAACTTGCCGGGAATGCCGCTCATGAACGCGGTCGGCAGGAACACGGCGACGAGCGAGAACGTCGTCGCGATCACGGCCATGCCGATTTCGTCGGCCGCTTCCAGCGCGGCCTGCATCGGCGTCTTGCCCATCCGGAGGTGGCGCGAGATGTTCTCGATCTCGACGATGGCGTCGTCCACGAGCACGCCCACGACGAGCGCCAGCGACAGCAAGGTCACCATGTTCAGGGTGTAGCCGAACAAATACTGGCCGAGGAAGGCGGGGATGACGGACAGCGGCAGCGCGGCCGCCGCGACGAGGGTCGCGCGCCAGTCGCGCAGGAACCACCACACGACGAGCACCGCCAGCACGGCGCCTTCGTACAGCATTTCCATCGACGCGTCGAAGTTGTCCTCGACGGGCGCCGCGTTGTCGATCACTTCGCGCAGCACGACGTTGCCGTGTTTTTGCTGCAGCTCGGCGACGGCCTTGCGCACGCCGTTCGCGACGTCCATTTCGCCGGCGCCGCGCGTGCGGAAGACTTCGAAGCCGACGACCGGCCTGCCGTCCTGCTCCGCGATGGCGCGCGGTTCCGCGACCGTGTCGGCGACGTTGGCGATCTCGTTCAGGCGCACGTGGCGGCCGTCCGGCAGCGGGATGTCCATGCGCGCCAGCTCCTGCGCCGTCTGCACGGTCGCCAGGGTGCGCACGGACTGCTCGGCGCCGCTGACGTCCCCGCGGCCGCCCGGTTCCTCGCGCTGCACGTTGCGCAGCGTGCGCGAGACGTCCAGCGCGGACACGCGCAGCGCCGCCATCTTCCGGTCGTCGAGTTCGACGCGCACTTCGCGATACACGCCGCCCACGCGCTTGATGGCGCCGACGCCCGGCACGCTGAGCAGGCGCTTGGACACCGCGTTGTCGACGAACCAGCTGAGGTCCGGCGCATCGAGGGCCGGCTTGCCGTGCGCATCGGCCGGCTGCGCCGTGAACGTGAGCACGACGCGGCCCGCCGTCGTCGTCTTCGTCACGCTCGGGTCGCGCATCTCCGCGGGCAGGTCGGCGCGCACGCGCGAGACGGCGTCGCGCACGTCGTTGACGGCGTCCGACAGGTCTTTCTCGAGGATGAATTCGACGGTGATCGTGGCCACGCCGTCCAGTACGCGCGCATAGATGTTCTTGACGCCCTGGAGTGTTGCGACCGAGTCCTCGATCTTGCGCGCCACCTCCGTTTCGAGCTGGGCGGGCGCGGCGCCGTCCAGCGTGGCCGTCACGGTGACGATGGGCAGTTCGATGTCCGGGAAGTCCTGCACCTTGTTCGCCTTGAACGCCAGCACGCCGGCGAACGTGAGGAGGGCGAACAGCATGATCGCCGGGATCGGGTTGCGGATCGAGAGCGCGGAAAAATTCATCATGTTGTCCTCAGCGCGCGGCCAATGGCGCAGCCTGGACGTTGCGTACCAAGTCGCCGTCGTTGAGGAAGCCGGCGCCGCTCGTGACGACCAGCGCGTCCGGCGCGAGTCCGCCCGTGACCTCGACGCGGTCGCCGAGGCGGCGGCCCGTCGCGACCTTCAACTGGCTCACGCGGCCGTCGGCATTCAGGCGGAATACATAGGAAAAACCGTCGCGCACGGCGATGGCCTGCTGCGGCACCGTCAGCGCGGCCGATTCGCCCAGCGCGAACTGGCCGCTCGCGAACATGCCGGCCTTCAGCGGCGCATTGGCCGACAGCGTCGGCGGCAGATCGACGTAGACGAGGGCCACGCGGCTTTGCGCATCGACGGTCGGCGCGACCGTGCGCACGCGGCCATGCACGTCCTTGCCGCCCGCCGTCTGCACGACGGCCTTCTGGCCCGGCCTGATGCGCGGTAGTTCGGCGGCCGTCACCTCGGCGCGCCACTCCAGGCGGCCCTGGCGGATCATGCGGAACATCTCCGTGCCCACGCCCGCGACGGCGCCCACGGTGGCGGTGCGCGCGGAAATCAGGCCGGCATCCGGCGCCACGACTTGCGTGTACTTCAAACGCAGCTGTTGCTGGGCCAGCGTCGCCCTGGCGGACGCCACGCGTGCGGCGGCCGTGCGCTCGGTCGTGACGTATTGCGTGATCTGCTGTTCGCTGAGCGCACCCGAGCTTTGCAGGGCGCGCGCCCGTTTCGCGTCGGCGCGGGCGGCGGCCGCATTCGCCTCCGCTTCCTGGACGGCGGCCCTGGCCTGGGCGACGTCCGCTTCGACCGGCGCCGCGTCGAACGCGGCGAGCACCTCGCCCTTCCTGACGACGTCGCCCACGTTGACCTTCACCTCCATCAGGCGCAGGCCGTTCGATTCGCTGCCGATCACGGCTTCCTGCCACGCGGCGACGTTGCCGTTGGCCGCGAGGCTGAGCGGCAGGCGCGCCTGCTCGGGCTTCGCGGTCGTGACGGTCAGCGCGGGGCGCGGCGCGGCCGCCTTCTTGTCATCGGCGGCGCGGCTGGAGACGAGGACGCCCACGGTGCCGGCGAGGATGGCGGCGGCGGATACCGCGAGGGCGGGCCGGGACAGACGGCGTAGATGTTGGGGAATCATGGCGCTCAAAGTAGATGGATGCCGAAGCGTTTCAGCAGGAGGGCGAACAGGAGTATGCTGGCCACCGTGATCGCGACCCCGGCCGCCAGCGCCGGCCAGAAGCCGAAGCGGTCGAGCAGCCAGGGAAAGGCGGCGAACATGGGCAGCGTGGGGATGACGTACCACAGCGTGTACCAGGCGTGGTTGGCGATCCTGTCCTGCGGCTGGCGTTCGACGTGCAGCCAGATCAGAGTCAGCACGGTCACGAGCGGCAGGGATGCGACCAGGCCGCCGAGGCGGTCGGAGCGCGCGGCGGCCTCCGACACCAGGACGACGACGGCGGCTGTGATGAGGTATTTGATGACGATCCAGGACATGGCGGAGCCAATAGTCAAACTGCGACAGTGTAGCAAAGCACCCTCTGGGACGCCTGTTCCGTACGTACTTCATCGGCATGTTCCGTTACAAATCCTTACCACTGAAACGTCGCGTCGATATTCCCGCTCGTCCATTCAAGGTTAAATGACGGGCAACGAGGAGCTGACCATGATCCACCGCGCATCGCTTGCCCTGCTGGCCGCCGCCCTGATGGCGATGGGCGCCGCATCGGCGGCCGCGCCGGATTCCCAGGCGCAGGCGCTGCACGTGCTGAACCGGCTCGCGTACGGACCGCGGCCCGGCGACGTCGAGCGCGTGGCGGCCATGGGCGTGCAAGGCTGGATCGCCGAGCAGCTGCATCCGGAGACGATCCCGGTGCCGCCCGGCCTGACGGCCCGTCTGGCTTCGCTGGATACCGTCAACCGCGGCGCCGGCGAGTCGCTGGCCGAGTTCCTGGAGTTGCGGCGCGAGGTGCGCATGGAGGACGAGGGCGCGAAACAGCATCGCCGCGAGGTCCAGATGCGTGTGTCGCGCCAGGCCGCGGAGGCAAGGCTGCTGCGCGCCGTCGAGAGCCCGCGCCAGCTGGAAGAAGTAATGGTCGACTTCTGGTACAACCATTTCAACGTCTTTGCCGGCAAGGGCATCGATCGCGCGCTGGTGACGAGCTACGAACGCGACGCGATCCGCCCGTACTCGCTGGGGGCCTTCCGTTCGCTGCTCGGCGCGACGGCGAAGCATCCGGCGATGCTGTTCTACCTCGATAACGTCGTGTCGTCGGCGCCGCGCCCGGACGCGAAGGGAAAAGCGCGGGGCCTGAACGAGAACTATGCGCGCGAGCTGATGGAGCTGCATACGCTGGGCGCGGACGGCGGCTACACGCAGCGCGACGTGACGGAGCTGGCGCGCATGCTGACCGGGTGGACGTTCGACCAGAAGCGCCTCGCGCGCACGGGCGAGACGTTCCGCTTCGACGCCGGCCGCCACGACACCGGCGCCAAGACGTGGCTGGGCCACGCCATCGCGCCTTCCGGCCAGCAGGAAGGCGAATACGCGCTGGACGTGCTGGCCCTGCACCCGGCCACGGCGCATCACGTGAGCCGCGAGCTGGCGCAGTACTTTGTCAGCGACGATCCGCCGCCGGCCCTCGTCGACCGCATGGCGGCCACGTGGATCGCATCGCAGGGCGACATTCGCGCCGTATTGGCGACGCTGTTCGCGAGCCGCGAATTCATGGATGCGGGGACGGCGGGCACGAAGTTCAAGACGCCGTACCAGTTCGTGGTGTCGGCGGTGCGGGCGAGCGGCGTGCCGGTGGCGAACGTGGGGCCGCTGGTGAACACAATGAGTCAGCTGGGCATGCCGCTGTACGGCTGCCAGACGCCGGACGGGTACAAGAACACGCAGGACGCGTGGCTGAACCCGGACGCGCTGACGCGGCGCATCGCCTTCGCCACCGCGCTGGCCGGCGGCAGGCTGCCGCTGGCCATGGTGCCAGCCGATGCGCCGCCCGCGACGCCCGCGCCCCTCGACCCGGCCCGCCTGCAGGCGACGCTGGCCGGGTCGATCTCGCCGCGCACGCTGGGCATCGTCCAGCGCAATCCGGACAACCTGCGGGCCGCCATGCTGCTCGGCAGTCCCGACTTCATGCAGCGCTGATTCTTCGGAGGACCCCCATGCGACGCAGGCACTTCCTCAATGCAGTGGGCGCCGGCATCCTGCTGCCCGTCGGACGCGGCGCCTGGGCCGTGAGCGCACCGGCCGCCAGCCCGACCGGCAAAAAGCTGATCGTCGTGATGCTGCGCGGCGCCGTCGACGGCCTGAACGTCGTGGCGCCGGTCGGTGACGAGAACTACCTGCGCCTGCGCCCGACGATCGGCCTCGCGGCCCCCGGCATGGAAGGTGGTGCGCTGGACCTGGACGGCTATTTCGGCCTGCATCCGGCGCTGGCCGGCCTGCAGCCGCTGTGGGCCGCGCGCAAGCTCGCGTTCGTGCACGCCAGCGGGTCGCCGGACGCCACGCGCTCCCACTTCGACGCGCAGGACTACATGGAATCCGCGACACCCGGCCGCAAGAACACGCCGGACGGCTGGATGAACCGCCTCGTCGCCACGCTGCCCGGCGCGCAGTCGCCCAGCCGGCTGCTGGGCATCGGCCCCGTGCTGCCGCGCATCCTGTCCGGCCAGGCCGCGGCCGTGAACCTGCCGAATGTGGCCGCCGCGGCGCGCGCGGACCTGCTCGACCGGCCGGCCGTCAAGGCCGCGTTCGACGAACTGTATGCGAATCACCCGCGCTTCGGCCGTGCGTACGCGGACGGGCGCGCGGCCCACCGCGAAGTCATGGATGCGCTGGAGAGCAGGGAGATGCAGGCGGCGGATCGCGGTGCACCGCTGCCGAACGGCTTTCCCGACGATGCCGCCCGCCTGGCGGGCCTGATGCGCAACGATCCGAAGATCCAGCTGGCGTTCGTCGCGTTGGGCGGCTGGGACACGCACGCGAACCAGGGCGCCGCGAGCGGCCAACTGGCGAACCGCCTCGCGCCGCTGGGGCAGGGGCTGGCCGTGCTGGCCGAGCGCCTCGGACCATTGTTCGACGACACGGTCGTCGTCGTGATGTCGGAATTCGGCCGCACGGCGCGCGAGAACGGCAACGGCGGCACCGACCACGGTCACGGCAATGTGATGTGGGTGATGGGCGGGAAAGTGCGCGGAGGTAAGGTTTACGGCGACTGGGAAGGCGTCGGCGACGCGAAACTGAATGAGGGCCGCGATTTGCCCGTTACGACCGACTTTCGTTCGGTGTTAGCGCAAATATCTGAAGAACATTTAATGTTAGGTAACAAGCGTCTGGAACAGGTCTTTCCCGCAATGCCGCAAAAACGTCCTGGATTCCGTATCGTTGGTGCATAAGGCTCCACTCTAGAGGCCGCCCTCTACATATAGTAGTTCTACCGTATTGCGGTGCACAAAAATTAGGAATATAGTTGTACCTGTCTCCTCCAGTTTTTCTCCGAAAACCTGGATTCAGCCCGCACCGCAAGGATGCGGGCTTTTTTTTTACCAATACTTGTCCGGCGCTAACATATTTGGACGCATGCGATGTGCGCATGCCTTTCAATATTCGGTCGGGGAGGCGCGGCCAGGACGGCCGCGCGGGGAACTCAGGCGCCGGTCGTTTCGGCGTCGTCGCCCTGGAAGGCGCCGGTGCGCCAGGTCAGCACGAGCGTGTCGCGGTGGCCGTTGTCACCAATGGGCTGGATCGGCGTCGATTCGTGGATCACGGCCGCGTCGTCCAGCAGCAGCAGGGTCCACGGTTCCGTCATCGTGAAGCGCTGGCCTTTGGGGCCGTTCGCCTCGAACACGCGCGTCTCGCCGCCCTTGATGTTGGCGCGCCCGATCAGGATGACGGCGACGAAATCGACGCCGTCGCGGTGCGCGCCTTCCGGCGTGGGGCGGCCGATGCCGTCGGCCGTGTCGATGCGGAACTGGTGCGCCTCGACGTACCAGGTTTGCCGGCCTTTCACCTGCGAGCACACGGCGCCCAGCGCGCGCAGCAGCCTGGGCCAGGCCGGCAGCTCGACGGTGGACGGCTCGATGGGCACGAACAGCCGATGCATGCCGCCGTGCAGGGCGTTGTACTCGACCGGCTGCCAGTGCGCGCGGTGCGGGCTTTGCGCGAGGCCGTCGCCGCTGTCGACGAAGCACGAATGGCGGCGCCGGCGATAGCGGCCGCCGTCCTTCAGGTAGTTGTCCTGTTCCAGGCGTTCCCAGCTCGGCGCCAGCGCTTGCAGCTCAGCGAGCGAACAGCCGGCCAGCTGCGCCACGTCGGCCGGGCGCAGCAGCGCATAGCCGTCGCCGCGCAGCGCGTCGGCGACGCGGGCCGGATCGGTAAAGGGTGGTTGCGGTGTTGTCATCCCGGTAGCCTAGCACTTTTTGCGCGCGGCCGTGCCGGGCATTACCAGTTCCTGATGAGCGTCAGCCGGAACGAGCGCGCCTCGATCGGGTGGAAGTGCACGTCCTCGCGCGGCGCCGCTTCACCTTTCAGCTGCGACGCATAGTAGTAATCGATCGCCGACGCGCGCCGGTTCGTGAGATTGAATCCTTCCAGTTCAAGCCGCAGGTCACGGTTCACGCGATAGCCGAGGCGGCCGTTCAGGGTCGTGCTGGCGCGCGAGCGCACGCTGTCGTCCTCGACGAGGGGCCGCGGCCCGAAGTACCGCAGGCGCAGCGCGCCTTCCCATGGCCCCAGCCGGCTCACCGTCAGCGCGAGCTGGGCCACGCCCTCGATCGCTTCCGGGATGCGGTCCCGCCCGGGCGCGCCGCCGCGCGAGCGCGCATGCGCGTAGGCGGCGTCGAAGTCGACCGACAACCATTTATACGGTTTATAGTAATTCGAGAACTCGATGCCGATGCGGCGGCTGGGCGGGCCGGCCTCGGTCGTGCCTTCGTCGCCCACGTACGTCAGCTCGGAATCGAAGTCCAGGCGGTACAGCGACATCGCCGTCTGCATGTTGGTGACGGCTTCGGTGCGCAGGCCCAGCTCCATGCCGCGCGAGCGCACGAGGCCCGGCGCCGTCATGGTGGCGCGCGCATCGTTGCTGTGGAAGCCCTCGCCATAGTTCACGTAGAACTCGGTCTGGCGCCATGGTCCGAACACGATGTTGGCGGACGGGCTGGCCAGCGAATCGCTGCCGTCCACGCCACTGGTGCGTACGCGGAAGCGATAATCGTCCGCGCGCACGCCCACCGTCGAGCGCAGCCACGAGTTCCAGCGCGTGGCGTTCTCGATGAATGCGCCGGCGCTCGTCTCGACGATGTGGTCCGCGCGCGTGACCGACAGCGTCCTGCGCGCGGCCGTGCGATACAGGCCGTTGAAGACGTTGTCGTTCTGCGCTTCCACCCCGACCGTGATGTCCGACGTCGACGCCTCGCCCCGGTGCACGTGCCAGCTGTGCGTGGCGTTGACGCCGCCCGTCACGCGCCGGTCCGGCTGGGCGAACTGGTCGCCGTTGACCGGGTCTTCCATGAAATAGGTGAAGTCGGACCACAGGTCGAGCTGGTTGCGGATGACGTAGGCGCTGAGCTTCGACGCCGAATCCTGGCCCGTGCGGCGCCACACGCCCGAGAGGCTGAACCGCTTCGCTTCGCCGCCGTCGGTGCTGTCGATCGCATCGAAGCGGCCCAGCAGGCCTGTGGCGACGGCGCGCTCCGGAATCTGGTCCGTCGCATTCCAGCGGCCCCGATACGCCATCGCCGTCACGCTCCAGCCGTTGTTCGCATAACCGCGGCTGTAGCGCAGCACCCCGTTCAGCTTCTGGTAATCGTCCGGGTGCGTGTACGGGCCGTCGTTGTGCATGGCTTCCAGCGCATACGTCAACACGCCGTCATCGATCTCCCGCGAGGCGGCCAGCGCCGTGCGCGCGTAGCCGTCCCGGCCGACGCTGACGGTGGCCACATTGCGCGCGAGGCGGTTCGCGTAGGTGATGGCCGCGCTGCCGGCCGACGCGAAATCGCCTTCGCTGGCCGAGTACGGGCCCTTCTTGTAGTCGAGGCGCGCCGTCAGTTCCGGGATCAGGAAGTTCAGGTCCGTCCAGCCCTGGCCGTGCGCATGGCTGCGCTGGTTGACGGGCATGTCGTCCAGGTAGGTGGCGAGGTCCGTGCCGTGGTCCAGGTTGAAGCCGCGCAGGAAGAACTGGTTCGCCTTGCCTTCGCCGCTGTGCTGGCTGACGATCAGCCCCGGCGCCGCTTCCAGCAGTTCGCCGGGCCGGTACACGGTGCGCATCGCCAGTTCCTTCTGGTTGACGGTGCCGGCGCTGGCGGAATCGGCGATGCCCAGCTGGCTCGTGCGCGCACCCTCGACGAGCACGCGCTGGATCACGGGATCGTCCGCCCAGGCGCAGGCGGGAACGAAGGCGGCGGCGAGCAGCAGGGCGGTCTTGCGCATCAGTGGACAGTGAGTTCGGTGCGGCTGCTGGTAAAACCGAGCGTACGCAGGCTGCCGTTCGCCGTCACGTTCACGGTGTTCTGCTGGTCGGGCAGGAAGTCGCTCAGCACGGCGTCGTGGATCGTCTCGACTTTCGCGACGGGCGTGCGCACGGCTTCCTGGAACACGACGACGCTGTCCGGGTCGACGGTCACGCCCACCCAGTTCAGCGGCAGGCGGCGGCCGTCTCTGTCGGCCAGCCAGAACTGCTTCTCGACGTATTTGCGGAGCACGGCCTGGTCATCCGGGTCGGACAGGTCGAACTGGCGCTGGTACAACGCCGTCAGCAGCGCCTCGACGTCGTGCGCCATGTACGTGTGCACGACTTCCGTGCTGCCCGTGCGCTCGTTGTAGCTGATGTCGGTGATGCCGGCGTGGAAGCGGTGGGCCCCAGCGTTCAGGTACAGGCACATGGCGCACAACGTCAGTAGGATACGTTTTTTCATCATCTCGTCTTGCGTAGGGTGAGCACACCGTGCCCACGCGAACGTCAACAAGCCACGACCGTCCCGCGTGGGCACGTGATTGATGCCACCGGCATCAATCACTTCACCCTACGCGTGTTTAATCGGCTTTTTGGGCCTCGGTCTTGTCTTCCTTCGTCTTTAGTTTTTCGTTGAAGTCTCTCATCAGGTTGTCCTTGTCATGCTCGGTCTTGTACAACTCGAGGCGCGACGGCATCGCCTTGCGCGGCCACGCGTTGTTGCCGGTGTCGGTGTCCGCCGTTTCCCAGTACGGGTCCTGCGTCAGCGCGACCATCGGCTCGTCGGTGATGATCAGCTTCGTGATCTTCTTCGGCGTGTAGCGCCACACCTCGGCCGGGACGCGCTCGACGTATTTTTTCCCGCTCGCCAGCTGGATCTCCAGCACGAGTGGCGTCACGAGGCCACCGAGGTTGCCGAAATCGACGAGATAAAGGTGCTTGCCTTCCTTGAGCAGGTTCTTCTCCCAGTCTTCCAGGCCGCCGACTGCTTCGTTGTACTTGTTGCGGTCGTGGTTCGTGACCGTGAACTCGTCATGCTCGTTG
The DNA here is from genome assembly GCA_045810485.1 of Massilia sp. GTDB lineage: Bacteria > Pseudomonadota > Gammaproteobacteria > Burkholderiales > Burkholderiaceae_D > Telluria. The sequence goes on along the minus strand of JBJMVU010000330.1, from coordinate 14,404 downwards.
TAGAAGTCCTTCAGCTCCGGATGGGAGTCTACGCGACGGGGCAGGGCGCCCTTGTTGCGCTGGTCCGTGATCGAGATCGGCTCCGCATCGCGCTGCGCCTTCTTCCACGCCTTTTCGATCTCGGGATCCTTGGTGCCGACCGTGTATTCGCTGATGCCGTCGACGCTGACGTCCACGTGGTCGGTCGTGTAGAACCAGCCGCGCCAGAACCAGTCGAGGTCCGTGCCCGACGCGTCTTCCATCGTGCGGAAGAAGTCGGACGGCGTCGGACGCTTGAATTTCCAGCGCTGGGCGTATTCGCGGAAGGCGAAGTCGAACAGGTCGCGGCCCAGCACCGTCTCGCGCAGGACGATCAGCGCGGCCGTCGGCTTCGCGTACGCGTTGTAGCCGAGGGCGGCGATGGATTCCGAGTTCGTCATGATCGGCACCTGGTTGGTGCTCTTCATATAGTCGACGATGGCGCGCGGTTCGCCGCGCGACTGCGGGTAGTGCTCTTCCCAGGCCTGTTCGGCCAGGTATTGCAGGAAGCTGTTCAGGCCTTCGTCCATCCACGTCCACTGGCGCTCGTCGGAGTTGACGATCATCGGGAAGTAGTTGTGGCCCACCTCGTGGATCACGACGCTGATCAGGCCATACTTGGTGCGGCTGGAGTAGGTGAGCTCGCCGGTCTTCTTGTCTTTCGTCGGACGCGGGCCGTTAAAGCAGATCATCGGGTATTCCATGCCGCCCACCGGACCGTTCACGGAAATCGCGACCGGGTATGGGTAGTCGAACGAATACTTGTTGTACTCGGCGATCGTGTGGATCACGGCGGCCGTCGAGTATTTTTCCCACAGCGGGTTGCCTTCCTTCGGGTAGAACGACTGCGCCAGCACATTCGTCGCGTCTTTCTTGAAACCCTGCGCATCCCAGATGAACTTGCGGCTCGACGCCCACGCGAAATCGCGCACGTTTTTCGCGCGGAAGCGCCACGTCTTGGTGCCGCTGGCGCGCGTCTTTTCCTTCGCTTCCGCTTCCGCCTGCGTGACGATGACGACCGGCTTCGTCGCCGTGCGCGCCTGCTCCAGGCGCTGGCGCTGGGCGCTCGTGAGCACGTCGCCCGGGTTCTGCAGCTCGCCCGTGCTGGCCACGATGTGGTCGGCGGGGACGGTCAGCTGCACGTCGTAGTCGCCGAATTCCAGCGTGAATTCGCCGGTGCCGAGGAATTGCTTGTGCTGCCAGCCCGTCACGTCGTAGTACGCGGCCATGCGCGGGAACCATTGGGCGATCTCGAACAGGTCGTTCTTGTCCTCGTCGAATTTTTCGTAGCCGGAGCGGCCGCCGAGCACCTTCTGCTCGTTGATGTTGTAGCTCCAGTCGATCGCGAACGCGACCTTCGCACCCGGCTTCAGGGGCTGCGGCAGGTCGATGCGCATCATCGTGCGGTTGATGACGACGTGCAGCGGACGGCCGCCCGCATCCTTCACCGCGGCGATTTTAAAACCGCCGTCGAACGTGCTTTTTTCCAGCACGGAGCGCAGCGCGTCGAACTTGTAGCCGTCTTCCGGCCCGCGCGCCTTGGCCCAGGCGTCGCGCGAGGGCACGGTGGCCGTCATGCGCGCGTCGGAATCGCGCTTATAGATGTTCTGGTCGAGCTGGACCCACAGGTAGGACAGCGTGTCGGGCGAATTGTTGTGATACGTGATCGTCTCGGTGCCGCTGATGGCGCGCTTGCCTTCGTCCAGAGTGGCGCGGATCGCATAGTCGGCGCGCTGCTGCCAGTATGCGTGTCCCGGGGCGCCGGAAGCCGTGCGGATCGTGGTCGGGGTGGGCAGCAATTCGTCGAGTTGGCGGAATTTGTCATCGAAAGGTTCCGCCGCGATTGCCGACATGGCGAGGCATAACGCCGCCAGTCCGATCGGGAAACGTATCATATTTACCCTGCATTCATGGTTGAAAGAAGGAAAATATTCTAATCTTGACGTTCAGCCATTACGGCGTTTGATTTGTAACACGGTTGATACATACGAACGGGCGTGGCGTGCGCGATACGGTCGGACACGCGGACACGGGAACGGACACACGGCGGACACGGCGGGCGGACACTCAGGATCGGCAAACACAAAGGTTGCGATTGCAATAATTGGTGAGATTTGCATATAAACAATAGTCTTATACTTGTGGAAGTATCTATACAGGTTGGCGGCGCACGGCTGGCAGGGGGGACGGATGGACGCTTTCACACTCATCGTGGCCGCCGCGCTGGCGGCGTTGACCATGGCGGCCAGCATGGGGCTGCTGTACCTGGCCAGCGCGCGCCAGGCCTGCCTCGTCCACTGGATGGTGGCCGCCGCCTTGTTCGCCCTGAGTAACGGGATGGCCGCCATCGGCCTGCACCAGCAGGCGAGCCCCATCCTGTTCATCGCCTGCGTCAACGCGCTCCACATCGGCGGCCACTTCGGCATGCTGGCCGGGGTGCGGCGCCACTTGCACCTGGCGCCGGGCTGGCGCTGGGGCGTCGTCCTGATGGCGGGCCTGCTGGCGGCCCACGGGCTGATGGTCGTGCGCGGGGCGCCGCTGTACCGGCTCGTGCTGTTCACGCCCTTCGTCGGCGCGCTCAACCTCGGCGCCGCGTGGCTGCTGTGGCGCCGGAGCGAGCGCGCGGCGTGCGCGGCGCACCTGCCGCTGATCGTGCTGCAGGTGCTGTCGGCGCTGCAGCAGGTCGCGCGCGTGGCGATCATGCTCGCGTACGACGGCCACCCGCCGGGCTTCCTGGGCGGCGATTTCTTCCGCACGTCGGGCGCGCTGGCGATGCTGGTGTACCTGTCGCTGGCGGCGATGTGCTGCGCGCTGATCGTCAGCCACCAGCAGACGCTGGCGCTGCGCCGCGCGTCGCTGACGGACGTGCTGACAGGCTGGCTGAACCGGCGCGCCCTGCACGATGTGGCCACGCGCGACTTCCGCCGCTGCCGCCGCACCGGGTCCGCCATGTTCTTCATCACCTTCGACATCGATCACTTCAAGGCCATCAACGACCGCTACGGCCACGACGTGGGCGATGCGGCGATCTGCCACGTGACGACGCTGTCGGCGCGCGTGCTGCGCGAATACGATGCGCTGTTCCGCATCGGCGGGGAGGAGTTCGCGGTGCTGGTCGTCGGCGAAAACGCGGGGAATGTGTGCGCCATGGCCGAGCACCTGCGTGAGATGGTGGCCGCGGCGCCGTTGATCGTGGACGGCGCGCCGGCGCCGATGACCGTCAGCGTGGGCGTGGCCGCGCTGGAGACGCACGACCACAAATGGGAAGACATCCTGCGCCGCGCCGACGAGGCGCTGTACCACGCCAAGCAGCATGGCCGCAACCGCGTCAGCGTGCATGGCCGCGACGTCGCGGGCCGCGGCCAGGCGGCGCGGCTGCAGGCGGTGGGCGCCTGAGCCGCGCCGCTTTTACTTCATTTTTTACTTCATCCAGACGGCGTAGTTGTTGCCCGACGTCTGCAGGGTCCAGCCGGCGCCCGGGCTCCAGCTGTTCGGGCCGATCTTCATCGCCAGCTGGTGCGTCGTGCCGGTGACGATGGCTGCGTACAGGCCCTGCGTGGCCTGCTGGATGGCGACGGCCGACGTCGAATTCACGCCCGCATTCTTACGCGCCGCCATCAGCGCCGCGATCTGTGTCTTGAGGTTCCAGTTGTAGACGTGCGGGTAGAACACGGTCGGGATGCCCGGGTGCGACAGGATGTAGGCATAACCTTCCAGCACCGAGCCGCACGGCACGGCCCACAGGTTCTGGCCCGTGCCGCAGCTTTCGGCCGGGCCGGTGTCGTGGTTGTCAACGAACGTCACCGACATCGCCGGCCACCAGCCGATGGCGCCCTGCGGCTTGCCGTCGGTCGCCTTCAGGCGCCAGTAATTGCCGTTGGCGAGGGCGTCGTTGAGGATGCCCTTGGTCGTGAAGTCGAACGCGCCGCAGCTGCTGCTGGTGCCGTTGATCCAGTCCATGATGGCCTGGCGGTTCGCGTTCAGGTTGTTCAGGTCGAACGAGTCCGGCCACATCTCGCCCACGCAGAAGTCGGGCGCGAACGCGTTCGCATACTGGCCCACGTAGTTGGCGCCGAAGCCCTTCACGTAGTCGAAGCGCAGGCCCGAGAAGCCCACCGGTTTCAACGTGTAGTTGAGCCAGTTGATGATGCCGTTCTGGACTTCGCCCACGTTCTTGTGGTCGAGGTCGCGCCCGGCGGAAAAGCCCTGGCCCGTGTCGGCGTTGCCGAGGCCGCAGTTGCACTCGTCGCCGTTGACGATGGAATAGGTGGTCCAGTTCGGATTCGTGAAGTCGGACCAGCCCGTGGTGCCCACGCGGTGGTTGACGACGATGTCGACGATCGACTTGACGCCCTTGTTCTTGAACGCGCTCACGACGTTCGTCAGCTCGGCCGCGCTGCCGTACTTGGAATCGAGCTTGTTCAGCTGGCGCGGCAGGTAGCCTTCCTTGGCGCTCGAATCCGACGGCGGCGGGAACCACACGTGCGTGAAGCCCATGGCGCTGATGTCGCCGACGTTGTTCAGCAGGGTGTTGTACCAGTCCGGGCCGGCGTAATTGGCCGAATTCCAGTGGAAACCCTGCAGGACGATGGCCGTGCTGCCGCCGGCCTGCTGGGTGGGCGTGGCGGCCTGCGTCGCGGCCGCCATGGACGTCATCATGCCCGCCGCCAACAGGGCGACGATGGTGCTCTTCTTCATGCTTCTCCTCCGATGTGATACGGGTAAGGTCCCGGCCGGCAACGGAGGGCGTGCAAAAGTCCGTTGCTCAGACAGGTACTTTTACTACGTATCGGGCGATCATTCTGTGATGTTTTCTTGCCCGACGGGGGAGATTGTTAGTCATGCGTATTTCTATGTCAATCCAATTCGCATTAAGTGTGTAGTTTTAATACTTGCGGTTTGTGCTTGCGCAAATGAAATCCTCCAGTGTCGTCGGGCCGCGGACGGGGGTGTCCGGCCAGCCGTCCTGCTCGTCCAGCACGGTCCCCGTCATGCAGGCATACGAGCGCGCCGCTTCCGGCGAAAAGCCGAGCTGGAGATACGTCTGTTCCCACGCGTGGCGGGGGATGACCTCGACGTCCACCGGCCGGCCGAGCGCCTGTGCGAAGGCGTCGGCGACGTCGCGCGGGGTGTAGCGGCGCGGTCCCTCGATGTCGATGGCGTCCGTCCGGTCCGCGGGCTCCAAAAGCCGCTGCGCGGCCACTTCGCCCAGGTCATCCGGTGCGACCATCGGGATGACGAGGTCCTCGGGAAAAAAGCTCGGCAGCTTGCCGCGGTGACGCACGGTATCGAGCATCTCGACCCAGTTGCTCATGTAGTAGACGCCGCGGTTGAACGACACGGGGACGGCCTGCGCCCGCAGCTTCTCTTCGAATTCGAACAGCACGGTCAGGTCGCCGCACCGCTCGCCGCGGCGCGCGCCGGTCGTGGAGACCGCGACCGCCTTGCGCAGCCCGGAGCCCGTCACGGCGTCGACGATGGCGGCCGCGTTCGCGCGTTCGACCGCATCCGTGTCCGTGAACGGCGCGGCCGGTGGATTCAGCAGCAGCGCGGTCGTGCCCGTGCGCAGGATCGCGCGCAGGGCCGGCACGTCGCGCACGTCGGCCACGGCGACCTGCGCGCCGGCCTCCCGCAGCTCGGCCGCATGGCCGCTATTTCGCGTGACGATCGTGACGGGCTCGCCGCGACGCAGCAGCGCGCGGGCCGTGGCCGAGCCGACGTGGCCGGTGCCTCCGATGATGATGTGCATGAGCTTCTCCTTTCGTGTCCGACGAAAGGGAAGATGATAAGGCTTGCTCCTGACAGCTTTTGTCAGGAGCGAACGAGGATCAGCGGCCGATCATCTCGTGCAGGTCGTAGCTCATGATGGCCAGGAACGCGGCCAGGCCGAGGTACATGACGGCGTAGTTGATGCGCGTCTCGCGCGGAACGTCGTAATACGCCTGCGGCCGGCCCGTATCGCCCGACAGCGCCAGCTTGATCTGCGGGTAGGCCAGGATCGCGATCAGCACGAGCATGGGGCTCGGCCGATAGAAGAACAGGGCCGCCAGCAGCGGCACGCCGGCCAGCCAGACCTTGGGCGAGATGATCGCGGTGATGCGGCCGCCGTCGAGCGGCGCGATCGGGATCAGGTTGAACAGGTTCAACATGCAGCCGGCGTACGCCAGCGCGAGCAGCCACTGGCTGTCGGTCTGGCGCGCCAGCCAATAGCAGGCGAGGGCGCCCAGCGTGCCCACCAGCGGGCCGGCGAAGCCGACATAGGCTTCGGTCTCGACGTCGTGCGGCAGCTGCTTCATCTCGATCCACGCGCCGACGAACGGGATGAACGTCGGCGCCCCGACCGCCAGCCCGCGCTGGCGCGCCGCCAGGTAGTGCCCCATCTCATGGACGAACAGCAGCAGCACGAAGCCGACCGCGTACTTCCAGCCGAACACCCAGCTGTAGACCAGCACCGACAACAGCATGGTGCCGCCCGTGGTGAGCAGCTTGCCGAGTTTGCCTGCCACGAGCAGCCATGCGAGAAGCTTGCCCATTATTTGCTCAGGTCGACCTTGGCCGCTACCGGTTCGTCTTTCGGTTTGCGCTTGAAGAATTTCCAGATCGCCGAGCCGACCGCCGCGACGGCGACGATGAGCAGCTTCTTGAACGCCAGCAGCAGGGCGGCCAGCTTGGCGAACAGGCCCAGCTTGGCGGCGACGCCACCCGCGACCAGCGCGGCGATGCCGTACTCGGCCACCTTGTCGGTCTTCTCGTTGAAGTCGGCGTAGCGGTTGCCGTCGGTGAAATTGGTGAAGGCGGTCACCTTCTGCATCTCGCTCCTGATCTGGCCGAGCTGGCCCATGTCGGCGACGGCATTCAGCACCAGCACGCCTTCGCGGCCCAGCACGCGGATGTTGTAGTTCAGGCCGTGGTGGCTCGTGTCTTCGTTCAGCAGATCCTTGGCCCAGTACAGTTTATGCGCCGCCTTGTCATAGTGGGGCGGCTCGGCCCAGCCGGCCAGCTGCATGCCCGGATAACCCTGCTTCTTGCGCTCGGCATTGGCGGCCGCGCTGCCTTCCTGCATTTCCTTGAGCAGCTTGGCGTAGTCGATGCCGTCGGCATCGTCGTCCTTCACGTGGCCATCCTTGTCGTAGGTGACCACGACGCCCCAGCTTTCGTTCGAGAGCGGATCGACGCCGGCCGGCACGATCATGCCCAGCGTGTGCGCCCCCGGCGGATTGCCCCAGGCCACGAGCAGCTTGTCCGTGTCCTGCGGGCTCAGGTAGCGGAACGTGGGCGGCAGGTCCAGCGTGGCGATCGAGCCCGGCAGGGTGACGTGCCCCTGCTGCGGCTGTATCGATGCGACCTGCTGCTGGGCGGCGGCTTCCTCGGCCGCGTGGTCGGCGGGGGCGGCGATGGCGCTGCCCAGGGCAAGGCAGAACAATCCGGTCAGGATGTGCTTGAACATGATTTTTCTCAGGAAAAAGGAATCATGCTACTGAAAATCGAGTTGTACATACTCACGTATTGTCACCAATGTTATTCGAACCCGCGCACCGGCAAATTTGCATTGCGCTGGATCCAGTTGCGCGGCGAATACTCGGTCCTCGCATCCGTCACGTGCAGGGTGAACGCATGCCGCGACACCGCCGACCGGTTCGGCGCGCTGTAGTGCGGCAGCAACCCGTGGAAGCAGACGAGGTCCCCGGCCTTCGCTTCCAGGGGCACGGCCGTGCTGTCGTCCGGCCACGGCGTGCTGTCCAGTTTTTCCATCGTGATCGCGTCGCCGTCGCGGAGAAAACGCTCGCGCAGCGGGCCGCGGTGGCCGCCCGGTTCCACCCACAGGCAGCCGTTCTCGATGGTCGCGTCTTCCAGCGCGAACCAGAACGTCGTCACGCTGATCGGCGTGGAGTCGAAGAACGTCGCGTCCTGGTGCCAGCGCACTTCGCCGCCGATGCCCGGCTGCTTGAAGATGTACATCGACTGCCAGATCCGCGGCTGTTCCAGGCCCAGGTCGCGCGCGACGGCGGCCAGCTTCGCATCGTGCGTGAACGCGTCGAACACGGGGTCGAGGTCGTGCATGGCGTGGCCGATCTTGTTGATCGACAGGGCCTTGGCCTGCTTCAGCTGGCCGTCCGGGCCGAAGGCTTCCTCTTCGAAGAAGCAGCGGATCGTGTTGTCCGAGCCGAGGAACCAGGCGTCGCTGGCTTTCGCCTGGTCGCGCGTCGTGAAGACGGCGCGCGATTCCGCCGGGTCGAACGCATCGACGATCTCGCCGGCGCGTGCGCGCAGGCGCGCGACGTCGTCGGCTGACTTGAAATTCGGGATGACGATGTAGCCGTCGCGCCGGTAGCGGTCGCGTTGTTCGGTGGTGAGCATGATGTCCTTTCAAAGTCACCCATCCATCTTACGACATGCGCTGTGCCGCAAACGCGACTACGTAACCTGACGTATGGTCCTGCGGCCTCCCGCTGGCGATGATGTCCACAAGATAACCACCCAACGAGAGGACAAGAATGGCGTCACTAGGGAACAAGGCAGCGTTGCTGGCACTGATCGGGATCGCGGGGACTTTTTCCGCACTGGAGGCCCAGGCCGGCGCGACCGTCAACTTCGGGCCGGACCAGTCGGTCAGCGCCGGCTTCGGCATGCGCACCAGCTATACGAATGCCGAACACGGCGCGCCCGACGGTTCGCGCTCGAACGACTTCAACCTCGACAGCGCGCGCATTTATCTCGGCGCCTCGCTGAACCGGCAGATCAAGGGCATGTTCAACACGGAGTGGGACGGCGACAAGATCCGCGTGCTGGACGCCGCCGGCCAGTTCGCGTTTTCTCCCGAACTGAACGTCTGGGCCGGCCGCCTGCTGTCGCCGAGCGACCGCGCCAACATGGCCGGGCCGTACTACTCGCTGGGCGGCGGCTACTGGGCCGGCGTGGCGTCGCGCTACGGCTACAACGGCGGCATCTTCCGCGGCCGCGACGACGGCGCCGTCGTGTGGGGCAACCTGCTGGACGGGAAGCTCGGCTACTCGGTCGGCGCGTTCGAAGGACACACGTTCGGCGTCGGCTCGCTCACGCAGAACGAGGCGAAGGCCGCCGGCGTCAAGGCCTCCGACAAGCCGATGGTCGCGGGCCGCCTGCAGTACGACTTCTGGGATGCGGAGCCGGGCTACTACGGCACCGGCAACTACCTGGGCGCGAAGGACATCCTCGCCGTCGGCATCGCCGCGCGCAGCCAGAAGGACGGCGTGCTCCTGCCCACGGCCGTCGGCGACTACCGTTCGTGGAACGTCGACTTCCTGCTCGAAAAGCGCCTGCCGGGCGCGGGCGCCGTGTCGCTGGAAGGCGCCTGGTACGACTACGACACGGACAACGTCGTCAAGTCGGAACAGGGCAGGGCGTGGCTGGTGGGCGTGGGCTATATCGTCGATCGCCTGCAGCCGTTCGTGCGCTACCAGAAGTTCGCGGCCGATACCGGCATCGACACCCGCCAGGGCGACGTCGGCGTCAACTACATCATCGACGGCTACAACGCGCAGCTGGCGGCCCTGTATTCGCGCACCAAGGTGACGAACGCGCCGGACCAGTCGAAGTTCGCCGTCACCCTGCAGCTCCAGTACTGATCAACCCATCCCTATCGCGAGGCTTACCATGTCCAACCGCCGCAATTTCATGTCGTCCCTCACCCGCGTGGCCGCCGGCGCCGCCCTGCTGGCAACCGGCCTGTCCGCCCATGCCGCCGACACCATCAAGGTCGGCATCCTGCACTCGCTGTCCGGCACGATGGCGATTTCCGAGACGTCGCTGAAGGACGTCGCCCTGATGGCCATCGACGAGATCAACGCCAGGGGCGGGGTACTCGGCAAGAAGATCGAGCCGGTCGTCGTCGACCCGGCGTCGAACTGGCCGCTGTTCGCGGAAAAGACGCGCCAGCTGATTTCCAAGGACCACGTGGTCGCCATCTTCGGCTGCTGGACGTCGGTGTCGCGCAAGTCCGTGCTGCCGGTCGTGAAGGAGCTCAACGGCCTGCTGTACTACCCGGTGCAGTACGAAGGCGAGGAACTCGAGAAGAACGTGTTCTACACGGGTGCGGCGCCGAACCAGCAGGCGCTTCCCGCCGTCGAGTACCTGATGAGCAAGGACGGCGGCGGCGCGAAGCGCTTCGTCCTGCTCGGCACCGACTACGTCTACCCGCGCACGACGAACAAGATCCTGCGCGCCTACCTGCACAGCAAGGGCGTGAAGGACGACGACATCAAGGAGCTGTACACGCCGTTCGGCCACGCCGACTACCAGACCATCGTCGCCGACATCAAGAAATTCTCGGCGGGCGGCAAGACGGCCGTCATCTCGACCATCAACGGCGACTCCAACGTCCCGTTCTACAAGGAGCTGGGCAATGCGGGCCTGAAGGCGACCGACGTGCCGGTGGTGGCGTTCTCGGTCGGCGAAGAGGAGCTGCGCGGCGTCGACACGAAACCGCTGATCGGCCACCTGGCGGCCTGGAACTACTTCGAGTCCGTGAAGAACCCGACCAACACCGACTTCGTCAAGAAATGGAAGGCGTACGCCGCGGCAAAGCACCTGCCGAACGCCGCCACGGCCGTCACCAACGACCCGATGGAAGCGACCTACGTCGGCATCCACATGTGGGCGCAGGCGGTCGAGAAGGCGAAATCGACCGACACCGACAAGGTGATCGCGGCGATGGGCGGCCAGAGCTACAAGGCGCCGTCCGGCTACACGCTCGTGATGGACCCGACCAACCACCACCTGCACAAGCCGGTGATGATCGGCGAGATCAAGGGCGACGGCCAGTTCTCCGTGGTGTGGAAGAGCAAGGAGCCGATCCGCGCGCAGCCGTGGAGCCCGTACATCAAGGGGAATGAGGGCAAGCAGAACCTGTAAGCCGGTACAGCAGATACGTCGTCCCCGCGGAGGCGGGGACCCAATTTTGCATTGTCGACGGCACAAAACTTGGGCCCCCGCCTGCGCGCGGGCGACGGTTGAGTTCTCGATTGGATACGCCATGAAGCCTCTCTTCAAACACTTGCTGGCCACGCTGGCGCTCTGCCTGCCCCTGCTGGCCCACGCCGCGCTCGACCCCGCGCTGCTGCAGCCGTTGGCCGGCGACGACCCCGATGCCCGCGTTGCCGCCGTCGCCGGCATCGCCGCGACGGGCGGCGGCGATGCGCGCCGCGTGCTGCAGGCGCTGCTGGACGACGAGCTGGCCGCAACACCGTCCGGCCAGGTCCTGATCGTCCACGACGGCGGCGCGCTCGATGCCGCCACCGGCCGCGCGCTGCCTGTGCCCGACGGCGTGGACGGCATCGTCGTCAACAACCGCCTGCGCGGCGCCGTGCAGGCGGCGCTGTCCGGCCTCGCGCTGCTCGCGCCCGTGCGTGACGAACGCCTGGCCGCCGTGCAGGCCCTGCAGGCGCAGGACGCCGACCCGGCCCAGGCGCCGCTGCTGCGCCAGGCGCTCGCGCGTGAGACCGACGCGGACATCAAGACGCAGCTCGCACAGCTGGTCGCGCGCGCCGATCTCGGTGCGTCCGATCCGGCCAAACGCCTCGCCGCCGTGACGGCGCTGGCGGACAGCGGCGACGCATCGCTGCGTCCGCAATTGCAGGCGCTGCTGACGGAGGAGCCGGACGCCGCGCTGCGTGCCGCCGCGGGCGCGACCCTGCGCGCGATCGACGGCCGCGCCGCCCGCAACGAGGTGATCGGCAACCTGTTCTACGGGGTGTCGCTGGGCAGCGTGCTGCTGCTGGCCGCGCTGGGCCTGGCCATCACGTTCGGCCTGATGGGGATCATCAACATGGCGCACGGCGAACTCCTGATGATCGGCGCCTACACGACGTACGTGTGCCAGTCGCTGTTCCGCCACTACCTGCCCGGCGCGGCCGACTGGTATCTCGCCGCCGCGCTGCCGGCGGCCTTCCTCGTCGCGTTCGCAGTCGGCGTGGTGCTGGAGCGCAGCGTGATCCGCTGGCTGTACGGCCGGCCGCTGGAGACGCTGCTGGCCACCTGGGGCATCAGCCTGATGCTCATGCAGGCCGTGCGCACCGTGTTCGGCGCGCAGAACGTCGAGGTCGCGAATCCGGCCTGGATGTCGGGCGGGGTGACGGTGCTGGGTTCCCTGGTCCTGCCGTACAACCGCATCGCCATCATCGTCTTCGCCGCGCTCGTCGTGGCGGCCGTGTGGCTGGTGTTGAACCGCACGCGCCTCGGCCTGTTCGTGCGCGCCGTCATGCAGAACCGGCGCATGGCCGATTGCGTGGGCGTGCCGACGGGACGGATCGACATGATGACGTTCGGCCTCGGCTCCGGCATCGCGGGCCTCGGCGGCGTCGCGCTGTCGCAGCTGGGGAACGTCGGACCGGACCTCGGCCAGTCGTACATCGTCGATTCGTTCATGGTCGTCGTGCTGGGCGGCGTGGGCCAGCTGGCGGGCACGGTCCTCGGCGCGCTGGGTCTCGGCGAGATCAACAAATTGCTCGAACCGTTCGCCGGCGCCGTGATGGCCAAGATCTGCATCCTCGTCGTCATCATCGTGTTCATCCAGCGCCGCCCGCAGGGGCTGTTCGCGCTGAAGGGAAGGAGCGTGGAATGAACCGCACCCCGTCATTGTTCTCGCGCCGCGCGTGGGCCGTTCTCGCCGCGTGCACGCTCGTAGCCGCGCTGCTGCCCGTGCTGCACCTGGCGTTCCCGGACGGGCATCCGTTGCACGTCTCCGGCTATGCGGTCGGCCTCGTCGGCAAGTTCATGTGCTACGCGCTGGCGGCGCTCGCGCTGGACCTCGTGTGGGGCTACACCGGCATCCTGTCGCTGGGCCACGGCCTGTTTTTCGCGCTGGGCGCCTACGCCCACGGCATGTACCTGATGCGCGCCATCGGCCGCGACGGCAGCTACGGCAGCGTGCTGCCCGACTTCATGGTCTTCCTCGACTGGAAGGACTATCCATGGTACTGGGCGTTCACGGACCACTTCTGGTACTGCATGTTGCTGGTCGTGCTCGTGCCGGGCCTCGTCGCATTCGTGTTCGGCTGGTTCGCGTTCCGTTCGCGCATCAAGGGCGTGTACTTTTCGATCATCACCCAGGCGCTGACGTACGCCGCGATGCTGCTGTTCTTCCGCAACGACACGGGATTCGGCGGCAACAACGGCTTCACGGACTTCCGGCGCATCCTCGGCCATTCGATCACGGCGCCGGGCACGCGCGTCGCGCTGTACGTCGCCACGCTGGGCGCGCTGGTCGGCGCGCTGCTGCTGTGCCGCTGGATCGTGCGCTCGAAGCTGGGCCGCGTGCTGCAGGGCGTGCGCGACGCGGAATCGCGCCTGATGTTCATCGGCTACGACCCGCTCGCGTTCAAGCTGTTCGTGTGGACCCTGTCCGCCGTGCTGTGCGCCGTCGCGGGTGCGCTGTACGTGCCGCAGGTCGGCATCATCAATCCGTCCGAGATGTCGGCGGCGAACTCGATCGAGATGGTGGTGTGGGTGGCGATCGGCGGGCGCGGCACGCTGGTCGGTCCGATCGTCGGCGCGTTCGCGGTGAACGGCCTGAAAAGCTGGTTCACGGCGGCGTTCCCGGACCTGTGGCTGTTCGCCCTCGGCCTCCTGTTCATCCTCGTGACGCTGTTCATGCGGCGCGGGATCCTGGGCGCGCTGCCCGCCATCGAACGCCTCCTGCCGGGCCGTCGTCCGGCCGTGGCCACCAAGGAGGAAACGGCATGAGCCTCGATATGAGCATCAAGCCGGAAGGCGTCGACACGCGCCACGGCGCCATCCTGTACCTGGATGACGTCACCGTGTCGTTCGACGGCTTCCGCGCGCTGAACAAGCTGACCTTGGACATCTCGGTGGGCGAGCTGCGCTGCATCATCGGCCCGAACGGCGCCGGCAAGACGACGATGATGGACGTCATCACGGGCAAGACCAGGCCGACCTCCGGCAGCGCCTACTTCGGCCAGACGTTCGACCTGGCGCGGATGACGGAATACGAGATCGCCCACGCCGGCATCGGCCGCAAGTTCCAGCGCCCGACCGTGTTCGAGCAGCACACGGTGTTCGAGAACCTGGAACTGGCGATGAAGATGGACAAGCGCGTGCGCCCGACCCTGTTCGCGCGCCTGTCGCTTGAACAGGAAGACCGCATCGCCGCCATCGTGCGCCTGATCCGCCTGCACGGCCACGAAGACCGGCCGGCCGGGCTGCTGTCGCACGGCCAGAAGCAGTGGCTGGAGATCGGCATGCTGCTCGTTCAGGACCCGCGGCTCCTCCTGCTCGACGAGCCGGTGGCCGGGATGACCCGGGAGGAGCGCACCCGCACCGGGGAGCTGCTCCAGGCGATCGCCCTCACCCGGACCCTCGTCGTCGTCGAGCACGACATGGACTTCGTCCG
>JBJMVU010000329.1:0-34365 GCA_045810485.1 Massilia sp. | reverse complement strand
CACTTCCGGCCGCGCGCGCAGCCACGCGATCACGGCTTCGCGGTCGGCTTCCGACGGCGAGCCGCGCTCGATGCGGGCGACGACGCCTTCCGTTTCGCTGAACGGCTCGCGGCCGCCGAAGCCGCCGCCCAGCAGGCCGCGTTCTTCCAGCGCGCCGAAGAAGTCGTTGATGAAGTCGTGATACGGCTCGCCGCGCATCGGGCTGTGGAAGACGAGTTCGACGTCGAAGCAATGCTCCTGGAATTCGCCGACGCGCAGCTTCTTGCGCTGGCGCGGCTTCAGGCGCCGCATGCGGGTGGTCGAACGGGGATCGCGTTTCATGGATTCTCCTTGGTGGTGTGCCGGTTGTCGGCGTCATAAGTCAGGCCGATCTGGCGCCGGATCTCGTCCATCACGCCCATCAGCGCCAGCGTGTCCGCATGCGTCATGCCGGGACTTTCGACGAGGCCCGCACGCCAGCACCGCTGCGCCTCGATCACTTCATGCACATAACCGTTGCCGGTGAACGGCGTGGGCACGGTGCGCGAGATGCCGTCGGCGCGCACCACGGTCACGGTCTGCGCGCGATAGAACATCGTGTTCATGCGCACGTGGCCACGTTCGCCGGCGATGGTCAGCTCGCTCGGCAGGCGCGCGCGCAGCGAGCAGCTGCACACCGACATGCCGCCGCCGCTGTGGCGCAGCAGGACGCCCGTCTGCTCGTCGACGCCGGTCGGGCCGAAGTCGGCGTGGGCCAGCACCGCATCGACTGGCCCCAGCAGCGCCACGGCGATCGACAGCGGATAGATGCCCAGGTCGAGCAGCGCGCCGCCGCCCAGCACGGGATTGAACAGCCGGTGTTCCGGTCCGAATTCGGCCTTGAAGCCGAGATCCGCGTTCACCTGGCGCACGGCGCCGATCTCGCCCGAGTCGATAATGCGGCGCACCTCGGCCAGCGCGGGCAGGAAGCGCGTCCACATCGCCTCCATCAGGAACAGGTTTTTCGCGCGCGCGAGTTGCACGAGTTCCTCGGCCTGCCGGCGGTTGACGGTAAAGGCCTTTTCGCACAGGACGCCCTTGCCGGCTTCCAGTGCGAGGCGCACGTTCTCGTAATGCATGGGGTGCGGCGTGCCCACGTAGACGAGGTCCACGTCGGGCGCATGCACGAGGTCTTCGTACGATGCGTACGCCGTGCCGCCGAAGTCGCGGGTGAACGCTGCGGCGCTGGCCTGGTTGCGCGAGCCGACGCCGGCGAGCCGCGCGTCCGGCGTCTCCTTCAATGCGGAGGCAAAGGCCTTGGCAATCTTGCCCGTGCCAAGGATGCCCCAGGGTACCTGATCGGTCATCGTGTCCTCCTACGGTATTGATGCCGGCCGTTTGGGCCGGAACACGGTGTGGTCGAGATAAAACGCTTCATCCTGGTCCGGCCACCAGCCCGGTACGCCCAGCACGGGCAGCGGGGTGAAGCCGGCCGCGGACAGGCCCTCGGCCGCGATCGCGCCGGACACCGCGGCGTCGATCCAGTCGCGGCGCCCTTCGCGCTCGCGCGCAAAGAAATCATCGGCGGCGAACACGACCCGCACGTGGGCCGTGATCGCCTTGCGCGGCGCGACGAGCTTTTCCATCAGCGCGTGCCCGAACAGCCACAGCTCGGCATCGCGCCCGAACATGGCCCGTTTGTCATACAGGGCCGAGCGCCACTGGTGCGCGCGCAGGTCGGCGACGAGCGCGTGGCCGGCGTCATCATCGCGCACGACGAGCAGCGCGGCGTTCTCGTCGAAGATGGTGGCGGCGTCGCGCGCCGGTCCACGCGATTTGCCGACGCCCGCCTGCGCGATCTGCGCGGCCTGCAGCGCGTTCAGCTCGCGCTTGATGTGCGGGAAGGTCTGCCACACGAGGCCATTGAAGAAATCGTGCAGGTTCGCGCGCGTGGGCACGCAGCCCGTGGCGCCAATGAAGGCCTCGTACGCCACGCCTTCCGGCAGGTCGGCCTGGGGCACGAAGCGGATCGGCTGGCCCTGGTCGTTGACGAGCCCGAGCCGCGCCGCGTTGACATTGAACGCATCGATGATGGAGTCAATGCGCGGACCGGCAGGCAGGCTGTCGAAGGCGGGACGCACCGTGTCGTACCACGGCCGCGTCCAGTCGATCTCGGGGAACATCCCGTTACAGCATCTTCCAGTTGATTTCCTCGCCGGCGTTCAGCGGAACGAGTTCCTGCTCGCCCATCGGCACCGTCGCCGGCAGGCTCCACGCCTCGCGCTTCAACGTGATCGTGCCTTCGTTCACCGGCAGACCGTAGAAATTCGGGCCGTTCAGGCTCGCGAACGCTTCCAGCTTGTCGAGCGCGCCGGCCTGTTCGAAGGCCATGGCGTACAGCTCCATCGCGTGCAGCGCGGTGTAGCAGCCGGCGCAGCCGCAGCTGGCTTCCTTCGTGTGCACGGCGTGCGGCGCGGAGTCGGTGCCGAGGAAGAAGCGCTCGTCGCCGCTGGTGGCGGCCGTCATCAGCGCCAGGCGGTGTTCTTCGCGCTTGAGCACCGGCAGGCAGTAGTAGTGCGGGCGGATGCCGCCGCGGAAGATCTCGTTGCGGTTGTACAGCAGGTGGTGCGCCGTGATCGTCGCGGCGATCGGGCCTTCGGCCTCGGCCACGTACTCGGCCGCATCCTTCGTCGTGATGTGCTCGAACACGATCGGCAGTTCCGGGAAGTCGCGGCGCAGCGGGCGCATCACGCGCTCGATGAACACGGCTTCGCGGTCGAACAGGTCGATGTGCTGGTCGGTGACTTCGCCGTGCGTCAGCAGCGGCATGTCCAGTTCCTGCATCACTTCCAGCGTCTTGTAGCACTTGCGCAGGTCGGTCACGCCGGCGGCGGAATTCGTCGTGGCGCCGGCCGGGTACAGTTTCACGCCATGGATGAAGCCGGTGTCGCGCGCGCGGCGGATCTCGTCCGGTTCCGTGTTGTCAGTCAGATACAACGTCATCAGCGGCTCGAAGCGCATGCCGGCCGGCAGCGCGGCCAGGATGCGCGCGCGGTATTCGGCAGCCAGCGCGGCCGTCGTGACGGGCGGCTTCAGGTTCGGCATGACGATGGCGCGGGCGAACTGCCGCGCGCTGTGCGGCAGCACGCTGGCCATGGCCGCGCCGTCGCGCAGGTGCAGGTGCCAGTCGTCGGGACGGGCGATGGTGATGGTGTCGGGGGATTCGATGATGGACATGGCGGCTCTCGGATTGCGAACCCCGATATTTTACCCGCATGCCCACGCGCCGGGCAGCATTGTAGGTGCGCACGATACATTGCAATACAGAACGAATATATCCATTGGAGCTAGAATCGTGGCATGACGTTCGACTTATTCACGCTCGCCCAGCTGGCGCTCATCATCGTGTTCGGCTATACGGTATTCGGCCTCACCGGCTTCGGCTCGTCCGTGACGGCGATGCCGCTGCTCGTGCTCTTCATACCGCTGCGCATGGCGGTGCCGCTGATGCTCGTGTTCGACCTCGTCTCGAATGTGCTGCTGGGCCTGAAGAACCGCCGCTTCATCGACAAGCGCGAAGCGCTGCGGCTGATACCGTTCATGTTGGCCGGCATGGCCGTCGGGGTGCTCGCGCTCGTGCACGCGCCGGAACGGGTGCTGCTCGTCGTGCTCGGGCTGTTCATCCTGTGCTATTCGGCCTGGAGCCTGCTCGCGCGCCGCAAGCCGCCGCCGTTCGCGCCCGCGTGGGCAGGGCCGTTCGGCGTTGTCGGCGGCATGTTCACGGCGCTGTTCGGCACGGGCGGGCCGTTCTACACGATCTTCCTCACGAGCCGCCTGGACGACAAACTGGCCTTGCGCGCCACCCTCAGCGGCGTGCTGTTCTTCAGCGCCATCTCCCGCCTCGCGCTGTTCACGGGCGCGGGCCTGTACCACCAGCCGGCGCTGCCGCTGCTGGCCATCGGGCTGCTGCCGTTCGCGCTCGGCGGGCTGTATCTCGGCAACCGGCTGCACCAGTGGCTGCCGGCGGAGCGCATCAAGCAGGTGGTGTGGGTGGTGCTGATTGCGGGTGGGGTCAATCTGGTATTACGTAACCTCTAGCCACGTCATTCCCGCGGAAGCGGGAATCCATGCTGAGTCTCAGAATGAGGGTGGCTCAAAATCACCGAATCGATTGCCGGAACTTCAGTATGGGTTCCCGCCTGCGCGGGAACGACGGTTTTAATGAATGATCCGGGCCAGGAACTCGCGCGCCCGCGCCGACTTCCGCGCCTCGAAGAACGCCTCGCCCGCGCTGTCCTCGACGATCCGCCCCTCGTCCATGAACACGACCCGATCCGCCACGCGGCGCGCGAACCCCATCTCGTGGGTCACGACCATCATCGTCATGCCCTCCTGCGCCAGCCCCGTCATCACGTCGAGCACTTCGCCCACCATCTCCGGATCGAGCGCGGACGTGGGCTCGTCGAACAGCATCGCCACGGGGTCCATCGCGAGCGCCCGCGCGATCGCCACGCGCTGCTGCTGGCCGCCCGAGAGCTGGGCCGGGAATTTGTCCTGGTGCGCCAGCAGGCCCACGCGGTCCAGGTATGTCAGGCCCTTCGCCGTCGCCTCGTCGCGCGAGCGCTTCAGCACCTTGACCTGCGCGAGCGTCAGGTTGTCGCGCACGGACAGGTGCGGGAACAGCTCGAAATTCTGGAACACCATGCCGATGCGCGCGCGCAGCGCCGGCAGGCGCGTGGCCGGATCGCCGACGGACGTGCCGTCCACCCTGATCGCGCCCTGTTGAAAGGGCTCGAGGCCGTTGACGGTCTTGATGAGGGTCGACTTGCCCGAACCGGACGGCCCGCACACCACCACCACGTCGCCGCGCGCCACGCGCGCCGTGCACTCGCGCAGGACCTGGACGGGGCCGTACCACTTGCTGACATTGTCGATTTCGATCATTTGTATTGTCGTGTTTTGGTTGTTCCGGGCGTGCTTGACAGTACCATCAACGCCTAGGATACTGCCGGGACTTGTCAATATCGCAGCACCAGGCACCCGGCAACTCCCTGATCTTGCACGAGATTGTGCCACGGCAGCGGAACAGGACGGACGATCTCCCCTGCTTCGCCATCCGCCACCCTAGAGGAAGCTTATGAACAAAAGAAACCGCCTCACCACCTGGATCCTCGTGGGCCTGGTCCTCGGCATCGCCGCCGGCTACATCGCGCACACCAACCTCGCCGACCCCAAGGGCTTCGCCGACACGATGTCGCTGGTCACGACCCTGTTCCTCCGCCTGATCAAGATGATCATCGCGCCGCTCGTGTTCTCCACGCTGGTGGTGGGCATCGCCAAGATGGGCGACGCCGCGGAAGTGGGCCGCATCGGCATCAAGGCGCTGGGCTGGTTCATCATCGCGTCCCTCCTCTCGCTCACGCTGGGCCTGATCCTCGTGAACCTGTTCCGTCCGGGCGACGCGATGGCCTTGT
The DNA here is from genome assembly GCA_045810485.1 of Massilia sp. GTDB lineage: Bacteria > Pseudomonadota > Gammaproteobacteria > Burkholderiales > Burkholderiaceae_D > Telluria. The sequence goes on along the minus strand of JBJMVU010000329.1, from coordinate 28,933 downwards.
CCGGCACGCTGCCGGCGGCCGGCGCTTCGTCGGGCATCACCGCCTCCGGCCTCACGCTGAAGGACTTCATCACCCACCTCGTGCCGACGTCGATCTTCGACGGCATGGCCAAGAACGAAATCCTGCAGATCGTGATCTTCTCGATCTTCTTCGGCACCGGCGCCGCCGCCGTGGGCGAGCGCGCCGCGCCGATGATCGCCGCCATCGACGGCGCCGCGCACGTCATGCTGAAGGTGACGGGCTATGTGATGAACTTCGCGCCGTTCGCCGTGTTCGCGGCCGTCGCCGGCGTCGTCGCCACGAGCGGCGTGGGCGTGCTCGCCACCTACGGAAAATTCATGGGCGAGTTCTACCTCGGCATCGCGCTGCTGTGGTGCATCCTGATCGCGATCGGCGTACTGTTCGTCGGCCCGCGCCTGTTCAAGCTCCTCGGCCTGCTGCGCGAGCCGACCATCCTCGCGTTCACCTGCGCGTCGTCGGAAGCCGCGTATCCGAAGACGCTGGAAGGCCTGGAGCGCTTCGGTGTGAAAAACCGCCTGGCCGCGTTCGTGCTGCCGATCGGGTACTCGTTCAACCTGGACGGCTCGATGATGTACTGCACGTTCGCCTCCGTCTTCATCGCCCAGGCCTACGGCATCGAGCTGGCGCTGTCCACGCAGATGACCATGATGCTCGTGCTGATGCTGACGTCGAAGGGCATGGCCGGCGTGCCGCGCGCCTCGCTCGTCGTCATCGCCGCCACGCTGAACCAGTTCCATATTCCCGAAGCCGGCCTGCTGCTGCTGCTCGGCATCGACCACTTCCTCGACATGGGCCGCTCGGCCACGAACGTGATCGGCAACGGCATCGCCACCGCCGTCGTCGCGAAGTGGGAGGGGGACCTGACCGATCCCGCGCTCGCGGACAAGGATATCGCCACAGCGCCGTTGCGCTGACCGGCACCCCGAACCAGGCTCCTCCCAAGGAGCCTTTTTTTTGCCTTCCAAAAATTGTTAAAAAAGGAGATCTTATGTTCTTAAAAGTTGTACGCACTTGGTTCGCGCTGTTCCTGATGACGATGCTGGCCGCGGCCGCGCAGGCCCAGACGGCGGCGCGCCTGCCGAACGTGGTGATCCTCGCCACCGGCGGCACCATCGCCGGCACCGGCGCCACCAGCACGACGACGGTCGGCTACACGGCCGCCAAGGTCGGCGTCGATGACCTGATCAAGGCCGTGCCGGAACTGAAGCAGGTCGCCAGCGTCACGGGCGAACAGGTGTTCCAGATCGCCAGCGAAAACATGAGCAACGAGCACTGGCTCACGCTGGCCAAGCGCGTCAACACGCTGCTGGCCAAGCCGGATGTCGATGGCATCGTCATCACACACGGCACCGATACGATCGAGGAAACCGCGTACTTCCTGGACCTCGTCGTGAAGAGCAGGAAGCCGGTGGTGGTGGTGGGCGCGATGCGTCCGTCGACCGCGATCTCGGCCGACGGCCCGATCAACCTGTACAACGCCGTCCTCACCGCGGGCAGCCTTGATGCCGTTGGCAAGGGCGTGCTCGTCGTGCTGAACGACCAGATCAACGCCGCGCGCGACGTCAGCAAGACCAACACGACGACCACCGACACGTTCAAGGCGACGGAACTGGGCCTGCTCGGCTACGTGGTGGGCAACAAGGCGCACTTCTACCGCGCCTCGACCCGCAAGCACACCGTCGACACGGAATTCGACGTGAGCAACCTGGCGGCGCTGCCGCAGGTCGACATCGCCTACAGCTACGCGAACGTGGGCCCGACCGCCGTCAACGCGCTGGTCGCCGCCGGCGCCAAGGGCCTGATCCACGCGGGCGTGGGTGACGGCAGCCTGCCGAACAAGGTGCGCCCGGCGCTGTCGGCCGCGCGCGAAAAAGGCGTGATCATCGTGCGCGCGAGCCGCGTGGGCCAGGGCATCGTGGCGCGCAACGGCGAAGCCAATGACGACCAGCTGGACTTCGTCGTGGCCGATACGCTCAATCCGCAGAAGGCGCGCATCCTGCTGATGCTGGCGCTGACCAAAACGAACAGCACCAAAGAGATTCAGCGGATGTTCTATACCTATTGATGCAAGCGTTTCGTGGGCTCGGGGAGCCCACCCTACGAATGCGTCGATGCCGTAGGGTGGGCACCCCGCGCCCGCCATGTCAGCCGTAGGGTGGGCACCCCGCGCCCGCCATGTCAGCCGTAGGGTAGGAACCCCGTGCCCACCATGTCAGCCGTAGAGTGGCCCCCGTGCCCGCCACGTCAGAACAGATGCATCACGCCCACCGACGTGCCGCGCTGGGACGTCTGCTTCGAAGAGGGTATCAACGCGCCGTCGTAACGGTTCACGTCGAACTCCGCATACAAATTCGTGCGCTTCGAGAAGGCATACGTCGCGCCCAGCAGGAACAGCTGGCGCCGCCCCGCACCGGCCGCGCTGTCGTAATCCGAGCGATACACGGCCGCCGTGACTTCCACCGGACGGTTGATCCGGTAACTGACGCCGCCGAAGCGCGTCTCGTTCTGGTACGTTCCCGCGGCGGCCGTTTCCTGGCGCTCGCGCGACATGCCGCCTTTCACCGTCATCCCCCCCAGCTTGAAGCCGCCGCCCGCCACGAACATATTGTTGGTGAAGCCGGCCGGCGTCTGCTTGCGGATGTAGGCCCCCGCCGCCAGCAGCGTGCTGCCCGTGTAGCTGAAGGCCGCGCCGCGGGCGGTGCCCTTGCCCGCGTCGCCCGCGACTTCGCCCGGCGCGTACTCGGCACGCACCGTCAGGCCGCCGAAGGTGCCGGTGTACTGGACGTCGTTGTTGAAGCGCGTTCCCGAGTTCGACGACGCCGTGAGCCCGGCCGTCTTCGCCGCCGCCGGCAGGCTCGTCCCCGCGCCCGACGACAACGGCACGATCGGGGTGTAGTGGTGGTCGAACGGATCCAGGAACTTCTCGGTGCGGAAGCCAACCGTGTACTGGCGGCCGATGTCGATCGAGCCCCACGCGCCACCCAGCCCGACCGCGGCCGTGCGGTTGAACAGCACGTTGTTGGTGTTGTCGAGCGCCCCGGTCTTGGTATTGAAGCCGCTCTCGAGCTGGAAGTGCGCATTCAGCCCATTACCGAGATCCTCCTTGCCGCGAAAGCCCAACCGGTTCGAATAATAATTGCCGGACGTCGTCGACAGCAGGCCGCTGCCCGCCGCGTCGACATTGGTTTGATAACGCACGCCGCCATCGATGGAGCCGTAGATCGTCACGGCGGAGGATTGCGCGGAGGCGGCGGCCGGCAACAGCGCGGCCGCCGCCAGCATCAGGGTAGCTTGTGTCTTCATTGTCTCGTTTGTAGTGGTAGTTATCGGCGGCCGGGGCGTGGGAGGTCCACGGCTGGCCGCCGGTGAAAACGGAGGAGATGCGGGTGCTTAGGCCGCGGCCTTGGCTTGCGCGGTGCGCGCCGCGCGGTGCGCGTCGTTGCTGAGCGTGAGGAGGGTAATGATGCTGGCCACGGCCAGGACCGCGATCGGCAACAGGCCCAGCGCATGGCTGCCCGTGGCTTCCTTGATCCAGCCGTAGGCATTGACCATGAGGCCACCGCCGATGAGGTTCGACGCCGCGTTGATGGCGGCCAGGCCGGCCGCCGCGGAGCCCGAGGCGAGCCAAGACGAGCTCAGTGCCCAGAACGGTCCCTTGAACGAATAGGCGCCGATCAGCACGCAGGTCAGCAGCACGATGGTCGGCAGGAGCGACGTCACGAGCAGGGTGCACAGCATGCCACCGGCGATCAGCGCCAGCGGGATCGCGGTATGCCAGCGGCGTTCGCCCTTGCGGTCGGAGTGGCGGCCCCACAAGACCATCAGCACGGCGGCGATCACGTACGGCACGGCGTTGACGAGGCCCGTCTGCATGACGGTCAGGCCGAACGATTTGATCAGCTGCGGTTGCCACACGCCGAGCACGGTGCCGGCCGACGACGCGGTGGCGCACACGAGGGCCATGCCCAGCACTTCTTTACTGCGCAGCACCTGCCACAGCGACGGGTGCGGGCCCGCGGCCTTCTTCTCCGCGCGCTCCTTGTCCAGCCGCGCCGACAGCCAGCCGCGCTGCTCCGCGCTCAGCCACTTGGCCTGTTCCGGACGGTCGGTGAGGAAGAACAGGCACACGACGCCCAGCACGACGGTCGGCAGGGCTTCGAGGATGAACAGCCAGTGCCAGCCGCGCAGGCCGAACAGCCCGTCGGCCTGCAGCAGCAGCGCGGAGATCGGCGAGCCGACGAAGCTGGCCATGGGCACCGCGACCATGAAGATGGCGACGATGCGGGCGCGGTACGCGGCCGGGAACCAGTACGTGAGATAGAGCACGACGCCGGGGAAGAATCCCGCCTCGGCCGCGCCGAGCAGGAAGCGCAGCACGTACAGCGACGTCGCGCCCTGCACCAGCGCCATACCGGCCGAGACGAAACCCCACGTGATCATGATGCGCGCGATCCACTTGCGCGCACCGAACTTTTGCAGCGCCAGGTTGCTCGGCACTTCGAACAGGAAGTACGAGATGAAAAACAGGCTGCCCGCGAACCCGAACATCTTCGGCGTGAGGCCGAGGTCGTGGTTCATCTGCAGCGAGGCCATGCCGATGTTCCCGCGGTCGATGAAGGCCAGCAGGTAACACAGCATCAGGAAAGGGATGAGGCGCCAGGTGATCCTGCGGATGGTTTCCGCTTCCAGGCGCGCGTTATAGTCGGTTCCGCTCATGGTCGTCCTCCAATAATGTAATCGTTATGCGCGTCTTGGTGCGCGCTTTGTTGCGCTTTTCGTTGCTTCCCGGCGTCAGGCCGGTTGTTCGAATACCGCCAGCACGTTGCGCGCCGCGGCCGTGCCCATGCCGACGTAGGCATCGCCCGTCACGCCGCCGATGTGCGGCGACAGGATCACGTTCGGGATCGCCGTGAACGGATGACCGGCGGCGAACGGCTCGACCTGGAAACTGTCCAGGCCCGCCGCGCGCAGGGCGCCGCTCATCAGCGCGTCGGCCAGCGCCGCCTCGTCGATCAAACCGCCGCGCGCCGTGTTCACGACGATGGCGCCGGGGCGCATCGTCGCGAGAGTCGTCGCGTTCAGCATGTCGGCGTTGTCCCGCGTGAGCGGGCAATGCAGCGACAGCACGTCCGCACCGGCGATGACGTCGGCCAGCGGCAGCAGCTCGACGCCTTCCGGCGCCGCGGCCGCGAACGGGTCATGCGCGATCACGGTCATATCCATGGCGCGGCCGATCGCGGCGACGCGTGCGCCGATCGCGCCCAGGCCCACGAGGCCCAGCGTGCGGCCGCGCAGTTCGAGGCTCTTGTGGGTCGCCTTGTCCCAGTGGCCGTCGTGCATGCGCTGGTCGAGCGCCGAGACGTCCTTGGCGCACGCGAGGATCAGCGCCCACGTGTGCTCGGCCACGGCGGGCGCGTTGACCCCGACGGCGGCCTTGACGGCGATGCCGCGCGCGGCGGCCGCTTCCTTGTCGATGGTGTCGGTCCCGCTGCCGTGCTTGGAGATCACGCGCAGGCGCGGGCTCGCGTCGATCACGCGCGCCGTGATGCGGCCGTAGCGCACGAGGATCGCGACCGGCTGGTGCTCGCGGCACAGCGCGACGAGGCAGTCTTCATCGGGCGTCTTGCCGGCATAGACGAGGTCGAAGCCCGCCAGCAGCCCGACGGCCTGTTCGGCCAGGTCGGCGCCGGTCACGAGCACGACGTCGCGCCGCGCTTGCGGGGCGAGAACGGCGTTCACAGCGTCTCTCCTTCGGCCAGCACGCCCGCCTTGCGCAGCGCGGCGTCGAGCCACGTCGGGCGCAGCTGGGCGCCGCTGCGGATGCCTTCCAGGCGCGCCGTCTCGTCGGCCAGCTTCTTTTCCGCCAGCTGCAGGACCGCGGGCACCTTGGCCGGTTCGACGACGACGACGCCGTCGCCATCGGCCACCACGAGGTCGCCCGGCTGCACCGTCACGCCGCCCACCGACACCGGCCAGTTGATCCGGCCCGGCACCAGCTTCGATGGTCCGTTCGGATTCGCGCCGATGGCGTACATCGGGAAGCCCAGTTCACGGATCGCTTCCGTATCGCGCACGGCGCCGTACACGATGACGCCGGCGATACCGATCGCCATGCACTGCGACACCATGATCTCGCCCATCAGCGCGCAGGATTCGTCACCCTTGCCGTCGATGACGAGCACGTCCCCGGGCCTGGCCAACGCCATCGCGGCGTGGATCATCAGGTTGTCGCCGGGGCGCACGTCGATCGTCAGCGCCGGTCCCGCCAGGCGCATCGTCGGCGCGAGCGGGGCGATGCGGCTGGACAGCGCGCCGCGGCGGCCGGCGACGTCGGCGAGGATGGACGAGGGATACCGGGCCGCGCGTGCGACCAGGTCGGGATCGACGCGCTGGATGTCGCGGATCACGTCGGGTGGAGTGGAATGGCTCATGGAAGTCCTCGCGGTGGTGAATGAGCCGAGTATAGGAAGCGCGACTTATAATGTATATTCACTTAATTTTCAAATTCTTAAACTTTCAGGAATATGTCATGGACTTCCGCGACTTGAAGTATTTCGAAGTCATCGCCACCGAAGGGAATCTCGCCCGCGCCGCCGAACGCGTGCACCGCACCCAGCCGGCGCTGACGAAATGCATCGACCGGCTGGAGGAATCCCTGGGCTCCCGACTGTTCGAAAAGGATGGGCGCGGCATGCGCCTGACGGCCGCCGGCCACGTCCTCCTGAAGCGCACCCGCCAGATGGCGCTGATGGTGGAAGAGACGGCGCGCGAGATGCGCGATCACGCCGGCGGCCTGCAGGGCGAGGTCCGCATCGGCTGCGTGCCGACGATGGCCGAGCACCTGATGCCGGCCGTGTTCGAGCAGCTGCTGGCCGAGGCGCCCGCGATCACGGTCACGCTGGCGGTCGCCATGAACGACAACCTGCTGGCGGCCCTGGCGGACGGCGACATCGACCTGGTCGTCGGGCCGATGCTGGACGGCGATCCGGACATCGTCAGCGAGCAGATCGCGGAAGACACGATGGTCGTGATGGCAAGCGCGCACCACCCCGTGTTCGACACGCCTCACGCGCTCGCGGACCTCGTACAGTACAAGTGGATGCTGCCGGCGCGGACGGTCGCGTCGCGCCAATGGCTCGACCAGACCTTCGAGCGGCACGGCCTGCCGCGGCCGGACGTGCAGATCGAATCGAATGTGCTGAACACGATCCTGCCCGTGCTCGAAAAAACGCCGCTGCTGGGGTTCGTCACGCGCTTCAACCTCGTGGCCGGGCGCGCGCGCGTGCGCGAGGTGGTGCTGCCCGAAGCGCAGATGAAGCGGCGGCTCGGGCTGGCGTATCGGAAGAACGGTTACCTGTCGCCGGTGGCGGCGCGGGTGGCGGATATTTTGCGGGTGCGGGGGAAGGAGTTGCTGCTCATCTGATCGTGGGCACGGGGTGCCCACCCTACGGCATCGGAACGTTCACAGGGTGGGCGCCCCGAGCGCGCCAATCGTCACACCAATGCGTGTCCCTGCATCCGCGTCAGGATCGCCAACGGACTCGCCTCCTTGTCATACTGGTGCATGGGCGACAGCTGCAGCGTGTGCTCCATCATGTACTGCCCCGCCATCACGGCGTGCGACGTCTGGTCCGAGAAGCACACCCACGCGCAGCCCGGCGGGAAGTGGAACGTGACCTGCGGCGCGTTCTTCTGGTAGTCGAGATCCGACTTCATCGCGTCGTGCAGCTGCAGCATGATGTGGTCGTATTCGCTGCGCAGCGATTTCGTCACGTGCAGGGCATTCAGCACCTTCGCCTGCCACGCCGAATACGGTTTTACGTTCGGCAGGAAGCGACGGGCCACGTCCTCGAACGGTTCGCCCACGCGCCACACGCGCGGCTCGCCTTCCAGGTTCACGTTGGTGAACACGCGCAGCAGGCGCTCGCCGTAGTTGGGGCGCGACGGGAACGCGTCCACGTGCATGCGGCGGTCGTCCGCGCGCCACGATTGCACGCGGTTCTGCACGACCGAAGGGCGGAAGCTCGTCGCGCCGCGGCGCAGGTGCTCGCCGTAGCGCGGCACCAGGTTCGCGAGCAGGCCTTCGGCCTCGGCGCGGAAGCGGCCGATCATCCCTGCCATCAGCGCGCGCGTACCATCGTCGCCGACGACGCCTTTCAGGTCGCCGGCGGTCGACAGGCTGATGTTGCGGATCTTGGGGTCGCGGATATCTTCGCGGAACAGCGCCAGCTCTTCCTTCTGCGGCGCGAAGCCGCGCTCTCCGAAGTTGGGGAAGTACAGCACCTTGCCCGCTTCCAGCGCGGCGATCCAGGCCGGGTTGCCGTGGCCCACGTCCGCCATGTCGATCTCGACGATCTGCTTTTCCATCCTGTCCAATCCTTAGTCTTGTACCGCTTCGACCGGCGGTGACGCCAGGTCCTCGTCCTGCCTTGCCTGCTGGCGGTCCCACATCTGCCTGTACAGGCCATCCGCCGCGATCAGGGCCACGTGCGTGCCCCGCTCGACGATGCGGCCGTGGTCGAGCACGAGGATCTGGTGGGCGTCCGCGATGGTCGACAGGCGGTGCGCGATGACGAGCGTCGTTCTCTGCTTCGCGATTTCCTTCAGCTGCGCCTGGATCGCCTGCTCCGACTTCGAATCGAGCGCCGACGTCGCTTCGTCGAAGATCAGGATCGCGGGATTCTTCAGCAGGGTGCGCGCGATGGCCACCCGCTGCTTCTCGCCGCCCGACAATTTGAGGCCGCGTTCACCCACCATTGTCGCATAGCCGTCCGGCAGGGTTTCGATGAAGTCGTGGATCGACGCCGCGCGCGCCGCCGCCACGATGTCCGCGCGGCTCGCGCCGGGCCGGCCATAGGCGATGTTGTATTCGATGGTGTCGTTGAACAGCACCGTATCCTGCGGGACGATGCCGATCGCATGGCGCAGCGAATCCTGCGTCACGTTCTTCAGCTCTTGCCCGTCGATGCGGATGGCTCCTCCCTGCACGTCGTAGAAGCGGAACAGCAGGCGGGACAGCGTCGACTTGCCCGAGCCGCTGTGGCCCACGACGGCCGTCGTCGTGCCGGGCGCGATCGTGAAGTCGACGTCGAACAGGATCTGGCGCTTCGGGTCGTAGCTGAATTCGACGTGCGAGAACTCGACTTTCGCGCCATGCGTCACCAGCGGCTTCGCGTCCGGCGAATCCGCCACTTCGCGGTTCTGTTCGAGGAGGCCGAACAGGCGCTCCATGTCGGCGAGGCTCTGCTTGATCTCGCGGTAGATCACGCCCAGGAAGTTCAGCGGGATGTACAGCTGGATCATGAAGGAGTTCACGAGCACGAGGTCGCCCAGCGTCATCGTCTTGTCGATCACGCCCTGCGTCGCGCGCCACAGGATCGCCGTGACGGCCGCCGCGATGATCAGCGATTGTCCGGTGTTGAGGAACGACAGCGACGTCTGCGAGCGCACGGCGGCCTGCTCGTACTTCTGCAGGCCTTCGTCGTAGCGCTTCGCCTCGTAGTCCTCGTTGCCGAAGTATTTCACCGTCTCGTAGTTGATCAGCGAATCGATGGCCTTCGTGTTCGCCTTCGAATCGAGGTCGTTCATCGTGCGCCGGAAGTGCGTGCGCCATTCCGTCACGGTGACGGTGAACGTGATGTACGTGACGAGCGCGATCGCGGTGATGCCCGCGAACCAGGCATCGTAGTGCGTGCCGAGGTAGCCCAGCACCAGCGTGATCTCGACGAACGTCGGCAGGATCGAGAACAGGGAGTACGACACGAGCGAGCTGACGCCGCGCGTGCCGCGCTCGATGTCGCGCGTCATGCCGCCCGTCTGGCGGTTCAGGTGGAAGCGCAGCGACAACGCGTGCAGGTGCCGGAACACTTTCAGCGCGATCGTGCGCACCGCGCGCTGCGTCACGCGCGCGAATAAAAATTCGCGCAGTTCGGTAAACAGCGTGGTGGAAAAGCGCAGCGCGCCATACGCGACCAGCGCGCCGAGCGGCAGCACGAGCAGCGCGTGCGGATCGGAAGGACTGATCGTCAGCGCGTCGATGAGCTTTTTCAGCACGAGCGGCACGCCGACGTTGGCCATCTTGGCGCCGACGAGGCAGAGGAGGGCCGCCAGCACGCGCCATTTGTAGACCCACAGGTAGGGCAGCAAGGTGGCGATGGTGGCCCAGTCGTTCCGCTTCGCGTTCGGATCGGCGGCGGGCGGCAGGGAGTTCGGAGAAGAGCGTCGCATGGCAGGGCTCGAAGTTTTATGGTTCAATCGAGAGGATTGTAGCTTGCCGCCTTCAAAACCTGCTGCGCTTTGCATTTTCGGTCTGCGATGCTCGCTGTACATCCGTACAGCTGCGCTTCTCTACCGAAACTGCTGCAGCTCGCGACGGTTTTTAAAGGGGCTTTATTTAACGAGATTTCAAGATGACTGAGCCAGTAAATACCACCCCGTCCATCACCCGCCTGCCGGAAGGAAAGATGCCCGTGCTGAGGATGATGCCCGCCCCGTCCGATGCAAACGTCTACGGGGACGTGTTCGGCGGCTGGATCATGGCCCAGGTCGACGTGGCCGGCTCGCTGCCGGCCGTGCGCCGCGCCAACGGCCGCGTCGCGACCATCGCCGTGAATTCCTTCGTGTTCAAGAATCCCGTGTTCGTCGGCGACCTGCTGTCGTTCTACGCCGACATCGTCAAGGTCGGCAATACGTCGATCACCGTCTACGTCGAGGTCTATGCGGAGCGCAACCGCCTGCAGACGGACGTCGTCAAGGTGACGGAGGCGACGCTGACCTATGTCGCCACGGGGCCGGACCGCAAGCCGCGCCAGTTGCCGCCGCTGGAATCGCTGATCGCGCAATAAGCCTTTCTCGCGCATCGTCCATGACCTGGCCGCGCCGCCTGTTCCTGCTGAACGCCGCGCGGCTCGCTGCGGCGTCGTCGTCCCTGCTGCTCGCCAGGCCGTCGAACGCGGCCGGCTATCCGTTCAGCCTCGGCGTCGCGTCGGGTGCGCCCCTGCCCGATTCCGTGATCCTGTGGACGCGCGTCGCGCCCGATCCGCTCGATCCGTCGAAGACGCCGCCGCTCGCGCTCACCTTGCGCTGGGAAGTGGCGCACGACGGCGCGTTCCGCAAGATCGCCGCGAAGGGCGCCGTCGTCGCGACGCCGGAACTGGCGCACAGCGTGCGCGTCGACGTGCGCGGCCTGGCGCCGGCGCGCTGGTACTGGTACCGCTTCATGCTGGGCGACGCCGTCAGTCCCGTCGGCCGCACGCGCACGGCGCCCGCGCCGGACAGCATGCCGGAGTCGCTCAAGCTCGCCGTCGCGTCGTGCCAGCACTGGGAGTTCGGCAGCTATGCGGCGCACCGCTACCTCGCGCAGGCGAACCCGGACCTCGTCGCCTTCCTCGGCGACTACATCTACGAATGGGGCGCGTACCGCCTGCAACATCCGGCGCCGGGTGTGCGGATCGTGCGCCAGGACGAGTCGTTCACGCTGGCGGACTACCGTCGCCGCTACGCGCAATACAAGACGGACCCCGACCTGCAGGCCGCGCACCTGATCGCGCCGTGGATCGTCACGTGGGACGACCACGAGGTCGCGAACGACTACGCGGCCGACCGCGACGAGCGCCTGTCGCCGGCCTTCGCGCAGCGCCGCGCAGCCGCCTACCAGGCCTTTTACGAACACATGCCGCTGCGGCTGCCGCCACCGCGCAGCTTCGCGAACGTGCGCATGTTCCAGCGCTACGACTGGGGACGCCTGGCGCGCTTCCACGTGCTCGACGACCGCCAGTACCGCGCGTGGGAAGCATGCTCGCATCCGGGCATCGGCGGCTCGAATTCCGTCACGCCGCGCGCCTGCCCCACCCTGCTCGATCCGCGCCGCAGCATGCTGGGGCCCGAACAGGAAGCGTGGCTGCAGGCCGGGCTGGCGTCGTCGAAGGCGCGCTGGAACATCCTCGCGCAGCAGACGCTGATGGCGCAGTCGTCGCAGATCGCGGTGGCGCTGCCGGACGGCGGCCGCTTCTGGACGGATGGCTGGGACGGTTACCCGATCGCGCGCCGGCGCCTGCTCGACACGCTCGCAGCCACGGGCGCGGCGAACCCGCTCGTGCTGGGCGGCGACGTGCACACGTTCTACGCGACGGAACTGCGGCGCGATTTCAACCGGCCCGTGTCGACCGCGAATCCGGTCGTGGCGACGGAATTCGTCGGCACGTCGGTCACGTCGAATTCGCGCCCGCAGCTGCGCACGTCGCAATACGTGGCGATGAACCCGCACATCCGGTTCGGGCGCAGCGACAAGCGGGGTTACATGCTGATGGAGATCACCCCGTCCGAGACGCGCACGCGCTTCATGGGGCTGGACGAGGTGCGGGACCCGAAGACCATCCAGCGCGAGCTGGCGGCGTTTCGGGTCGAGGATGGCAAGCCGGGCGTGGAGATCACCGCGATTTAGGTGATTTGCCGCTGCACCAAAGACCGTCATTCCCGCGGAGGCGGGAATCCAATTTTGCTCGCGCAGTCGTGACGCGTAAAAATTGGGCCCCTGCCTGCGCAGGGGCGACGGTTTTACAGCTAGCGGTTTATCTTACGCCGTCTGCTTCTCATCCCGCAGCTCGCGCCGCAGGATCTTGCCGACGTTCGTCTTCGGCAGGCTGTCGCGGAACTCGACGTATTTCGGTCGCTTGTAACCCGTCAGCTGTTCCTTGCAGAAGGCCAGCAGGTCGTCCTTGGTCAGCGTCTTGTCCTTCTTGACGACGTACAGCTTGACGGCCTCGCCCGAATGCTGGTCCGGCACGCCCACGCACGCCACTTCGAGCACGCCGGGGTGCGAGGCGACGACGTCTTCCACTTCGTTCGGGTACACGTTGAAGCCCGAGACGAGGATCATGTCCTTCTTGCGGTCGACGATCTTGACGGCGCCGGATTCGTTCATCACGCCGATGTCGCCGGTCTTGAAGAAGCCGTCGGCCGTCATGACTTTCGCCGTCTCGTCCGGACGCTGCCAGTAGCCGGCCATCACCTGCGGACCCCGCACGGCGATTTCGCCGGCCGTGCCGAACGGGACTTCGTTGTCGGATTCGTCGATGATGCGCAGCTCCGTCGACGGCAGCGCATAGCCGATCGTGCCCGTGAATTCCTTGATGTCGCAGCGGTTGGCGGCGACCACCGGCGACGTCTCCGACAGGCCGTAGCCCTCGACGATCGGCGCGCCCGTCACCGCGAGCCATTTGTCGGCCACGACCTTCTGCACGGCCATGCCGCCGCCCGGGCACACCTTCAGGCCGGAGAAATCCAGGCTCGCGAAGTCCGGATGGTTCAGCAGGCCGTTGTACAGCGTGTTCACGGCCGGGAAGACGTGGACGCGGTAGTTCTTCAGTTCCTTGATGAAGCCGCCGATGTCGCGCGGATTCGGGATCAGGACATTCGTGCCGCCCGCGCGCAGGCCCATCAGCGCGCACACGGTCAGCGCATAGATGTGGTAGAGCGGCAGCGCACACACGAAGATCGGCGTCTCGCCGGCCGGGATCCTGGCCAGCGTCGGCGCGAACCACGCTTCGTTCTGCAGCATGTTGGCGATCACGTTCTTGTGCTTCAGCACCGCGCCCTTCGACACGCCCGTCGTGCCGCCCGTGTACTGCAGGAAGGCGACGTCTTCGTGGCCGCACTCGACCGGCTTGAGCGACAGGCGCGCGCCCTCGGCCAGCACGCGCTTGAACGGCACGGCGGACGGCAGCGACCACGCCGGCACCATCTTCTTGATGGTGCGGACGACGAAGTTGACGAGCAGGCCCTTCACGCCCAGCAGATCACCCATGCTGCCCACGATGACGTGCCTGAGCTTCGTGTTGTGCGCGACTTCGGCGACGGTGTGCGCGAAGTTCTCCAGCACGACGATGGCTTCCGCGCCCGAATCGTTCAGCTGGTGCTGCAGCTCGCGCGCCGTGTACAGCGGATTGACGTTGACGATGGTGTAGCCGGCGCGCAGGATGGCGGCCATCGCCACCGGATACTGCAGCACGTTCGGCAGCATGATCGCCACGCGCGCGCCCGGCGCCAGGCCTTTTTGCTGCAGCCACGCGGCCATCGCGCCGGACAGCCTGTCCAGCTCCGCGAACGTCATGGACTTGCCCATGCACGCAAAGGCGTTGCGGTTGGCGTACTTGCGGAAGGAATCCTCCAGCAGGTGCGTGAGGGAGCGATACTGCGTCCAGTCGATCTCCGCAGGCACGCCCGCCTCGTACGACTTCAGCCAGAATTTGTCCATGTCATTGCCTCGCTAGTTCTGAATCATATAAATCGTATGCGCAAAAAAACCGCCCGGCGGCGGCCATACGTCGCCCCCGCGCAGGCGGAGGCCCAGGTACTGCTCGCGTTATCGTAAGGCGTGCAAATTGGGTTCCCGCCTTCGCGGGAACGACGATTGTTGCGTTCGTGTCTTACGCCGCCTGCTTTTCCTCGCGCAGCGCGCGGCGCAGGATCTTGCCGACGTTCGTCTTCGGCAGCTCGTCGCGGAATTCGATGTATTTCGGTTTCTTGTAGCCGGTGAGCTCGCGCTTGCAGTAGTCCATCAGCTGCTCGGCCGTCAGGTTCGGGTCCTTGCGTACGACGAACACTTTCACCGCTTCGCCGGAATGCTCGTCCGGCACACCGACCACGGCGCATTCCAGCACGCCCGGGTGCGCCGCGATCACGGCTTCCAGTTCGTTCGGGTATACGTTGAAGCCCGACACGAGGATCATGTCCTTCTTGCGGTCGACGATCTTCACGTACCCGTTGTCGTCCATGATGCCGACGTCGCCCGACTTGAAGAAGCCGTCCGCCGTCATGACCTTCGCCGTCTCGTCCGGACGGTTCCAGTAGCCGGCCATCACCTGCGGACCGCGGATCGCGATCTCGCCGACGCTGCCCACCGGCAGCGGGCGGCCGTCGTCGTCGACGATCGCGATGTCCGTCGACGGCACCGGCAGGCCGATCGTGCCCGTGAAGCCCGCGACGTCGCAGCGGTTGCAGGTAGCGACGGGCGCCGTCTCCGACAGGCCGTAGCCCTCGATGATGTTGGTGCCCGTGAGCGCCTTCCACTTGTCGTTGACGGCCTGCTGCACGGCCATGCCGCCGCCGTTGGAAACTTTCAGCGCGCTGAAGTCGACGTCCTTGAAATCGGGGTGGTTCACCAGCGCGTTGTACAGCGTGTTCACGGCCGGCAGCATGTTGATGCGGTACTTCTTGAGCTCCTTGATGAAGCCCGGGATGTCGCGCGGGTTCGGGATCAGGATGTTCAGCGCGCCCACGCGCATGCCCCACAGCGCGCACGCCGTCAGCGCGAAGATGTGATACAGCGGCAGCGCGCACACGATGGTGGGGAATTCGACGAGCGGCGCCTGGCTCATCGCCGGCTTCGACCACGCCTCCGTCTGCAGAATGTTGGCGATGACGTTGCGGTGCGTGAGCGTCGCGCCCTTCGACACGCCCGTCGTGCCGCCGGTGTACTGCAGGAAGGCGACGTCGGAACTCTTCAGCTGCGCCGGCTGGAACGGCATCTTCGCGCCCTGCGCCAGCGCGTCCTTGAAGCGCACCATGTGCGGGATCGTAAAGTCCGGCACCATCTTCTTGACGTTGCGGACGACGAAGTTGACGAGCATGCCCTTGGCGCCGCCCAGCAGTTCGCCCATGCTGGCCACGACGACGTGGCGCACCAGCGTTTTATTCAGTACCTGCTCGACCGTGTGCGCGAAGTTCTCGAGCACGATAATGGCTTCGCTGCCGGAATCCTTCAACTGGTGTTCCAGCTCGCGCGGCGTGTACAGCGGATTGACGTTGACGACCGTATAGCCCGCGCGCAGGATGGCGGCCAGCGCCACCGGATACTGCAGCACGTTCGGCATCATGACGGCCACGCGCGCGCCCGGCTTCATCCCGCGGCTCTGCAGCCAGGCCGCCAGGCGTTTCGACATATTGTCCAGTTCCCCGTAGGTGAGGAACTTGTCCATGCAAACGTAGGCGTTGTTGGCCGCATACTTGCGGAACGATTCCTCCAGCATTTGCACCAGCGAACCATACTGGTCGGGGTCGATCTCCGCCGGCACGCCGGGCGGGTAAGCCTTGAGCCAAATCTTGTCCATCGGTGCCTCTGTCTCCAGTATCGTTATCGTTCTGAGCGCGGCCCAAAAAAAATCGCACGGTCGTGCTGATATTATTAAGCAAGATGCTATCGGGCAGTGCGCGCAGACGCAAGCACTTTTGCGCTTTTCGAACAACGACTCTATCGACGTTTTGGCAAAATAGCTACGGGCGGGTTTCGCTGCGCTGCACCATCAACGGCGCCGTCACGAGCGGCGGCACCAGCGCGTTCAGCACACGATGGCGGTCCGACCGGTCCATGTCGGCCAGGCGTTTGACCGCTTGATAGAATTTCGGGAAGCTGCCCTCACGCTGCAACAGCGCGCGGAACGCGGGCACGAAATCCTCGTAGGTCGCGATCGACGCCAGATGCGCATTCGACAACGGCTGCTCGAAGAACCGATCATACCCCGCATAGCCACCCCAGTTGCCCTTCAGGACCTGATATTCGTCCTTCAGCTCCTGGAACAAACGCGCCTTGACGGCCCGCTTTTCGGCGTCGCCGCGGTCGACGAGCGCGTAATTCTGCTCGAGCGCCTTGCGGTACTTCATCAAGAGACCGAGGAAATCCTTCTTGCGGCTCCGGTAGCGCGCATACGCGTCGCGCATCTGCGGATTGCCGAAACGCTCCATCCAGCGCTCGACGCCGACTTCTTCCACCGTCGACGCGAACGATTCGTTGAACTGCGAATCGCCCTGCACGTACACGATCTGGTGCGCCAGTTCGTGGAAGACCATGCGCGCCAGCTCGCCGTCCGGGTAGTTGATGAACGTGGAGATCAGCGGATCGCTGAACCAGCCCAGGGTCGAATACGCGGCCACGCCGCCGACCTCGACGTCGTCGCCCGCGTCGCGCAATTCCTTCGCGTACGACTCCGCCGCGCCCTTGTCGTAGTAGCCGCGGTAGTTCACGCAGCCGGCCACGGGGAAGCACCATTGCAGGGGCCGCAGCGACAGCTCGGGCGTGGCGACGACGTTCCACAACACGTATTGCCGCTTCAGGGACGCGTAGTTTTTGTAACTGTTGTTGTCGGGTAAAGCCATTTCGGCAACTGCGAAGCGGCGGATCTGGCGCGCCGTCTCGAGGCGATGGCGCAGTTTGGTACTGGTGCCGGGGTCGGCGATCCAGTCATCGATCGGACGGGCGTCCGACAGGAGTTCAAGCTGCCCTTGGGCCGCCTGGGTGTAGTAGTTCAGCGTCGAGCAGCTGGCCAGCAGCCCCGCTGCCGTGCCTGCGATCAGCACGGAGCGGAACCACGGGGTGATTCGCGAAAGTTTCATATTTCCAGATCATGGTGCGGCCTTTTCAACCTGCACCAGCGTGTCGTAAAAGGTGGGCGCCCGGCCCATATCGGTCAGGCGCTGACTGGTGACTTCATTGGCATTCTTGCCGTCGCTGGCGAGCTTCTTCCACCAGACCGACAGGCCGACCACGAGGCCGGCCCGCGCGCGGGCGGTGACCCGGGCGCGCGCGACGAACGCGCCCCGGTCGTTGAAGATGCGTACCATCTCCTTATCGACGATGCCGCGGGAAGCGGCATCAAGGGGATGGATGTCCAGGTGCGGCTCACCTTCCGTTGCGCGGAGGCTCTGGACATTGACAAAGGTTGAGTTAAGGAAGTTCCTGGCCGGCGGAGAAATCATCGCCAACGGATATTTCTCTGCCAGTTCGGGGTTGGACGCGACCGACTCATGGTTCGGGATGTAGGTCGGCAGCGGATCGAGGCCGTCGGCCTGCATCGCGGCGGAATAAAACTCGCACTTGCCGGACGGCGTGGGAAAACCGCCTTCGGCGAACGGTGCGGCCGGCATGTTCAGCTTTTGCCAGCCCGTGCGCTTCAGCGACGACCAGTCGAAGTGCACGGCGCGTTCGTGTTTCGTGTCGAAGGCCTGGGCGGCCAGTTCGTCGTCCGTCTCGTCGAACAGCGGATCGTTCATGCCCATGCGCTTCGCGATCAGGCGGAAGATTTCCGTGTTCGGTTTCGATTCGCCCAGCGGCGCAATCGCCGCGTTATTGGCCATCATGTACAAGTGGCCATACGCGAGGTGCGCGTCGACGTGTTCCAGCTGCGTGGTGGCCGGCAGCAGGATGTCCGCGTAGTCGGCGGTGTCGGTCTGGAAGTGCTCCAGCACCACCGTGAACAAATCCTCACGCTCGAAGCCGCGCTGCACCTGCGCCGAATCCGGCGCGATCGCGAGCGGGTTCGAGTTGTAGACGATGACGGCGTCGATCTTTGGCCCGAATGCGGGCGATGCATCCTTCTGCAGGTCGGCGCCGATCGTGTTCATGTTGATCGTGCGCGGGAGCTTGCCGCGCAACAGGTCCGGACGTTGCAGGACGGTTTTATTGGCCGGGAACGTGCCCGACGTCGACAGCTGCACGCCGCCCGCCGCATGGCGCCATGCGCCCACGAGCGCCGGCAGGCACGCGATGTTGCGCACGGCCATGCCGCCGCCATGCACGCGCTGCAGGCCGTAGTTCATGCGGATCGCGACCGGTTCGCCCGCGCGCGCCGTACGCCCGTATTCGCGGGCGAGGTCGACGACTTCATCGACCGTGATGCCGCAGGTTGCAGCCGTGCGCTCCGGCGTCCATTCGGCCACGCGGTCCTTCAGCTGCGCGAAGCCGAACGTGTGCTTCTCGATGTAGTCGTGGTCGAGCAGGTTGTCCTTCACCAGCACGTGCATCATGCCCAGCGCCAGCGCGGCGTCGGTGCCGGGCATCAGCGCGATGTGCTGGTGGCATTTCTCGGCCGTCAGCGAGCGATACGGATCGATGGCGATCAGCTTCGCGCCGCGGCGCTTGGCTTCCTGCAGGCGGGTCCACAAATGCAGGTTCGACGCGATGGGATTCCCGCCCCAGATCAGGACCAGCTTCGCATCCTGGAACTGTTCGGTATCCGTGCCGATCGAACCACCGATCGTGTATTTGTAGCCTGTGGCGCCGGCGTTCGCGCACACGGTGCGGTCGAGCAGAGAAGCGCCCAGCGTGTTGAAGAAGCGCATGGCCATCGCCTCGCCCTGCACGAGGCCCATCGTGCCGCAATAGCTGTACGGCAGAATGGCCTGCGGGTCGCGCGCGGCGATGGGTTGCAGGCGGTTCGCGATCTCGTCGAGCGCCTGCTCCCACGTGATGCGTTCGAACTTGCCTTCCCCCTTCTTGCCGGTGCGGCGCATCGGGTACAGCAGGCGGTCGGGGTGGTACGTGCGTTCGACGTAGCGCGAGACCTTGGTGCACAGCACGCCGGCCGTCGTCGGATGATCCGGATCGCCCTTCACCTCCGTGGCCACGCCATCCTCCACGGTCACGAGCAACGCGCAGGTATCGGGGCAGTCATGCGGGCAGGCGCCGCGGACGATGGTCTTGGTCATCGGATTCATCCAAAAAAAACGTCGATAAACCAGTACTTTATACGATTCCGCTGGCGGCCGTGGAGGCTCTGGCCTTCCACATGATGGAAGGGCTACAATAGTTCAATAGATGCATGCCCAAGAGGCATCACAGCATACGGAGAAACAAATGAGACTCGTAGAACCTATCCTGTCTTACCAATCCGAGCTCGAAACGATCCGGCGCGACATCCACGCCCATCCCGAACTCTGCTATGAAGAACAACGCACGGCCGACGTGGTGGCCGCGCGCCTCACCGAATGGGGCATCCCCGTGGTCCGCGGGCTGGGCGTGACGGGTGTCGTCGGCATCATCAAGAACGGCACCTCGGACCGCGCCATCGGCCTGCGTGCCGACATGGACGCCCTGCCGATGCAGGAACTCAACACATTTGATCACGCGTCGCGCCACGCCGGCAAGATGCATGCTTGTGGTCATGACGGGCACACAACGATGTTGTTGGGTGCAGCCCACTATCTGTCGCAGAACCGCAACTTCGACGGCACCGTCTACCTGATTTTCCAGCCGGCCGAAGAAGGCGGCGCCGGCGCGCGCCGCATGATGGACGACGGTCTGTTCGAACGTTTTCCGATGGACGCCGTGTATGGCATGCACAACTGGCCGGGCATCAAGGCGGGCAGCTTCGGCGTCGTCGCGGGGCCGATGATGGCATCCAGTAACGAGTTCCGCGTGGTCGTCAAAGGCAAGGGCGCGCACGCCGCGCAGCCGCACCGCGGCATCGATCCGGTGATGGTCGCCGTGCAGATCGCGCAAGCCTGGCAGATGATCATCTCGCGCGAAAAAAACCCGCTCGATGCGGCCGTCCTGTCGATCACGCAGATCCACGCCGGCAGCGCCACCAACGTCATTCCCGACGAAGCCGTCATGATCGGCACCGTGCGCACCTTCTCGACGGACGTGCTGGACCTGATCGAGCGGCGCATGAACGAGATCGCGAGCGGGCTCGCGGCGGGCTTCGGCGCCAGCATCGACTTCTCGTTCAAGCGCAACTACCCGCCGCTGATCAACCATCCGGAGCAGACGGCGTTCGCGATCGAAGCAATGCGCGCCGTGGTGGGTGCGGACAATGTCGACACGAACGTCGAGCCGACGATGGGCGCCGAGGACTTCGCGTTCATGCTGCAGGCGAAGCCGGGCTGCTATGTCTTCATCGGCAATGGCGACGGCGATCATCGGAGCCGCGGGCACGGCCTCGGACCATGCCAGCTGCACAACGGCAGCTACGACTTCAATGACCACCTGCTGCCGATCGGCGCCAGCTTCTGGGCGCGACTGGTCGAGATGAGCCTTACAGCCCCAGCTCCTTCAACACGGCCTCTTTGAGATCCTGCGCCTCGGGGCTGGACATCTTGCGCGGATGCGGGATGTTCACCTCGAACGTGGCCTGGATCGTCGTCGGCCGCGGCGACAGCACGACGATGCGGTCCGCCAGGTGCACGGCTTCCTCGACGTCGTGCGTGATGAGCAGCACCGTGTGGCGCTCCTCTTCCAGGATGCGCAGCAGCTCCATGCGCATCTTGAGGTTCATCAGGGCATCGAGGGCGGAGAACGGCTCGTCCATGTAGAGGATCTCGGGCTTCATCACGAGCGCCCGCGCGATCTCCACGCGTTTCAGCATGCCGCCCGACAGCTCGTGCGAATAGCTTTTCTCGAAACCTTTCAATCCCACCATCGCCGTGTAGTGGTCGGCGAGTTCCGCCTTCTCGGCCTCGCTGATGCCGTCCAGGCCGAACATCAGGTTCTGCTGCACCGTCAGCCACGGGAACACGGAACCGTGCTGGGAAATGAGGATGCCCTTCGAACTCGGGCCGTGGCGCACCTGGCCGTCGATCAGGACGCGGCCTTCGTCCGGCTGGTCGAACCCGCACAGCATCTTCATCAACGTGGACTTGCCGCAGCCGGACGGCCCGACGATGGCGACGAATTCGCCGTCGCGGATCGTGAGGCTGATGCCGCCCACGACCGGCAACGTGCCCTTGCGCGTCTCGAAGCTTCTGCGGATGTCGTCGACGACGATCTTGTCCGCGACCTTGTAGTGCACCTTAGCGTCCATAGCGCCACCTTACCGATTTGAGACGTTCCAGGAGACGGGTGATCCCGTCCAGCATGAGGCCGATGATGCCGATGATGATCATGGCGGCGATCACGAGGTCGTAGCGGTTGCCCGCGTTGCGCGAATCCATGATCAGGTAGCCGAGGCCCGAGCGCAGCGCGATCATTTCCGCCGCCACGACGACCAGCCATGCGACGCCCAGCGTGATGCGCATGCCGACGATAATCTCGGGCAGCACGGCGGGAATGATCACCTGGCGATACAGCTTGGCGCGCGAGACGCCGAAGTTCTCCGCCGCGCGCAGGTAGCGCCGCTCGATCGTGTGCACGCCGGCCGCGGTCTGCACGATCATCGGGAACACCGACGCGATGAAGATCAGGAAGATCGGCGATGCGTTACCGACGCCGAACCACAGGATCGCGAGCGGGATCCAGGCGATCGGCGAGATGGGACGCAGCAGCTGGAACAATGGATTGAGCGTGACCCAGGCGGCGTCCATGCGGCCGATCCACAGGCCGAGCGGAATCGCGACGGCGATCGCGAGCAGGAAACCGGTACCGACGCGCATCAGCGACGACCCGATGTGGTCCCACAAGGTGCCATCCTGGATCAGTTCCCACGTGCCCATGACGACCTGCCCCGGCGTCGGGAAGATCGCGCTGTGCGTCACGACGACGACAGCCCACCACACCGCGATCAGCAGTGCCAGCACGACCGCGGGCGCGATGACCCGCGCGCGCTTCTGTGCAAAAAAATTCTTCTTTTTCACGGCCTCTTATCTCCCCGTCATGGTTGCAACCAATGGTGTGCCGTACGCACGCGCCACGCGAGCCGCCGCCAGCCCGCATCGGGCGCCGGATCGACGACGATGCGCATCTGCCCGCTCGCGTGCGCCGTGCATTCGAACTGCACGTCCCCCGCGACGCCGAACGGCATCTTGAAACTCTGTCCCGGCATGATCAATACCGGTCCGAACGTCTGCGGCACGTTGTCGAGATTCTTCAGCACGAGGATGTCCTTCACGCCCAGCGTGAGCCGGATCGACGTCGGCAGGATCTCGACCTTGTCGCCGGCCGCGCGCCGCGCGTACGTCCCCGCGGGAATCTCGAACAGCTGCTCGCGCGAGCCGGCGGGAATAGTCGCATACATGGCCCACAGCGTGGCCCACAGCGCCGCGATGGCCAGCGCCGCCGCGGCCAGCACCAGGATGCGGGAACGTGTCATTGATTCAGCAGGACGCGCACGTCGTGCACGACATCGTCCACCGCGCGGCCGTACGGGCTCAATGCGCGCAGCTTGCCGGACCGGTCGACCAGGTAGACGAAGGACGAGTGATTGAAACCGTAGTTCTTGCCGGTGCCTGATTTGACGGCCGTGACGCCGTAGTCCTTACGTACCTCGGCCAGTTGCGCGGCGGGGCCGGTCGCGCCCACGAACGTCGGGTCGAACGCCGTCAAATAGGCGCGCATACGCTCCGCCGTGTCGCGCTCCGGATCGACGGTCACGTACACGACCTGGAAATCCTTGCCCTGCGCACCGAGCTTCGTTTTCACGGCCGCCAGTTCGGCGAGCGTCGTCGGGCAAACGGCCGGGCAGGACGTAAAGCCAAAACCGAGCGCCACGACCTTGCCGCGGTAATCGGACAGTTTCAATGGCTTGCCGGTCGAACCCTGCAAGGTGAAATCCGGCGCCATGCGGGGCGGCGAGAATTCCCCGGATTTCAATGCGTCGGCGCTTGCGGCCAGCGGCAAGGCAAACAGCAACGCCGCGACGATGCGTTTCATAGCGAGATCGTGACGGGGCGGACGGCCTTGAAAAAGCTGTCGTCCACATACTGGTTGAACTGGATGGGCTTCTTCAGCGTGCCGGCATCCAGCGACATCTGCATCAATTCGTCGAATTCCTTCGGGATGATGCGCAGGTCGCCATACGTGACGCGGTCGCTGGGATTCGTCATCACGAATTTCAGGATCTTCGGATCCTGGTTGAAGTATTTCTTCGTCGCGGCGATCGCGATGGCGCGGTCGCGGTGCGCGGGATCCGCATCCATCCAGCTGCCGGAGGCCTGCACGTAATTGACGAGATCCTGCACGGCCTGGCGGTTACTCGCGATCAGGTCTTCGCGCACGGTGAGCACGCAGCAGATGTAGTTCGGCCATTCGTTGCGCGTCATGCGCAGCGGCGTCGCGTACCCGGCCATCTGGGCCGAGGCGCCGAACGGCTCGCCCGTGCAATAGGCATCGATGGCTTTCGCGTACAGCGCGGCCGGCATGTCCGGCGGCGGCATTTCGACCAGTTCGACGTCCTTGATCGACATGCCCTCTCCTGCCAGCATCTTGCGCAGGAACAGCAGGTCGACGGCGAACCGGCTGGGAATGGCGACGCGCTTGCCCTGCAGGTCGCGGAATTTTTTATAGCCGGCATCCGTGCGCACCATGATGACGGCGCCCGAGCGGTGGCCCAGCGAGACGACCTTGACGGGAATATTGCTGGACACGAGGTCCATGACCATCGGCGCCAGCACGTACGCCGCCTGGATACGGCCGGCCATCAGCGATTCCTTCAGTTCGGGAAAGCCGCTGTATTTGCTGTATTCGAATCCGAACGGGTCCGAAGGTTTGGTGGCGGCGATCTCGGCCGCTTTCGCCGCACACGCGACGGGCAGGGTCAGGTTGCACGTCACAGGCAAGCCGCCGACGACCAGTGATGCGCTTTTCTTCTCCGAAGAACACGCCGCCAGGGCGGACGGCAAGGCCATCGCCGACGCCAGTTTCAACAGCTGCCGCCGGGTGCGGAAGCCGTTTCCCAGATTATCCATGCTGACCCTGTCCTCTCCGTGGATTACGTAACGACGTAATACCTCTGAGAATTATACGGGGTTGTATTGATAGCGCAAACTAAGAAAGAAGCTTAGGGCATCTGGTCCGGTGCGGTGCCCAGCCGCTTGCCAGGATTCATCCGCTCAAGCGCGATGAGGCCGGCGGCGTGGTCGGCGGACGGAATATCGCCCTCGATGGTTTCATACTGCCGCGTCACCAGCGCCGTCACGGGCAGCGTGACCCCGGCCGCGCTGGCTGCCGCCAGGATATTGCGCTGGTCTTTCAGCTGCGTCTTGACCTGGCCGCCCGGCATGAAGTTCCGCTCCAGCATGCGCTGGCCATGCACTTCCAGCACGCGGCTGCCGGCAAAGCCGCCGCGGATCGCCTCGCGCACGGCGGCCGGATCGGCGCCGGCCGCTGCCGCCAGCAGCAGCGCTTCCGCCACAACATTGATCGTCGCACCGACGATCAGCTGGTTGCACAGCTTGGCCACCTGGCCGCTGCCGACGGGGCCGACAGCTTTCGGGCTCCCCATCACGCGCAGCACGGGCTCGGCCTGCGCGTAGTCGGCCGCGTCGGCGCCGGCCATGATGGCGAGCTGGCCCGCTTCCGCACCGCCCACGCCGCCGGACACGGGCGCATCGACGAAACGGCAACCGGCCTGGCGCAGGCGCGCGGAAAATTCCAGCGCTTCGTCCTGGCGCGTGGAACTCATGTCGATCCACAGCGTATTGTTCGTCAGGGCCGGCAGGGCATCATTGATGACCTTGCCAACAATCGGTCCCGCTTCGAGGATCGAGATCACGATGTCGGCGCCGCGTACGGCCTCCTGCAAATCGGCATGCGGTTCGGCCCCGGTGTCGCGCAACGCCTCGGCCTTGGCGGCCGTGCGGTTCCACACGCGCAGGGGATAGCCGGCCTGGGCCAGCCGGGTCGCCATCGGCTTGCCCATCAGGCCGATGCCGAGAAATGCCACAGTCGGTAACGTCATTGCGTCCTCTCGATTATCCATTGCCCATATTGTAACAATTGAGAGGTCGACCACGTCCTGTCAACGACCTCGCTACAATAGCGGTTTGGCCGTGACCATTTTTCTTGCACGGCTCTCATTTACAGCAAAGGCAATGTTCTCCATGAAAAAAATGATGCGTTCCCTGGCGGCCGTGGCCGCGTTGTCGGCCGCCACCGCGGGCCACGCCGCCGAAGGTTATTTCGATTCGTCGTCGGTGGAAGTCGGCGGCGGCGAACACGTGCAGGTCGTCCGTCTCGCGGTCCAGAAGGACTGGAACAAGAGCTGGCTGCCGACCAGCGGCTACCACCTGAACGGCTATTGGGACGCGAACGTCGCCTACTGGCGCGCCAACCAGTGGCTCGACCAGCCGGGCAACACGAAGGACCTGGCCGTCGTCGGCATCACGCCGGTGTTCCGCTGGGAAGCGGACAACAAGCTGGGCTTCTACGCCGACGCCGGCATCGGCGCCGCCGTGTTCTCGAGCGTGTACCGCAACACGCATCGCCAGCTGTCGACCGCGTTCGAATTCGCCGACCACGTGGGCGTCGGCTATGTGTTCGCCAACAAATGGGAACTGGGCGCGCGCCTGCAGCACTACTCGAACGGCGGCATCAAGCACCCGAACGGCGGCGTGAACCTGCTGCTGCTGAAGGCGGCGTACCACTACTGATCCGGTTGCGACCCGGTTGCCGGCTCGGTTATCGGATTTGTGTGAAAATTCATCCGATGACCGATACCGACACCATCAAACGCTATTTGCCGTGGCTGGTGGCGACTGCCCTGTTCATGGAGCAGCTCGACGCCACCATCGTCAACACCGCCATCCCCAGCATCGCGGCCAGCCTGCAGGTCACGCCGCTCAGCCTCAAATCCGTCGTCACGAGTTACATCCTCAGCCTGGCCGTGGGCATCCCGGTCAGCGGCTGGATGGCCGACCGCTTCGGCACGCGCCGCGTGTTCTTCACGGCGATCGCGATCTTCACGGTGGCGTCCGTGCTGTGCGGCCTGTCGCTGAATGCGCCGATGATGGTCGCGTCCCGCCTGCTGCAAGGCCTCGGCGGCGCGATGATGATGCCGGTGGGACGGTTATCCATCATCCGCACGTTTCCCAAGAACGAGCTGCTGGGCGCGATGAACTTCGTGATCCTGCCGGCGCTGATCGGCCCGCTGCTCGGCCCGACCGTCGGCGGCCTGATCGTGCACTGGATTTCCTGGCGCGCCATTTTCTTCGTCAACGTGCCCGTCGGCCTGCTCGCCCTGTACCTCGTGTGGCGCCACATGCCGGACTACCACGGCGCCGAGCCGCGTCCGCTGGACGTGATCGGGCTGATCCTGTTCAGCTCGGGCACCGCGATCCTGTCCTGGCTCCTGGAAGTCTTCGGCGAGCACACGCTCGACCCCATCACGGCCGGCCTGATGCTGGCGCTGTCCATCGGCCTGCTGGCCGCGTACGCCTGGCACGCGAGCCAGTATCAGTTTCCGCTGCTGCGGCTGGCGTTGTTCAGGGTGCGCACGTTCCGCATCTCGGTGCTGGGCGGCTTCATCACGCGCCTGGGCATCGGCGGCCTGCCCTTCCTGCTGCCGCTGCTGTACCAGCTGGGCCTCAAGCTCGCGCCGTGGCAGTCGGGCCTGTTGATGATGCCGACGGCCGCCGCGGCGATGGGCATGAAGCTGATCGCCCCGAAGGTGCTCGCGCGCTTCGGCTACCGCCAGGTGCTGATGTTCAACACGATCTGCATCGGCTTGACGATCGGCCTGTTCGCGCTGGTCGGCCCGTCCACGCCGTGGTACGCCATCGCCGGCATTGGCTTGCTGCAGGGCTTTTTCAATTCGCTGCAATTCTCGAGCATGAACACGCTGGCCTATGCCGACGTGGAATCGAAAGACTCCAGCATGGCCAGCACGATCGCCTCGTCGTTCCAGCAATTGTCGATGAGCTTCGGTCTTGCCGCCGGCTCGCTCGTGACGGCGTGGTTCCTGGGCCGCGTGCCGCAGACGGACCAGGTGATGGTCACCAGGGCCCTGCACCATGCGTTCGTCACCCTGGCCGTCATGACGATGCTGTCGTCGCTCGTCTTCGCGCGCCTGCGCCGCGGCGATGGCGAAAGCATCACCAGGAGCAAGACAGCGACGGCCGTGGCGCAGGATCCGGCGCCGCTGTCCCAGGCTTGAGTCTTACTCGGTCAGGGTCACGGTCTTGCGGTTCGGATCCGCATTGATACTGGCTTCGGTGAACGGCAGCGTCGGCCATTCCTTGCGCGAATACGGGCCGAGCTGGTCCGCGTAATACGGCGGCTTCGGATCCGTCGACTGGCCGTACACGAGCATCGCCTGGGCGACCGGGCCGGCATCGTCGAACGTCACGGTCTGCACATAACTCGTGCCCCAGTAGACGTTGTGGTAGCCGGTGGCCGTCAGGGCCGTGCTCATCCGCAGCGAGTCGTACGAACCGTCGATGTCGCCCACGCCGCCGTGCAGGGGCGTGCGCACGCCGTTGCGCGTCTCGCCCTGGTAATCGCCCAGCTTCGCGTCGAGCGGGATGTTCAGCGACTGCAAGGTCTGCGCCGCCGTCTTCAGCGCGGCGGACATCGCGGGCAGCGCCGCCGGCGCGACGCCGTCCGGCGTGTGGACGGGGTCGGCCGGGTCGAGCGGCACTTTCCACTTGTTCGGGATTTGCGATGCCGCCGTCCAGAATTCGCGGAACAGCACGGCGCCGCGGCTGTCGAGATTGGCGTGGCGGTCCCACGCGGCCAGCACGGTGCAGGCCCTGGTGCACGACCTTGTCCAGGCGTGCGAGGAGAAAGGCGGGGTCGAGCTTGTCTGGTTGACGCGACCGGGACGCCACCGTAGCGGACGCATCACGCGCGCCGGCCACGACTTCCTTGGCGAACACTTCGCCCGACGCATGCAGCGCCTTCTCGGCCAGCACGAGATACATGTCCTCGACGGTCATCGGCTTGACCCACTTCGCGTCCTTGCACGCGGCAGGATAGTTGCCGGCGTTGTCCTTCAGGTAGCGGTTGTACCCGGCGACGCAGCCTTCCAGCAGATCGCGCGGCTCCTTCGCGCCTGCCGCGTAGCTCTGGCGCGCAGCTGGTCGATGTCGAGATAGCCCTTGAAGAAGAAGTCGCTGTCTTCATTCTTGAGATCTGTGAAGCCGCTGGCGGCGCCGTAGTCGTCGCCCTTGCGAACGGTGGCTTGTCAGATTCTGATTTTTCCGATTTAAATGGTTTGATATGCGGACGCAGAAAAGCAAAAAGCCCGCTCAGACTTAACTGAGCGGGCTTCTGCATATAACTAGCCTGACGATAACCTACTTTCACACTGGTTGCAGCACTATCATCGGCGCAAAGTCGTTTCACGGTCCTGTTCGGGATGGGAAGGGGTGGTACCGACTTGCTATGGTCATCAGGCATAACTTGTACGAGTGCCGCTTGCTGGTGCAGGCGTCACTCTGAATCTGGAAGAAGTAGTTTTAATCTGTTGTCTCAACAAACAGCTGAACCCTT
>JBJMVU010000328.1:0-3723 GCA_045810485.1 Massilia sp. | reverse complement strand
TGGATCGTGCCGGAGGCGCCGCACGCGCGGTCGCGCCGGCCGGGGCCGAACGCGGGGGCCTCGTCGCCGAGCTTGGCGCGCGTGGAGGCGATCGCGGCCGCGAACGACACCGCGTCGATGCGCCCGCCGCCGAAGAACGTCAGCGCCAGGCGCGAGGTGCCCAGGCCCAGCGACGCCACTTTTTGCACGCGGCGGCCGCTGCCCAGCGCCAGTTGCGTCGAGCCGCCGCCGATGCCCAGCACCAGGGTGCGCCTGTCGGCGGCTGGCGCCGCGCCGTCGGCCACGCCGAGATAGGTGAGGATGGCCTCCTCCTCGCCGGACAGCACCTGGACCGGGTGCCCGAGCAACTGCTGCGCGGCCGGCAGGAACAGGTGGCTGTTGCGGGCCATGCGCAGGGTCGACGTGGCGACGACTCGCACGGCGGCCAGCGCGTGGCCGGAGAGGCGCGCGCGGATCGTGCGCAGGCAGTCGAACGCGCTGTCCATCGCCTCGGGGCTCAGGCAGCCCTGCGCATCGAGCGCGGCCGCCAGGCGCAGCGGCGCATGGAAACTGTCGAGGGGACGCAGCGTGCCGTCCTCGATAGTGCCAACCAGCAGGCGGAAACTGTCCGAGCCAAGGACGAGTGCGGCGTGGATGGGCGATGTGGTGCTCATGCAGACTCCGAAGTCGAAAACGGCGCCACGATAGCGGGGCTGGATGACGGATCGATGACAGGAGCATCGTTGACCACATCATGATAAGCCATGCGCGCGGACTGCGCCATGGCGGACGCGGCCGAACGTACGCGCCCCGGCGCGGGGGCGGTCATTCTTCCACGGGCGCCAGCACGGACGCCGCCACTTCGACCCGGTTGCGCCCCGCCTTCTTGGCCACGCGCAACGCCTCGTCGGCGCGCGCCAGCAGCGTGACGGTACTGTCGTCCGGCCGGATCGTCGTGACGCCGAAGCTGGCCGTCAATGAAATCATCGCGCGCTCGGTCTTGACGCGCTCTCCTTCGATCGCGGCGCGCATGCGCTCGGCGACCATGGTGGCGTCATCGAGGCTCGTCCGCGGCAGCAGGATCGCGAATTCCACGCCGACGAGGCGGCCCAGCAGGTCGCTGTCGCGCAGCTGGCTCTTGCAGGTCTCGATCAGGTGGGCCAGGACGACGTCGCCGGCCGGGTGGCCGTAGCCGTCGTTGATCCGCTTGAACAGGTCGAGGTCGAACACGACCAGGGCCGTCGGGTGGCCCGGCCGGCGCGCCAGCGCCATCCACGGGGCCAGCGCCTGGAAGAAGCCGCGCCGGTTGGGCACGTCGGTGAGCGGGTCGACGATTTCCAGGCGCGCCAGCTCGGCCTGTTCGCGC
Organism: Massilia sp.; assembly: GCA_045810485.1. Lineage (GTDB taxonomy): Bacteria > Pseudomonadota > Gammaproteobacteria > Burkholderiales > Burkholderiaceae_D > Telluria. The sequence continues at coordinate 2,378 of JBJMVU010000328.1, read as the reverse complement.
TCGCGGCCCAGCAGCAGCCAGCCGAAGCCGCCCAGCAGCGCCAATACATACAGGGCCCCGGAGTGCAACTGGCGCATGATGTCGCTCGTCATCCAGCCCCAGCCCGCCGGCGCCAGCAGCACGAGCGCCCCGCGCGCGCCGACGACGACGGCCAGCACGCACGTGGCCAGCGCCAGGAAGCGCTGCAGCATCGAGGCGGCCGCCCAGCCGCGCGCCAGCGCCGCCGCCAGCGACAGATAAAAGCCGCCCAGCACCAGCGACGCGGCCACGGCGCGCAGGCCGATCGGGTCGATCAGCCAGCACAGCAGGAAAGCGGCGACGGCCAGCCCCAGCGCGGGAATGGTGGCGCGGCGCCAGCGCAGGCGGCCGGCGCGCTCCCACGCGGCGCCCGATTCCCAGGCGACGCCGGCAAATACGAGGATGTACGCGATCGGGAGCGCGAGGCCTTCCGGCACGACGCCGGCGGCGCCGATCGCCAGCAGCAGCCAGCCGGCGCCCTGGTACAGGCGCGACCAGCCCCAGGTCGGCACGACGGGACGGCCGCCATGGCCGGACTGTTCGAAGAAAAACAGGGTGGCGCACAGGGCCAGGTTGCCGAGCGCCAGTGCGAGGACCATCGTGGTGGCATCCATCGGCGCCTCAGGTTTCGTGCACGACCGCGGTCGTGCCGTCGCCGACGCGGCTGGACCAGGCGCGCGTCCAGTACTCCCGTTCGGCCTCGGTGGGCGGTTCGTGCCAGAACACGATGAGGGTCCCCTTGTGGTCGTGGATCTGGGTCAGCTTCTCGACGAAACCCGGGTTGCCGTCCATGTCCGCCAGCGCCATCGCATATCCATAGACGCGATCCAGGCGCTCGATGCGGTCCGGTTCGGTCTGGCTGTTGGTCGCGGTAATGGTCGGGTGGTCCAGGAACATGAGGTCTCCGGTTGGGCTGCAACGGCCAGCTTATCAGAAACCCATCGACCGCAACAAGTTCCCCTATACTTGACGCCATGCCTCACCACACCCCCACCCCGCCGCTCGTCCGTACGCGCCGGGGCCGGCGGACTCTCGAATTCGCCCCCGGCGACATCCAGAGCGAGATGCTGCTGGCCCGGCCGAGCGCCCTCGTGCTGGCCTACCTGCGCGCGATGATGGGGTTCGTCCTGTTCGCGCCCTCGCCCCGCCGCATCGTGATGGTCGGGCTGGGCGGCGGTTCGCTGGCCAAGTTCTGCCACCGCCATTTTCCCGGCGCGCACATCACCGTCATCGAATTGCGCGCCGACGTGATCGCCCTGCGCGACGCGTTCCTCGTGCCGCCGGACAGTGCCCGCTTCACGGTCGTCCAGGCCGACGCGGCCGACTGGCTGGCGGCGCACCCCGGCTCGGCCGATGTACTGTTGGTCGATGGCTTCGACGCGCGCGGGCTGCCGCCCAGGCTGGCCGATGCGCCCTTCTACGCCGACTGCCGGCGCGCATTGCGGCCCGGCGGCGTGCTCGTGGCCAACGTGTTCACGTACGATCCGCGCTACCCGGACGTGATGGATGCGCTCGACACCGTCTTCGAATACCGGACCTGCTGGTTCGACAAGGTCGCGGGCAACAACCGCATCGTGTACGCTTTGCACACACCTGGAGATGCCGCGCTGCGCCGCCTGACGGCCCTGCGGCGCCGGCGCGGGCTGGGCCCGGGATTATTGAATCGGCTAGCCATTCGATTCATCCTTGTCTGGATCGCATCGCGATCTGTTTTGGCCCCGCCACAACTGGGCGCCACACGGTCCCGCCTGTGACAATTTGTTTGCGGAAACTAGAGTTTCTGTGACAAACTGACGCCTCTTCATGCCTCAGGGCAAGCTCTCACCTTTCATGCATAGGGATCACTGGATGTCGCGTCGCCGACTGCCGTTTTCGCTCACGTTCGCAGCGGGCCTCACGCTGGCCGGCGGCCTTGCCGCAACCGCTGTGCTGACGGTCGCCGTCAGCCGTCTCGAATACGACAACAAGGCGCTGGCCTTCGAACAGGGCACCGGCGTGCGCGTGGCCGCCCTGCGCCAAGGCATGGACGACGCCGTCGAGGTCCTGAACGTCACCAACCAGCTGTTTACGACCGTCCAGCCGGTCACGCGCGCGCAATTCCACGATTTCACGACGCCGCTGCTGCAGCGTAATCCGTACATCCGCGCCTTCAATTTCCACCGCGTGGTGGACGGCGCCGACCGCGCCGCGTTCGAAGCGGACCTGCGCCAGTTCCAGCCCGACCTCGTGCTGCGCGAGATGCACGGCGCCACCCGCGTGCCGGCGCGGGCGCGCGACCGCTACTACGTCGTCGACTACCTCGAACCCATGCAGGGCAACGAAGCCGCCCTCGGCCTCGACGTGAGCGGGAACCGCCAGGT
>JBJMVU010000327.1:0-14641 GCA_045810485.1 Massilia sp. | reverse complement strand
GTTTTCCTCCTCCAGCTCCTTCATGCGCGCCATCAGCGATGCATCCATGCCGCCGAACTTGGCGCGCCATTTATAGAACGTGGCGTTGCTGATGCCGTGCTCACGGCACAGCTCCGGCACAGGGCTGCCGCCTTCCGCTTGCTTCAGGATGGCGATGATCTGGCTGTCGGTAAAGCGCGATGTCTTCATGTAGAGCTTTCTGTCTTAAGTAGAAAATTCTACTTCTAAACGCGCTCTTTTTGCGGGGGGATTACCATGGTCGGCCGGGTTCGGCCAACAGCAGACCTACGCACGACACAACGCAAGGAGCGTAAATGGATTCTTTGCCCATTAATCGAGGTAAGTTAGATGTAGCACGTGACGCAGCCAGGGCCGCGATTTCAGTCGTCCCTATGGTGGGAGGGCCGCTGCAAGTAGCGTTTGAAGCTCTCTTCGCTTCTCCTATCGAAAAAAGGAAAGAAGAGTGGCTGCAAAAATTGGCCGAGGTCGTCGTGGAGCTAGGAGAGCGCGTCGGTGAATTAACTCCAGAGCGGCTGGCGCAAGATGACGTCTTCGTGACTGTCGTAATGCAGACAAGCCAAATCGCCCTGCGAAATCACCAGGTCGAGAAGCTCGAGGCGTTAAGGAACGCGGTATTGAATTCTGTGCTGAGCACTATCGAAGAAGATGAGAAGTTCTTATTTCTTCGGCTCATCGACCAGCTTACCCCTGTACACTTGAGGACCCTGAAGTTTCTCGACGATCCTGGAGCATGGATGCAGCGACATGGTATGCAGAATCCGGGATGGAGCATGGGCGGCGTATCAACGGTGCTAGAACACTGCTTCCCGCAATTGAGGGGAAGGCGTGACGTCTATGATCAAATTGTGAGTGACCTACAAACGGACGGGCTTGTCGGTTCGGGTTCGTTTCTCCACACGACGATGACAGTAGAGGGGATGTTCGGGTCACGTACAAGTACACGTGGCAAGGCATTCTTAGCATTTATTACTGCCAACTGAAGTTCACTATTAGCGATCAGTCGGATCGCGGCCAGTGTGCTCACGATTGCTAGGTACGGGCGACTAGCAGCATCGATGCTAATCTGATCCGACATATCCTCGTCGTCCTCAAGCAGCCGACACAGTACGCGTCGTGGCGCACTGCTAAACGTCCGTTTCCGGCCCAATAGCGGAGGTCTGGCAGTCTTAAATAAATTCCTGAGTTCCCAAAGAATGCGTACTACTTTGAAAGACGGTTACATCGCAGAATTTGACGACGAGGGCGCGCTGCTGCGTGTCTTTACTCCTGCAGGCATACTGGCTTTTTCAGTTCCACCTCCGGAGTTCAGTGCCTTCTATACCTTCGCAGAGCATGCGGTCCATGGGAACTGTCCAGTCGTATCGTTTGAGCCGGGACATACGCGGAACGGCTGGCCAGATTGGTACTGTAAAGTTAATGTTGGGTCGAAGTCAGTTCAACTGTTGAATCCTTGGCGATAGGGCGGAGCGACCTTAACTAACGTCCCGAATGGGTCGGTAACGGCCAGTCATGATCGTTCGTGAGTTTTCACTTCGGCAACCTGCTATGCTTGCTTAAACGGCCGAGATCGGCCAACCTGAATCATCACACATCGAAAGGCGGCATGATGCTCGGTTTCGATCTTAAAACGTGGCTTCAGTTTGCTTTCGTAGGCGCAGTCGTATCAACGGTAGGCGCATTGTTGGGAATTTTTCTCAAGGACTTCCTGTTCGCCAGATCATTCGAAAGCTGGAAACAGAATAAGACACTTGAGCAGTTGTATCAGCGCTATCGTGATCCGCTCTCCCTGTCTGCATATGAGCTGGCCACTCGATTATCTGAAATAGACGACCAGTACCCGACTGTTTATCTGCAGAGCAGCGTTCTGGCCAGTAGCCCTCATCGGAAAATTCACAATTCCATCGACGACCCTTATTTTAAAAAACAGAGGCTGCTTAGTAGCATTTATCGTTTAGCTGCATTCCTTGGGTGGCTTGAACTTTATAGGCAAGAGGTCACCTACCTTCGATCTGGTAATAATACGGATTCCAAGGCTCTTGAGCTTGCGGTCAATCGCATTCGAAGTGATCTTGCCGATGGACAGATTAACAAGGCCGATGACTGGCATGAGTGGCGAGATACTTTAATTTTCCGGGAGGAGTTGCGTGCGATTGGCGAAGCCATGATCGAGATCCGCGGAATCGCCAGAACCGTCATAGGCTATGGCCGATTCCTTGAGGCTGTAGGAGCTACGACAGAATCGTCAATAAAGCGCTGGTTCCCTGTTGTCTCAAATTTCTTGCTCGATCTAGAGACAGAAAGAAGAGACTTTCGCCGAGTTCGCATAAGACGCCTCTTCATCCATCTAGTTGACCTAATGAATCTGCTTGAAGCGACTTCGGTAGAAGAATGGCTTATAGAGAAGAGAAACTCTCGCTTTGCGGAAATTTTCCCTTCATGAGATCGGCCTGATCAGCATATATCGCATCGTGAGTAACGGTTTCCAGTTATGATCAGTGGCTGCTCAGGGTCGAGGCTGTGTAAAAACGCAGGCCCGACGAGACATCCGCGGGACCCGGCCTTCCAAAACGCTCGCTACGGCGTTTTCTCGAGGGCGGGAATCGTAAAGAGGCCCCGAAAAACAGCGTGATTTCGCGTTTTTACACAGCTTGGGTCGATAGCAGGCTTACACAGGCCAGTGCGGGCGTGAAAAAGCGGCCTCGTTTGGGTAATAGATGGTCCCCCTCCACGTTACGAAGTCTATGCTCATAGAGTGTGTTTGTTAGGCGCTGAAAGGCATGCTGATCCGGACGATCGTGAATGCCGGGCTGAGACGCGGGCTGAAGCCGCTGTGGAACGACATCCCGTCCGTCGCGCGCATGCGCGCCACGTACCTGCGCGTCGACCGCCTGGGGACGCTCGGCAGGCGGCCCGTGCGCGTGCGCGTCGCCGAAGTCGAAGGCGTGGGCGTCGAATGGATCGGGCGGCCCGACGCGGCGCGCGACGGCGTCATCCTGTATCTCCACGGCGGCGGCTTGGCGGTGCGCGCCGCGGCGGCCGATCGCCGTTACTGTGCCGGCGTGGCGCGCCGTACCGGGCGACCCGTCGTGCTCGTGCCTTACCGGCTCGCGCCCGAGTTCCCGTTTCCGGCGGGCCTGGACGACTACTGCGCGGTGTACGCGGGCCTGCTTGCCGCCGGTATCCCGGCGCAGAAGATCGTCGTGATCGGCCATTCCGCCGGCGCGAACCTGGCGCTCGTGCTGCTGATGCGGGCACGGGATAGCGGTTGGCCCCGGCCGTCGGGCTGCATCCTGCTGTCGGCGCCGACCGACCTGACGGCCGGCAGCCCGTCCGCATCCGCCAACGCCGCGCGCGACAGCATGCAGGGACCGAACATCTGGCCATGGGTGAGGATGACTTACCTGGGCACCGTCGCACCGGACCACCCGCACGTGTCGCCGCTGTTCGGCGACTGGGCCGGCCTCGCGCCGCTCCATTTTCACGTGTCGGACACCGAGATCATCCTCGACGACAGCAGGCGGGCGGCCGAATGCGCGCGCCGCGCCGGCAACCGCGTGACGCTCTCCATCTGGCACGACGTGCCGCACAGTTTTTATTACATGAACGCGCTGCGGGAAGCGTGGCGATGCCGGGCCGAGGTGGTGGCGTTCATCGGGGATGCGTTGCGACGGACGTAAAAAAGGCAGCCCGCAGGCTGCCTTGGTATCGCTGGCGTTTGGTGGGCTCGGGGAGCCCACCCTACGTCATTTCCGTAGGGTGGGCTCCCCGTGCCCACGCGCATTACCACCACATGCCGTAGATCGTCGCCAGCGCCACGCAGATGACGGCCGAGCCGAGTGCGAACGCGCCGTCGACCTTGAACAGCTTGGTGTCGACGATCAGCGCCTTCACCTTGCCGCGGGCGAACACGGTGCTGAGCAGGACCATGCCGGCGACCACGAGCCAGAACACGATGAACATGCGGTCCAGGAACGGGATCTCGTACACGCCCGAGCCGTTGTCGTGGGCGAAGCCGATCGGGGCGAGCACCGACAGGTCCATCATCCCGGGCAGGAACTTCAGGATGATCGAGAACACGAGGCCGCCGACGGTCGCGAACATCGCGGCGCTCGACGTCGTCTTTTTCCAGAAGAAGCCCAGCAGGAACATGGCCAGGATGCCCGGCGAGACGAAGCCCGTGTATTCCTGGATGTACTGGAAGCCGCCTTTTTTGTCGATGCCCATCAGCGGCGCGATCAGCACGGCCAGCAGCATCGACACGATGACGGTCATGCGGCCGATCCACACCATCTTCTTCTCGCTGACGTCCGGATGCAGGCGCTTCTGGTAGATGTCCAGCGTGAAGATCGTGGCGATCGAGTTGGCCTTGCCGGCCAGCGACGCGACGACGGCAGCCGTCAGCGCGGCGAACGCGATGCCTTTCAGGCCCGACGGCAGCATGGCCAGCAGGGTCGGATACGCGCGGTCCGGATTCAGTTCGCCGCCGACGCGCATCGCGTCGCCCAGCACGCCGGCACGGTCCAGCGCGAACGCGGCGATACCCGGCATGACGACGATCATCGGCATCAGGAGCTTCAGGAACGCGGCGAACAGCAGGCCTTTGCGGGCGGTCGGCAGGTCGGCGCCCAGCGCGCGCTGCGTGATGTACTGGTTGCAGCCCCAGTAGTTCAGGTTCACGATCCACATGCCGCCGATCAGCGTGGACAGGCCGGGCAGGTCCATGTAGTTCTTGTTGTCGCGGCCCAGCACCATTTCGAAGTGGTCGCGGGTCGAGGCGTACAAGGTCGAGAAGCCCTGCAGGGCGCCGTGGCCCTGGCCCAGTTTCGCGACGAGGTCCAAGGCGAGCCACGTGGTCACGAGGCCGCCGATGACGAGACAGGTGACCTGGATCACGTCGGTGTAGCCGATGACCTTCATGCCGCCCAGGGTGATGATGGCGGCGAAGACGGCCAGGAACAGCATGCAGGGCAGCACGCCGATGCCGGTGACGCTGCCGATGGCCAGCGCGCCCAGGTACAGGATCGAGGTCAGGTTGACGACGACGTACAGGCCGAGCCAGAACAGCGCCATTGTCGTGGCGACGGCCTTGCCGTAGCGCTGTTCGAGGAACTGGGGCATCGTGTAGATGCGGTTCTTCAAATAGACCGGCATGAAGAACACGGCGACGATGACGAGCGTGGCGGCGGCCATTAGTTCGTACACGGCGATGGCCATGCCGATGCGGAAGCCCGAGCCGCTCATGCCGATGAACTGCTCGGCGGAGATGTTGGACGCGATCAGCGATGCGCCGATGGCCCACCACGTGAGCGAGCCTTCGGCCAGGAAGTAGTCGTGCGAGGCGGAGGTCTTCGCGCCGGGTTTATGAAAATTCTTGCGGCGGTAGACCCAGAGGCCGTAGCCGGCGACGACGGCGAAGTAGATCAGGAAGACGATGGAGTCGAGGCGGGAAATCAGATTCATAGGTTTGTCTCGGTTGTGATTCGCGCGTGTTTCAGCGCTCCAGGAAGGCGTCCATGATCGCGGTCGGCTTGCCGCCGCGGTCAAAGGCGCCCATCGGATAGCCCTTCCAGTCGAAGGCCTCGGGCTCCCAATAAAACACGCCGCGCGCCATGCCGCCATCGACGGCCCTGGCCTTGGCGATCAGGTCGGCGATGACCGCCTTGCCGTCCGGGTGGTCCCAGGGCACGCCAACCTCGGACAGGATCACCGGCTTGCCGTAGCGGCGCACCATGTCGTTCAGGTTGGCGAGGCAGGCGGCGGTGGCGCTTTGCCACGTGTGGTTCTTCGCGGTCGTCGGGTAGGACGACACGCCGATCATGTCGAAGCGGGCGCCATGCGCCTTCAGGCCGTCGAAGTTCCAGCGGAACGTGGCGTTGTCGTGGCAGTTGTCGACGTGGACGATCACGATCGCGTCCGGGAACACCTGCTTGACGGCGCCGTAGCCGCTGTCGACGAAGCGCGCGTAGTTGTCCATGTGTTTCGTGGCGTCGCCCTCGGGCCACAGCAGGCCGGTGCGCGTCTCGTTGCCGACCTGGACCCAGGTCGGCGTGACGCCCGCGTCGCGCAGGGCGGTCAGCACGTCCCGTGTGTGCGCCGCGACGGCGTCGGCCAGTTGCGGCGCCGTGTAGTGGGCCCAGGCCTTCGGTTTCGTTTGCTGCTGCGGGTCGGCCCAGGAATCGCTGTAATGGAAATCGATCATGACGCGCATGCCGGCGGCCTGCGCGCGTTTGGCCTTGGCGACGACGTCCGCGGCGCCGTTCCACCCGTCCTGCGGGTTCACCCATGCGCGCAGGCGGATGGCGTCCATCCCCTGTTCCTTCAGGATGGCGTACAGGTCCCCGGTCTTGCCGTCGCGGTTGCGGAACATGCGGCCGGATGCTTCCATTTCGCTGACCCAGCCGACGTCGGCGCCCTTGGCGAAGTTCGCATCGGCCGCGTGCGCGAGGGGCGAACCCGGCGCAAGAACGAGCGCAAACGAGGCCGCAAGGACGAATAAGGTGTGCTTCATCGGTCTCCGTAGTCGTTATCGTTATTGTCAGGGCGACAGCAAACCGGGATTCTAGGCAGGAAACGCCGTGCGCACCCCATTCATTTTTCGCGTCTCCTATGAAATATTCGTATGGCGGCATTGTTCCCGTTGAAACATCCGCTGTTTTTTTGACAAGAGGAAAGGAACGCAGGTCATCGGCGCTTGCGAACTATACTCACCCCGTGCCCGTCGATACGGACGGGGTTCCGGCTGACGCCGGGCGGCGTCGCCTCAACACGGTATCAGGAGGTCGAGATGAGCAAAGCAACATGTATCCTGCGCGGTGTCGCGCTGGCGTGCGCGCTGTGCGCGGCCGGTTCGCCCGCGATGGCGGCAAAAGATCCGGCGCGGTGGACGCAGGGCGACAAGACGAAGTCCCAGCGCATGGCCACCCTGAAGAAGGAAATCAACGCGGCCTACGCCGAGCAGCAGACGGCGTGCAAGAAGAAGTCGTCCGCAAACCGGGCCGCGTGCCTGAAGGGCGCGCGCATGGTCTACCAGCGCGACATGGCCAACGCGCCGCAACTGCTGGCGCAGGCGCCGCGCGGCCAGGTGACGGAGCGCGTCGTCTCCACGACGACCGCGCCGGCCACGCCTGACCAGTCGTCCGGCAGCACCGCCTACGGCAGCTCCAGCATGGGATCGACCGGTTCCGGCGCGGGCACCGTCAGCGGCAAGGACGACGCGATGCCGCCGAGCGCCGGCCAGACGGGCGTCCTGCCGCCGCCGCGCGTGGACCCGTCGGACACGCAGGCGCCCAACCAGCCGCCGCAAGGCAGCACTGTGCCGGTCCAGCAGCAGTAAGGGCGGGCTCGCGCCGAGGGGCGCCGAATGGTAAACTGCCGCCTTTTGCCGCAGGGGACCACGATGGCGTTTCGCGACCGCGCGCTGGAATTGCTGACCGAGACGGATCCCGTCGCCAAGACGGAGGGCGTGGCCGCGCTGGCCGACGCTTGCCGTGCCGGCACGGTCACGCTCGACGGCGCGGCCGTCCTGCAGGCGGGCGACGCCGGGATACCCGGTCGGCCCGCGCGGCCGGAACTGGTGCCGCCGCGCCTCGTCGGCCGCCGCTCGATGGCAACCGGCGAGGGCCGGGCGATGCTCGTGCACGCGCTGGCCCACATCGAATTCAATGCCGTGAACCTCGCGCTGGACGCGATCTGGCGCTTCCCGGGCATGCCGGACGCCTACTACACGGACTGGCTGCGCGTGGCGGCCGAGGAAGCCCATCATTTCACCTTGCTGGCGGCGCACCTGCGCACGCTCGGCTGGGCCTATGGCGACTTTCCCGGCCACGACAGCCTGTGGGAGATGGTCGCCAAGACGAGCGGCGACGTCCTCGCGCGCATGGCCCTCGTGCCGCGCACGATGGAGGCGCGCGGGCTCGATGCGATCCCGCCGTTGCGCGCCAAGCTGGCGCAGGCCGGCGACGAGGCGGCCGCGCACATCCTCGACGTGCTGCTGCGTGACGAAGTGGGCCACGTCGAAATCGGCAACCGCTGGTATTTTCACCTGTGCGCGCAGCGCGGCCTGGAACCGGTGGCCACGTACGACGCGCTGACGGTGCAGTACAAGGCGCCCGCGCTGAAGGGCCCCTTCAACGTGGAGGCGCGCCGCCAGGCCGGTTTCACGGAAGCGGAACTCGCCCGTCTCCTGGATGCCTGACCCCATGGGCACGCATGGATTCCTGCTGACGCGTCACTGGCGCGACACCGACGCCGGCGTCGAAGTCGAATTCTGGCTCGCGACGCCGGATGGACCACGGCGGGTGCGCCTCGCGCCGCAGCCGGCCGTCGCGTTCATCCCGGCGGAGCAGGGCGACACGGCGCGGCTGCTGCTGGCGCGCGAACGCGGCGTGGAACTGCGCGAGCTGTCCCTGTGCGACTTCCGCCACCGGCCCGTGCTGGGCCTGTACTGCACGCAGTATCGCCACCTGCTGCGGCTGGAAAAGCGCCTGCGCGAGCATGGCGTCGACGTCTACGAGGCCGACGTGCGCCCGCCCGAACGCTACCTGATGGAACGCTTCATCATGGCGCCCGTCACCTACGAAGGCACGCTCGATCCGCACGATCCGCAACTCCTTGTCGACGCCCGCCTGACGCCCGCACAGGACTACCGGCCGGCGCTGTCGACGGTCTCGCTCGACATCGAGACGACGATGCAGGGCGAACTCCGCTCGATCGCGCTCGAAGGTTGCGGCCAGCGCCAGGTGTACATGCTGGGACCCGCGAACGGCGATTCTTCCCGCCTCGATTTCGACTACGAGGTGGTCGCCACGCGCCGCGACCTGCTCGACCGGCTGGAAGACTGGATCCGGCGCCACGACCCGGACGCCATCATCGGCTGGAACCTCGTGCAGTTCGACCTGCGCGTGCTGCAGCAGCACGCGCAACAGATGCAGCGCCCACTGCGCCTGGGCCGCGACGGCAGCGCGATCGAGTGGCGCGAGCACGGCGGCCGGCAGGAGCATTACTTCGCGGGCGTCGCCGGGCGCCTCGTCATCGACGGCATCGAGGCGCTGCGCGGGGCCACGTGGAGCTTCCCGTCGTTCTCGCTGGAGCACGTGGCGCAAAGCCTGCTGGGCGAAGGCAAGTCCATCGACAATCCGTACGACCGCATGGCGGAGATCGACCGCATGTTCGCCGAGGACAAGCCGGCGCTGGCCACGTACAACCTGCAGGACTGCGTGCTCGTCACGCGCATCTTCGCCAAATCGGACCTGATGACCTTCCTGCTGGAGCGCGCCAGCGTGACAGGCCTGGCGGCCGACCGCAGCGGCGGCTCCGTCGCCGCGTTCGAACACGCGTACATCCCGCTGATGCACCGGCTCGGGCGCGTGGCGCCGAACATCGGCGACGTGCCGGGCGCGGACAGCCCCGGCGGCTTCGTGATGGATTCGCGTTCCGGCCTGTACGATTCCGTGCTCGTGCTGGATTATAAGAGCCTGTACCCGTCCATCATCCGCACGTTCCTGATCGATCCCGTGGGCCTCGTCGCGGGACTCGAGGAACCGGAAGAGGACACGGTGCCGGGCTTCCGCGGCGCGCGCTTCTCGCGCACGCAGCACTGCCTGCCCGGCATCGTCACGCGCGTGTGGCAGGGCCGCGACGCCGCCAAGCGCGAACGCAACGCGCCGCTGTCGCAGGCGCTGAAGATCATCATGAACTCGATGTACGGCGTGCTGGGCACGACGGCGTGCCGCTTCTTCGATTCGCGCCTCGCGTCGTCGATCACGATGCGCGGCCACGAGATCATGCACCGCACGAGGGAGCTGATCGAGGCGCAGGGCTACCAGGTGATCTACGGCGACACGGATTCCACCTTCGTGTGGCTCGGGAGCGCGCATGCGGACGACGCGGCGGAACGCATCGGCCGCGCGCTCGTCGACCATGTGAACGCATGGTGGCGCGGGCACCTGCGGGACGAACTGAAACTCGAGTGCGCGCTCGAACTCGAGTACGAGACGCACTTCCGCCGCTTCCTGATGCCCACCGTGCGCGGTTCGGAAGAGGGCAGCAAGAAGCGCTACGCGGGCCTCGTGCGGCGCAAGGACGGCAGCGACGACCTGGTGTTCAAGGGCCTGGAAACGGTGCGCACGGACTGGACCCCGCTGGCGCAGGCGTTCCAGCAGGAGCTCTACGGCCGCGTGTTCCGCGGCCAGCCGTACGAGGACTATGTGCGCGACTACGTGGCGCGGACCTTGCGCGGCGAACTGGACGGGCAGCTCGTATACCGCAAGCGCCTGCGCCGGCCGCTCGTGGAGTATGAGCGTAACGTCCCGCCGCACGTGCGCGCGGCGCGCGCGGCCGACGAATTCCACGTGCGCCAGGGCCGGCCCGCGCAATACCGCAACGGCGGCTGGATCCGCTACGTGATGACGACGGCGGGGCCGGAACCGCTGGAGACGCTCGACACCAGCCGCACGCCCATCGACTACGAGCACTACCTGACGAAGCAGCTGGAACCTGTCGCCGACGGCATCCTGCCGTTCCTGGACGACAGCTTCACGCGGCTCACCAGTCCGCAGGGCGCGCTGTTCTAGTCAAGCGCCGGCGCGCTTCGGCCGGTGGCCCAGCTTGCCCAGTTCTTCCATGATGCGGTCGCAGTGGTCGCCCTGGACCTCGATCACGCCATCCTTCACGGTGCCGCCGGAACCGCAGGCGGTACGCAGCTGCTTGCCCAGCGCGGCGAGGGCGGCGGCGTCGAGCGCCAGGCCCTTGACGAGCGTGACCGCCTTGCCGCCGCGCCCCTTGGTCTGGCGCGCGACGCGTACGTTGCCGTCGCCGACCGGCGCGGCGCCGGCCTTGCACGTGCATGCCGCGACGGGTTGGCGGCAAGCGGGGCACATGCGGCCGCTTTCTGTGGAATAAACGAGGCCGCCGTTCGAATGTTTCATGGTGTGTGGTGAGGGGTGGTTATCGCCCGAGTTTACCAGTCCGATGTGTCATCCCGCACGATTCGATTTGACGTTGCGTGCAAACGCGGCTATATTCTGCGTCACATTTGGAAAGGTTTCCAAATCCACTCTCCGCAGGATCCAGCAAGACCGGCAAGCCGAGCCGGCACAGCGCGGCCGTCCCGACGGGCGGTCGCTTATCCGTCGAAGTGAAACAGAGGAGTCGCAGTGAACCCATATAACGAAAAACGTCACTCGCAATGGAAACCTTTCCGCGCCGTCGCCGCCGGCGTGCTGCTCGCGTGCGCGACGCAGGCCGGCGCCAGCGTCACCAGCCCGTCCGTCGGCCAGCTGCTGTGGTCGGAGGAATTCAACGGGTCGAGCCTGGACGCGTCGCGCTGGACCGCCACCGACGGCAACGGCTGCCAGATCAACCTGTGCGGCTATGGCAACCAGGAGCTCGAATACTACAGCCCGAACAACGTGTCGATCGCCGACGTGCCGTTCGAACCGGGCACGCGCGCGCTCGCGATCCGCGCGCAGAACCAGACGGTGGGCGGCAACGTGTTCACGTCCGGGAAGATCGACAGCCACGGCAAGGTGCAGGTGCAGTACGGGATGATCGAGATCCGCATGAGCACCCCGAACATCGCGACCGGGCTGTGGCCGGCCGCGTGGATGCTCGGCACGAGCGCGCAGACGTGGCCGCGCAACGGCGAGATCGACATCATGGAGATGGGCCACAAGGCCTCCGTGCGCGCGGCGGCCGGGTCGCCGTCGGCGAACAACTCCGTGGGCTCCAACGTGATCACGTGGCAGCAGGCAGCGTGCGTGCCGGGTAACGAAAGCTGCGCCGCCTCCACCGCGTGGCAGACGAAGAACTGGTACGTGCCCGCGACGTCGCTCGCGAACCGCTTCGTCACGTACCGCCTGTACTGGACCGAGAGCGAGATGCGCTTCACGACGGTCGACAACGGCGTCGAGCACAATATGTACGATGCGCCGCTGCCCGTGAATTCGACGGCGCTGCAGGCCCCGTTCTACCTGCTGCTGAACCTCGCCGTCGGCGGCAACTTCACCGACGCGGCCACGCCGGGCCAGGTGACGGCGCCGCTGCCGGGCACGATGTACGTGGATTATGTCCGCGTCTACCAGCTGGACGGCAAGGGCAGCGTCAAGCTGGGCAACCAGACGGTCCCGGAAGTGGCCGGGAAATTCGGCGTCTTCACGGACAACACCCCCGTGAACAACAAGCTCGTGGCCGGCGCCAGTTCCGACATCTTCCTGTGGAACGGCGCGTCGTCCGGCGCGGGCAACACGCCGCCGTACGAAGGCGGCAACGTCATCGCCTGGGCGTACACGGCGCCCGGCCAGTGGTTCGGCGGCGGCGTGCAGGCGCGCCAGGCCCGCGACCTGACGAACTACCGCAACGGCACGATGAAGTTCCGCATCAAGATCCCGGCCAACGTCTCCTTCAACATCGGCGTGGGCGACACGTACACGAACCAGAACTGGGTGAGCTTCCCGGCGAATACGACCGCGTATGGCCTCGTGCGCAACGGCGACTGGGCGCAGGGCAGCGTCCCGGTCTCGACGCTGATTGGGCCCAAGGTGGCGCTGCAGTCGCTGCTCGACGTCTTCATGATCTCGAGCGACGCCAATAACCTGCCGGCGTCCACGTTCCAGTTCGCGATCGACGACATCGTGTGGGATGCGGGCACGACGACGCCTCCGCCGCCGTCCGGCCCGACGTCCGTGACGCAGACGTCCGCGACGACCTTGCAGTTCACGACGACGACCGGCAGCTGGGCCGACGTCCACTACACCGTGAACAACGGCGGCCAGCAGAACGTGCGCATGCGCCTGGACGGCGCGACGAACACGTACAGCGCGGGCGGCCTGAAGATCGGCGACGTCGTGCGCTACACCTTCACGTACTGGGACACGGCGCGCAACTACGCCGTCGACACGGCGCAGCAGACGTACACGATGCAGTAAGCCCGCGGGCCGGACGGCGGTAGGCGTTCCGGGCCGTGCTTTTCTGTAATTACAATGTTACTATCCGGCGCGGGGGTCCAGTCAATACAAAAAGGGAGTGGTCATGCATCACGCTGGCATGTTCGATGTCGGCTTCCTCGCGATGTTCGCACTCTGCTTCGTCATCCGCGCGCCGCTTGAGGTCAGGAACAGGAAGATCCGGGCCGTCGAATCGCGCGAAGGGGCGTTCGGGAAGTTCTGCCTGCTGCTGGTGTTCACCGGTTCGACGGCGCTGCCTTTGCTGTACCTGTTCACGCCGTGGTTCGACGTCGCCGACTACGCCGTCCACCCCGGCGTCGGCGGCGCCGGCGCCGCGCTCGCGGTGCTCGGCATCGTCCTCTTCTGGAAGTCGCACCGCGACCCGGGCCGCCGGTTTGCGCCGCCCACGGCCCTGTTCCTCATCGCCGCCGCGCAGCTGCTGCTGATCGGGAACGCGGTCGTGGGACCGGCGTTCCTCCTCGCATTCAGCATCCTGTATGCCTCGCGGATCGAGCATGAGGAGGACATGGGCCTGCTGCCGTCCTTCAGGCGGTAAAGTCACGGCCCCGGATGCGGGTTGTCGGGCAGCGACGGGATCGCGCGCAGGTATTCGTAGATCGCGTACAGGTCGCGCGTCGTCATCTTGCCGACCGCCGGCCACGGCATCACCTGCAGGATCTCGCCGGCCGGGTCGTGCGGATTGTGGCCGGTGCGCAGCGTCTGCACGAATTCGTCGCGCGTGAGGCCGGCCGGACGGCCCGCGTTGTCCGGCGTGAGGTTCGGCGCCGTGAAGGGGCCGAACTGGCGGCCGCCGGACATGTACTGCTCCGCGTTGACGCGCTCGGGCTGGCCCTGGAACGGATCGCCGCCGGGGGAATACGTCGGGTGCGTGTGGCAGTCGATGCAGCCCGTCGTGTTGACGATATAGCTGCCCTGCCACACGAGGTTCCTCTGCTTGCCCTTCAGGTTCAGGATGACGCCCGGCGGGACGATCTCGCGGCCGCGCATGGCGCGGCTGTTCGTGTCGCTCAGCGCCGAGGCGACGTCCATGTCGCCGTCCTGGGCGGGTCCTGCGGCGTACGGCGCCGCGCTGGCGGCGGCGAGGGCGAGTGCGAGGCAGATGCGGCGGGGTGCGTCCATGAGGTCTCTCCTGAATGAAGCCGGTCGGCGAAGACGAATCAACTCAGTATAGGTGTCAATACGGGGCGCGCCAGCCCGGCCTGCCTGTCCGTTCTGATAGGGGGCCCGTGACAAAGCGCGCACTTTGCCGGTGGTTGTCGTGGCAACATCATGGATCGACATCGGGGAGTCTTGCATGACGTCATCATCCAGGCCGTGGATCCAGTTGTCCGCCGCCATCGCCATCATCGGGTCGCTCATCCACGTGGCGGCCATTCCGGCCGGACCGGCGTGGTATGCCTACTTCGGCGCGCCGCCCGGCGTGGTCGCATCGGCGCGCGACGGCACGTGGCCCGCGCCGGCCGGGGCGCTCGTCATCGCGCTGCTGATGGCCACGTGCGCCTGGTATGCGTGCGCGGCGTTGGGCACGGTGCGCCGACCGCCGTTGCTGCGCACGGGGCTCGCGACGATGGCCGCGATCTGCCTCGTGCGCGCGCTGCTCCTGCCGCCGCTGGCGGTCACCCATCCCGAATTGCGCAACACGTTCGAGGTGGTCGCCG
>JBJMVU010000326.1:0-6163 GCA_045810485.1 Massilia sp. | reverse complement strand
CAGCTCGGTTAAGCGGCCACGTTACCGAACTAACGCTCACACAGCCAAAAAGAAACCGCCTGCGCATCGCTGCGTCAGGCGGTAAATCCAAGTTTGCACTTGGAGGAGACAGAGGAGACCTGCGCCCGAAGGCGCTGAATCAGGATGGCAAATTGGGACGGCCGCCGTGGCTGCAAGGGGCTGGACCGAACTATTTTTTCCCTTCGACTTGTAGGTCCCGTCGGACAATCAGTTAGACTGCCCGCTATGGATACCGACCTCCACCTGCGCACCTACGGCGCCGACATCGTCGCCGACCGCCACGTCTACGCCCAGCTCGTGCTGCCCGTGCGCGGCGCCGTGCTGCTCGACATCGAAGGCCGCCGGGAACGGCTCGACCCGCTGCGCGCCGCCTGCGTCGCGCCGGACGCCTGGCACGCCCAGTGCGGCATCGGCGCCAACCAGTCGCTGATCCTCGACGTCGAACCGGCCGCCATGTCGCATCCGGCCTGGAGCCGCATGCTGGACCGCCCGTTCATGGCCCTCGGCCCGGGCGCGCGCAAGCTGGTCGAATTCATGGGCATGATGCGCACGCAGGCCTTCGAGCCCGCGCTGCTGCGGGGCTGGGTGCCGTTACTGCTCGACACCATCGCGCTGGATACACCCCGCCCCACGTCGCGCCTCGCCGCGCTCATGGCCCGCGTCGAGGCGGAGCCCGGCCTCGCCTGGACGACGGACTCGATGGCGCGCTGCGCGGGCCTGTCCGTCAGCCGCCTGCACGCACTGTTCCGCACCGAACTGGACACGAGCCCGCATGCGTGGCTGCGCGATATCCGCCTGGCGCGCGCGCAGGCCTGGCTGACGGATACGGCGCGGCCCATCGCCGACATCGCGCTGGCGGCCGGGTTTTCGGACCAGAGCGCGCTGACGCGGGCGCTCAGGGATGTGACGGGGATGACGCCAGGGGCGTATCGGCGGGCGAACCGGCATGGCTGAGCGTGTGATGTCGTTCGCGCGGCTCGTTGCCATCGTGGCCGGCCTCGGCTTCAGCGCTTCCGTCCAGGCGGAGCCGGTGCCGTTCGCCGGACGCTGGCTGGCGGACGATCCCGCGGAATCGCCCTACACGACCCTCACCGTGAAGGGCGACACCATGGCGTGGCATGGGCGGGACAAATCGGTGCCGAAGTGCGTGCGGCAATTTGCGGTGCGACAGGAAAAGCCGGGCACGGTGTACACGAACGCGCGCGGCACGAAATTCGTGGCCGGGGCCAAGGGCAGCATCCCGACGTATCTGCTGCAACTGGATGACGGGACCTGCGGCAGCGGCAGCTCAGCCGTGAGGATCAATTACCCGCTGATCTACGATACCCAGCATATCGAATTGATCGAGTATGCCGCCGGGAAGCCGGTCGGCGTGCGGCGGTTTCATCGCAAGCAATGACCTACTGGCCGCGGGCAGGCGTCGCCAGATCGCACTGCTCGCCTGGCGCCGTCTTGCCGCAGTGCTTGAAGAACAGCTTCGCCAGGTCGGCGGCCATCCTGTCGACATTGGTGGGCGACACGTTCGTCATCACGAGGACCGTCAGCGGCAGCCGCGTGAAGTGCTCGTAGCCGAACTGGTAGCCGGGCAGCGTGCCGCCATGGCCGACCGCGGCTTCGCCGTCGATCGTGCCGACAAAGGCCCCGAGTCCGTAGCCGAAGCCCTGGTTCCGGAACATCTCCTTCCTGAGCGTAGCGTCCAGTCCCAGGGCGTCGGTGTCGAGCAGTGCGCGATCCCAGAGCAGCAGGTCGTCGATGGTCGAATACAGGTTGCCGGCGGCGTACAGCATGCTCGGCGCAATATGGAACATGACCTGCAGCCGGCCGTCTTCCTTCAGATAGCCCGGCACCAGGGCCGGGACGATGCGGGTGTCGTCGAAATAGCCCGAGTGCGTCATGCCGAGGGGTCGCAGGAAGCGGGTCTCGAGGACGTCCGCATAGGGCTTGCCGGTCAGCTTTTCGATGATCAGGCCGAGCGCCACGTAATTCGTATTCGAGTATTCGTATTTGCTGCCCGGGGCGAAGCGCAGCGGCTGGTCCTGCACGAGCGCGAGCACGTCGGCCGGCGTACGGTCGACCCGCACCAGCTTACGAAAGGAATTGGTGCTCGACAGGTATTCGGGCGCGCCGCTCGTGTGGTTCAGCAGGTTCCGGATCGTGACCGGCTGCCACGACGGCGGCAGGTCCGGCAGATACGTCCGCACCGGCGCATCCAGCGCCAGCTGCCCCGCCTGCACCAGCTGCAGGATCGTCACCGCGGTGAACATCTTGGTGACCGAGCCGACGCGGTACACGGCATCCGGCCGGGTCGGGATCTGCCAGGTGCGGTCACCGACGCCATACGCACCGCGCACGATCTGCCTGCCCGCGTAGACGATCGCGACGTTGCCGGCCCAGTCCTGCTTCGTCACATAGCCCTGCAACATGGCGTCGACGTCGCGCTCGACGGCCTGGCGGTTTTCCTGTGGGGTCGGGGACGCGGAAGCGGTTGCGGGTGTCAGGCTCAGACACAGCGACACGAAGCTGGCGGCCAGTGGCGTGCGGTGAAGGCGCATTCAAGGACTTTCGGGGAATCAGCAATGCACGAGTATAAGCAGGCGGGACTGCTTAAAAGTACGCACTTTCCCACTGGTCAGTGCGCCAACCCCATATCAAGGTCGTGGCCACAACTGCGCTGATCGCGCGTTTCATGAGTCTTCCATTCTCATACGGGGCGGCTCTGCTACGACAGGCGTCAATCGACCAGGTATTCAGTGAGAAATCGCGATATCGGCTTCGAGCCAGACGGTGGGCCTGGCATTCAATATCGACACCGGGTTTGGATTCAAACTGAACTGCAATGATGTCGGGACGCCGCTTACTCTAATTTCTCCGTTGGAATCAGCAAGCGGTTGCGGCGCGCACATGTCGGGACAAAGTGGAAGGGCACCGGGAGGTACTACACGAACGCTTGCCGTGGCAAAGGTAACGGGGCCTTGTGCAATTGCCATTGCTCCGCGCACCGATACATTCAAACTCTGTCCTTTCCACAGCATCGTGCATCCCTTAATTTCCCGACCATTAATGCGGGCAGCTCGACCGTCATCGGCGTAGACAGGGATTCTTCCGTTAACCGTACATACCTTGGTCAGTTGGCTGGTTCGTCCATTATTTGCTTCGACTAACCGAATGCTGACAGTCATCCGCGCCTCGCGCAGTTGCGGAGGTGCGGGCGGCGGCGGGGGGATGGCGGATGCGGTTGACGCGCTGAACAAAAGCGGCATGGCTGACCAGAGCTTACGGGACAACCTGTGCATCGCCGCGGTTTCCGTGCCACCACCTGATGATCTAAGCATATTCGCAACCAATGTTGAGAGAATTTGCGGGCCGATATGACCGGTCCTGCCGGAAGACTGTTTGTCGAACTCGGCCGTTCGACTCGGCATGGCAGGTTGCTGAGCTAGAAAATCCGCGGACTATCAAGACCGGCCGCAACACGTCGTTAGGCCCATAATTTGTTTAAGGTCGCCAAGGATTTTTGCCCTATCGGCGATTGCCAAGCAAATGCTTGGCGCCAGGAGCATGCTTTAAAGCGGTTGTTCGACCTGCTGCTTGAGCTTATGTCGTAGCGTCTCTATATACTGAGTCGCAAAGGCTCGGGATCGAGGCAGCGCGCCCAACGAAACAGATGCTGGGCCAGCTGCGTTCGCAAGGTGCCGAGCATGACGCGGCCCGCTTGATAGTCTTCCAAAGCCTTATCGAGCTCGTCCAAAGACGCCAGGTAAGCTGCTCTGGCTTCGTCGCCTTTGCAGCGCGCTGCGACTCCGGCGACAGCAGCCCGGAGCACCCCGAACATCATGTCGAGGGTCAGACGGTATTTGACGGCTTTCTGCAAAGACGCGAATTCAGGCGCCCCCAAAAAGACACTTACGAACCTATCGCTAATTTCGGTTGTCGTCTTTGGCATAGGGACGCACTGGCCGTTTCCAGCCATGGCACGCCAGTCCGTATCGCTCTCCATCAGTGTGTCTCCTTGGCTGGTCAATCGCGGTCTCCCAAGCCAGCATAGCAGGTTGCTGAACCGAAAAAGTCACCGACTGTCACGACGACCGGAGCCGACGAGAGACCCGGTCAAATCGCCAGTAGTTCCAGCCAAGACATCCCGCCACCCTCCCCCGACAATGGATGCTTTCCGCATCTGGAGCATCCCGTGACCACGAACAAAACCCTCCTCGGCATCGCGGCCGGCATCGTCGCCGGCGCGTTCTGGGGACTCGTCTTCCTCGCGCCCAAGCTGGCTGCCGATTTTCCCCCGCTGCAGCTATCGGCCGGGCGCTATCTCGCCTACGGGCTCGTCGCCGTCGTGCTCGTCGCGCCGTCCTGGCGCCGATTGAAGGGTGCGCTCGGGTGGCGCGAATGGCGGGCGCTTGCGTGGCTCAGCTTCATCGGCAATATCCTGTACTACGTGTTGCTGGCCAAGGCCGTGCAGACGGGCGGCGTGGCCATGACGGCCTTCGTGATCGGCCTGCTGCCGCTTGCCGTCACGCTCGTCGGCAGCCGCGAACGCCACGCACTGGCCTTGCGCGAGCTGCTGCCTTCGCTGGCCTGCAGCACGGCCGGACTCGTTTGCATCAGCTGGCAATCGCTCGCCACGTCCGGCTGGGGCTCGTTGACGGGCTTGCTGTGCGCGGGTGGCGCGCTCGTGTCGTGGACGACGTATGCCGTCAGTAACAGCCGCTGGCTCGCCCGGCTCGACCACGTGTCGGCGCAGGACTGGAGCCTGCTGACGGGCGTCGTCACGGGGCTCGAAGCCATCGTGCTGGCCGTGCCCGCGTTTTATGGCGACACGCTCGTGCACACGAACGCGGACTGGCTCCGCTTCCTCGGCCTCATCGGCGCGATGGCGCTGTTCTGTTCCGTCCTCGGCAACGGGTTGTGGAATGTCGCCAGCCGTGCGCTGCCGCTCGCCCTCACCGGGCAGATGATCGTGTTCGAGACCATCTTCGCGTCGCTGTACGGCTATCTGTGGGAAGGCCGCTGGCCCACGCCGCTCGAAGCGTCGGCGCTGGCGCTGCTGGTCGCGGGCGTCGTCATGTGCGCACGGGCGCATCGCGAGGCGCCGCGTGTCGCAACGGCACTGGAAGCCGATATGCGCACACAGTGAGGCACCGAACAGAGGCATGCGGTCGCGCCGGGCACGATGGGAACCTGATACAGGAGAACATCATGAAGCGTCCAGTTAGACTGCTGAGCATCATCGCCGCCGCGGTTCTGGCGGCGCCGGCACTGGCCGGCGAAGTCGTCAAATGTGTGGACAGCAACGGTCACGTCACGCTGACGGACCAGCCCTGCGCGTCCGGGTCCGCCACCATGCCGGCGTCGCGCGACACCGGCGCGCCGCCGCAACGGCACGTGCTGTCCGCAGGCGAGCTGCCGCGCGTGACGTGGAAGCGGCCCAATCTCGCGGCGCCCGTGAAGCTGGCGCGCGACATCGCCACGCTGAAGGAAGCGCGGCGCATGCTGATGCTGCAGGATGCGCGCCCGCGCCTGGCCGGCCTTCAGTAGGGTGGGCATTTGAGGCCGGGGGGGATTGATGCCGGGGGCATCAATCCAATGAGACGAGCCCACGCGTGACGTGCGCGGTATGTTGGCCTTGCGTGGGCATGGGATGCCCACCCCACAGGAGATGCTCGTCGCAGGGAGCGAATCCGAGCAGGTCCGCCTCGTTGGCCGACTGGCCCAGCGTCCGCACGAGCTTCAAGACGTCTTCGCCCTGGATGAAACTGGCCGATGAACTCGCGGCCAGCAGTTTTTCCGGCGGCTGCGAGCGCGCCACCGCATAGCCCTGCACGTAGTCCACGCCGATCTCGGCCAGCGTGCGGATCGTGGCCGCGTCCTCGGCCCACTCCGCGATCGTGCGCATGCCCAGGTTGCCGGCCAGGCTGACGATCGCTTCCACGATCGCCACGTTGGCCGGGTGCGCGTTGATGTTGACGATGAAGTTGCCGTCGATTTTCAGCACGTCGGCCGGCAGCTCCTTCAGGTAGGAGAACGAGGTGTAGCCGGCGCCGAAGTCGTCCAGCGCCACCTTCACGCCGAAGGCGCGCACCTGGTCGATGAAGCGGCGCGTGTTGTCCAGGTCGTGCAGCGCCACGCTTTCCGTGAT
>JBJMVU010000325.1:0-9560 GCA_045810485.1 Massilia sp. | reverse complement strand
CAATATAAACCTACACGACCCTCTTACGAACAACGACGCCAAGCTGCGCGAGGAAGCGCGCGCCTTCCTGCGCGAGCTGATCGTGCGCCTGGGCCTCTCGGCGCTGATGGTCACGCACGACCAGGCCGAGGCGATGGCGATCTCCGACCGCATCCTCCTGCTCAACAACGGCAAGATCGAGCAGCAGGGCACCCCGCAATCGATGTACGAGTCGCCGGACACGCTGTTCACCGCGGAGTTCATGGGCAGTAACAACCGCCTGCCGGCGCGCGTGGTGGCGCGCAACGGCGGCGCGGCGCGCGTGCAGGTGGAGGGCATGGCGCTGAACGCGACGGCGCGCGGCAACGGCGCGCCCGACGTGGACGGCACGGCCCTGATCCGCGTGGAAGAAGTGCGCATCGGCCGCGATCCGGTGGAGAACGGGATCAAGCTGCCGCTGTCGACCTGCATGTACCTGGGCGACCGCTGGGAATGCCTGTTCAAGCACGGCAACGCGAACGTGCGCGCCTATTCCAAGTACCGCGTCGACCCGGGCAATTACTGGCTCGAGATGCCGGCCGAGAAGCTCTGGGTGTTCTGATCAAGACGTTCCTGCCCGCGCTGGTGCTGGCCTTCACGGCGGCGCAGCTCTGCATCTTGTTCGACACGCCGCTGCCGTGGATGATCGGCCCGCTGTTCTCCACGGCGATCGCGTGCATGCTGGGCGCGCGTCTCTCCGCGCCCGTGCAGGCGCGCGAGGCGGGGCAGTGGGCCATCGGCACCGCGCTGGGCCTGTACTTCAGCGCGCCCGTGCTGGCGGCGCTGGCCCGTAATCTCGGCTGGATCGCCCTGGCCGTCTCCTTCGCGATCTGCCTCGGCATGGCGGGCGGCGCGCTATTGCGCCGGCTGTCCGGCAGCGACGACGCGACGGCCTTCTTCGCGATGGCCGTCGGCGGCGCATCCGAGATGGCCGTGCAGGCCGAGCGCCACGGCGCGGCCGTCGAGCGCGTGGCGGCCGCGCACAGCCTGCGCATCATGATGGTGGTCGGGACCATTCCATTCGTGGTGCGCTGGATCGCCGCCCACGGCTGGGGCGCAGGCCTGGACACGTTCGTACCGCTGGCGGGCAAGGTCGACGTGCCCGGCCTGTGCGTGCTCGTCGCGCTCACGGCCGGCGCCGCGCTGGCGCTGAAACGCCTGCGCCTGCCGAACGCCTGGGTGATCGGTCCGCTCGTCGTGGCGATGATGCTGACGGCGGCCGGCGTGCAGCTGTCGCGTCTTCCGGAATGGATGATCCGCACGGGGCAGTTGTTCATCGGCGTCTCGCTCGGCACCCGTTTTACGCCGGCGTTCGTGCACACGGCGCCGCGCTTCCTCGCCAGCGTGGCCGCGTGCACGACCGTCACGCTGCTGCTGGCCGGCCTGTTCGCGTTCTGCGTGGCGGGCGTCACGGGCCTGCATCCGGGGACGATGGTGCTGGCCACGTCGCCGGGCGGCATCGCGGAAATGGCGCTGACGGCGCGCGTGCTGCACCTGGGCGTGCCCGTCGTGACGGCGTTCCACGTCGCGCGCATGGTGGTGGTCGTGCTCGGGATCGGGCCGTTGTACCGGGCGTGGACGCGGGTCGTCTGATCGGGAAGGTGCGCCTGGACGCCGGTGCGTCCAGGCGCTTCTTGCATGGCGTCAGATCACCGGCATTGGCCCATGCAGTACGAATAGGTGTAGTTATAGGCGCCCTGCGCCTGCGCGTAGATCCACGGCTGGGATGCGCTGTAGCACGCCTGGAATTCCGCGGCCGAATGCGCGGTCTGGCCGCAGTTTTGCGCCGCCTGCTGCGATGCCCAGGTCTCCGCCTGCGTATAGGCCTGCTTGGCGGCCGCCGAACACGTGCCGATGCAGTCGCTTGCATCCGCGATGGGGGCGGCGAAGATCATGCAGGCGATCGCGCTGGTCGCAATCGATTTGAACGCTGCTTTGGACAGAAATTTCATCAATGGTGCTCCTGTAAGTTTAAATGAAAGGGCACAGCATCGATCGCGCCGGCGCGGCGGGGCCACAGGCGCGACCGTTTCCGCGCGAGCGGAAACCTGTCGTGCGCGGTACGAACATCGACCGCGCTGCATCGCCTGGCGAGGGGAGGAAAGTCCGACGTGGCTGTATTTTTATGGTTGCCAGTCGGTGAATGCTCGGCATTGTAGGCGCGCGGATCACGCAACAGCCTCACGAATACTCACGCGTGGCGATTTATTTTCGAGTCGGGTGGTTGCTTCAGCCGCCCCGGGTAGCGAAATCCGCGACCATTGATTCGCGCCGAGCAACATCATGTGTTCAACCCGGCGGTTGTGATGTAGATTGTTGCTTCGTTTAATACCGCGTCGACCAGCATGAGCCACCCGAACCACACCAGCCAGTTTGCCCTGCTGACCCAGCGCCGCTTCGGCCCGTTCTTCTGGACCCAGTTCCTGGGCGCCTTCAACGACAATCTGTTCAAGACGGCGCTGCTGGTCGTGCTGACGTATGACGCGCTGTCGTGGACGACGCTGCCCGCCGCGCTGCTGAACAACCTGATCCCGGGCCTGTTCATCCTGCCGTACGTCGTGTTCTCGGCGACCGCGGGCCAGATCGCGGACAAGGTCGAGAAGGGCCGGCTGGCGCGCTTCGTCAAGCTGCTCGAGATCGGCATCATGAGCATCGCCGCCATCGGCTGGCTCACGCACAACCTGTGGCTGCTCGTCGCCGCCGTGGTGGGCATGGGTGTCCATTCGACCTTGTTCGGCCCCGTCAAATATGCCTACCTGCCGCAGCACCTGAAACCGGAAGAACTCGTGGGCGGCAACGGCGTCATCGAGATGGGCACGTTCGTCGGCATCCTGCTGGGCGAAGTGATGGGTGCGATCCTGGCCGGCCACGGCGCCGCCGGCGTGCACTTCGTCGCGTTCGGGACGCTGGGCGTCGCCGTGCTGGGCCTCGCCACGAGCTGGAGAATTCCGGTGTCGCCGGCCCCCGCGCCGATGCTGAAGATCAGCGCGAACTTCGTCGCCGAGTCCGTCCGCAACCTGGCGTTCTCGAAAAACAACCGCACCGTATTCCTCTCGATGCTGGGCAATTCCTGGTTCTGGTTCTACGGCGCCCTCGTGCTGTCGCAATTCCCGCTGTACGCCAGGGACTACCTGCACGGCGACCACAGCGTCTTCGTGCTGCTGCTGACGATCTTCTCGCTGGGGATCGGCGCCGGCTCGCTGCTGTGCGAAAAGCTCTCCGGCCGCAAGGTCGAAATCGGCCTCGTGCCGTTCGGCGCGATCGGCCTGTCGCTGTTCGGCATCGACCTGTACTTCGCGAGCCTCGGCTACACCAATACGGCCCCCGTCGATTTCATGGGCGTGCTGGCGCAGCACGGCACGCTCCGCATCCTGGCCGACATCCTGCTGCTGGGCGTGTTCGGCGGCTTCTTCATCGTGCCGCTGTTCGCGCTGATCCAGACGCGCTGCGACCCCGCGCACGTGTCGCGCACCATCGCCGGCATGAACATCCTGAATGCGCTGTTCATGGTGGCGTCGGCCGGCGTGGCGGTGTTCCTCATCAAGCGCGGCTTCAGCATCCCCGAGATGTTCCTGACCACGGCGCTGTTGAACGCGGTGGTCGCGATCTACATCTTCTCGCTGGTGCCGGAATTCCTGATGCGCTTCCTCGCCTGGCTGCTGATCCACACGATCCACCGCGTATCGACGGTGGACGTCGAGCGCATCCCGGAAGAGGGCGCCGCGGTCCTCGTCTGCAACCATGTGAGCTACGTCGACGCCATCGTCATCCTCGCCGCGAGCCCGCGCCCGATCCGCTTCGTGATGGACCACCGCATTTTTAAAACGCCGCTGCTGGGCTTCATGTTCCGCACCGGCAAGGCGATCCCGATCGCTCCGGCGCAGGAGAATCCGTGGCTGATGGAAAAGGCCTTCGTCGACATCGCCCAGGCGCTACACGAAGGGGAACTCGTGTGCATTTTCCCGGAAGGAAAACTGACGCGCACGGGCGAGATGAACGAATTCCGCGGCGGCATCGCCAAGATCGTCGCGCGCAGCCAGGTGCCCGTGATCCCGATGGCGCTGCGCGGGCTGTGGGGCAGCGTGTTCTCGCGCGATCCGTCCAACGTGTTCGAACGCTCGCTGACCCGCGGCCTGCGGTCGAGGCTGGCGCTGGCCGTCGGACGGCCGGTGCCGCCGCAGCAGGTGACGCCGGAGGGACTGTACGAGGAAGTGCTGGCGTTGCGTGGGGATTGGAAGTAATGACCCCATGATGCCTGGTGACAAAAAGACTAGTCATCCGGCGGGCCTCTGTTATAATTGTGGCCCGAGTCGGGGCGTAGCGCAGCCTGGTAGCGTACGTGCATGGGGTGCACGTGGTCGGAGGTTCGAATCCTCTCGCCCCGACCAATAGAATCATAGAGTTAGGCCAGCTTCTCAGCTGGCCTTTTTCGTTTCTGGCCGAGCTGGTAAGAAATTTGGTAAGAAATTTTCGGCCAGCTTACCTACAAAAGGCGTGCGCGCGTGACCCATTGCAGTTGATATAATTACTGTATAAAAACACAGTATTGCAGTGGGTTCCGATGAACATTCGCCTGATCAAAATGCGGCGGCTGGGCGTGGAGATCGACCGTCGAGTTCTCAAAGAATCGTTCGGGTTTCGCGGCGAGCTTGTCGTCCAGGACGTGACCGATCAGGGCCTGCGTCGGCCTGTAAAGGTGGCCCGACTGCTACAGGACGGAGAGAGGCGAGCCGAGTTATATGATGTCCGGATTGTCTGGCTTAACAGTGGTCGGATGACCCTCTCAGGCTTCGAGCGGCAGCGCAACGAAGCTGGACAGCTTGTCGATTTTGCTCAAAGTTGGTTATGTGTGCTGGAGTAGTGGCCTTATTTGTTGGGCGCTGTTTAGGGTAGGTGAAGCTAAAAGTGCACGAAAAAAATGGCTATTACGGCAGCGGAAGCTGCCACCTCTCACAGAGAAGAATCTGGTCTTTTAGGTCTACCTTTCTGAGTCCTTTCCTTTCCCTTCGCTACGCGTCTGTAGGCGCTCTTGGACTTGATTGATAAGTGCCCGCTGTATCTGGTGCCGCTCGGAATCCAGGGGCGGCATGTCCTGCATGAAGCGGTCAACCTGGTCCGCCAGTTCGTTGTCGCCTTCCTGTCGAAGCCGGGCAGCGTTCTGTTTCAGCTCGCGCAAGACATCGCGCCGGCGTGCGGCCATGGCCAGTTCCCAAGGCTTTGGTTCGCTGCGTCCTTCCTCCAGTTCACGCGCTACCTCTACGAAGCGCGCTGCCTTAGCCTTTGGTGGTGCGGCTGGTTTTGCATCACGCATCGCCTCTTCATAGTGCTTCTGGATGTGCCACTCGGCGCCGCGCACAGACTTGAGTGACCTGCCGCGCTCCGCTCGCGAAGTGGCGTTTGCCTCGATGCCTCGTGCGCGCATCTTGGCAGCAAACGCCGCGCGCCATGCGCGTAGATCGCCCTTCCGAATATAGATGCGCTGGCCGTTCTCGTCCTCGGCTCGAAGGATCAAGTGGACGTGAGGGTGTTCCGGCGGCTTCATGGCGGGATCGGTTTGTGGGGTGTGAAGGGCCATCACATATTGATGGCCATGGAAGTGTTCACGTGCGAAAGACTGGACCGCATCGAGCATCTTGTCGGGATCGGTCTTGGCTGGCATTGAAAAAATGAAGTTGAATGTCGGGTGTAGCGGCTCCCCCTTTCCGCTGCGAGTGCGTTGCATGTCCAGGTCCCATGATGCATGCGCTTCATGGATCGCCTCACGGCCGTCAATCCGATCCCCGCGCTCATCAATGGTCAGTAGTCGCCCATTGCGAGAGATATAAATCATGTATCGCAGCACGCCCTGAATCGCCGTGTGATCGTCATCCTTTCCGCGCCGGCTGCCCTTAACGTTGATGACGACCTCGGGTGCACGTCCTACTGTCATGCGCAACTGATCCTTGATCGTGGACCAGTCACGATTATCCCGCCAGCCTGACTTCCTACTTGGTTTTCCAGTAGTCGACGGATGGTAGACCAGGCGCCGGATTCCGGAGCGACGCCCAGGATGATCCGGGTCGAGGATTTCATGTTTCGACATCGCTTATTCCCCATCCCCGTATGTTTGCTCGTAGAACGCCTTTGACGGCGTTGGTTTCTACCTCGATCAGAATTTGGACCAGATCGAAGTCGAGGCTCGTGACCAGGTGCGCATGGTCCAACGATGTGTTTAGCTTCTTAGCAATTTGGTTGATGTTTCGGCCCATGTCGGCCAGCTGACGGGCTACTTGGCGAAGTGCGTTGATCTCGACCTCGCACAGCACCGGTTTGCGGTCTGCATGGGCATGAAAAAGATTGGCCAGGTATGTGCCGCGATACCAGTTTCTTTCTGCAGCGAGCCGGCCTAGCTCGGCGTAATAGTACGGTTCCAGGCGCACGAAGACTTGCTCGGTTCTAGCCTCCCCATTGGTATTAGCGGCGGCTGTTAGCTGTAGACCTGATTTGCAGGAGACGGTACTTTTGCCGGCCTGCTCACCTAAGAAATTTTCGATCAGAGACGCGGCCAGGCGCGAGGGCGTGGTTTCACGGGCATGAGCCACGGCGTTGAACTCGGCCTTTGTCTCTGCGCTTACTGCTGCTGTGATGGCGGGCATTATGGTCCTTCCATGCGACGGCGGAAATCGGCTTCAATTCGTTACTGCATTAGTTCAAATCCGACGGTTCTGTCTTGCCTGCGGTTTTGGTTTTAAGGGGGCATTATGGTCCTTCCATGCGACGGCGGAAATCGGCTTCAATTCGTTACTGCATTAGTTCAAATCCGACGGTTCTGTCTTGCCTGCGGTTTTGGTTTTAAGGCAGGATAGACTGTCGTCTTAAATCCTAGATCTCTTCGAGATCTAGGATTTGATCCTCGTCCCTTCGGGACTGCGGGCGTACATCTCACAGCTCGCTCACAATCACGACGCCTTCCGGCGCGACAAGGCGCAAAGCGGCGTGGTAAATCAGCTGGATGACGATCCCGCCCACAGCCAGGCAAGCCCCCCAAATCAACAGTGGGATGCGATCGCGCAGAAACAACAGGCAAAAAAGGAACAAGAGGATCCCGCCGGCTACAGCCAGGCTGGCTAAGGGCACAAGCACACGCCCAACCAGTAACAAGGTCACATAGAGGCTGTACTTGATCGTTCCGAGTACCGCCTTTCCAGCCACACCGGCTACCTTCTTCGATACGCGCCTCATGTGCTGCTCCTTCCAACTTTCGTGGCTCATAACCCATGCCGATCACTTCATGACGTCATCGCTTAAACACTAACTCGGAAAAAGGGACGTTCAATGGAACGTCCGTCCCGGCCACGACAATCGACACCGTCGCCCCTGCAACGACCGTCGCGGGCTTCCCTTTGTACTGAACGATGATCCCATCTGGAGGGCGGCCCTTGGCCGCCGCCGCAGCCATACCTGATCGCCCAGGGCTACGCAGACTTTTTTCGTCATGACGAAATTCGGGTGCCGCTGCCGGCGCACCCGCTTCAACCGGAGGCAACTTTTCGTCATGACGAAATCCCGAGCCTGAAGACGCCGAAGCTGCGCTCACGTCGCCGCTGGACAAAACTGATCGCCCATGCCGGAAGCTCTCCACCGCCTCCTTGACGCCTTCACGCGTGACCTGCGAGATGTGCTGGCACCATGCTTCGATCTCCACCGGGAACTCTTCCCACGCCTGGCGCAGGTCGTACAGCGTTCGCGCGGACCTGACGCCGGCGGCGTACGCCTTGTTCATGCAATCAGGCGCATCGATAAGCGCCAAATGTTCCGTGATGAAGTTCTGGTTCTTCTTGCGCATCCGCTGCGCGATCTCGCCCTTCGTGTCTCCAGCATCGAGCCTGCTCTTGATGAAGAGGGCGCGTGCCCGAGTGCTCAGCGCGGTTCGTAGTTCGTTTTCGTTGAACTGGTCGTAGCTGTCGAACTGCTCATCCACGAACGCCGGAATCGTAGCCAAGGCGTTGTTGCATGCCGACCGATAGCGGCGATGGCCGTAGTTGATGAAGTATTTGCCAGGGATATTCGGATGAGGGCGGACCGAGATCGGTGTCTTCACGCCGCGGTCCGCAACGTCCGCGTCAAGCTCTTTCTGAGCTTCGATAGCAGCGAGATCATTCCCGTCATCGGCATCGCGAGGGTTCGCGGAATCCGGCACGATGTCGCGCAATGGGATCTGCTTGGGCTTACCTTCGTGCGCCAGATCGGCCAGTCCAGTCAGGTTCAGGCGAGTGTTCATGTCTACACTCCAGTGCTTTCCATTCTTTCTAATAGGATGTCGAAAACGGCGCGCATTTCTTTTCCGGCATCGCGGGCAGCGCTCTTGATGCGTCCACCGCTCTCGCCGGCGGCGCCTTCCTTCAGCCTCCATACCGGGACCTGTGCACCGGCGGCTTCACGGTACGCCTGACGGTCCATGATCGGCTTCGGGAACATGTACTGATGGTGAGATGCCAGCAGTTCCTTGAAGTCCTGGACCTGTGCGGGCTGGCGTGCGTCGAACTCATTGGCAAGGATGCCGAAGTTGACCAGATTGGGATTGAAATGGCGCTGGATGAACTTGATCCGCCTGAGCACTTCAGCAGATACGTCGACGCTGAACGGATCGATCTTGCAGGGGACAACTACGAAGTCGCTGACGGCAAGGAAAGCGTTGGCGATTCGACTGTTGGAGCCGGGAGTATCGAACGTCATGTAGTCGAAGTGCGGGGTCAGCTCGGCCAGTCGCGCACGCAGATTCTCCAGTAGGTGCATATCGTCGAGTTCGGATTGTTCGACATCGCGCAGACGGACCCTATCGGTCTGGATCAGAACCAGTCTCGGAAACTCCTTTGGCAAAGGCAGTGGCTTGTCGGAGAAAAGGTCGGCTGCGTTAAACTCCGTAATCGCATGCGGTGCCATCGCCTTGGTGGCATTGCCCTGTTCGTCGGCGTCGACCAGGGCTGAGCGAAAACTCCTGTCAGCTACGTAGTGCGTGAAGTTGTAGCTGGTCGTTGTTTTGCCAACGCCGCCTTTCTGGTTCACGGGAATGAACGTCTTCATTTCAGCATCCGCCTTCTCGCGATGTCTGCCATTTCTTCGACGACGTCCGCAACGTTGTCCGGCAGTGCCACATTGACGGCTCGCCAGCCTTCCGGCCGGCTTCCAAATTCCACGTGTGTGCGCCATGCACGCGCCATCATCGCGCTGACACCCTGCACCGTGATTCGCAATTCGGCCGCGATATCCCGCTGCTTCACACCGTCCACCAGGACGCGGCGAATGTGCTCGATGTTTTTTTCCTTCTGACGTTCTAGGTGGGGCCGAATGAAATCGAACTCTGCTGGCGTCAATCGCTTTCGCACTGTCATTTGATCCTCCCCGATCACGCAGACGCTCACCGCTCCGCTAGCTAAAAGGTACGCGTTAAGTCAACGCGAAACTCTGCGTTGGATTAAACCGGCGGCGAGGGGGCAGGGCTAATGTAGAGCGCATAACCCATTGAGGATACCCATGACACATCGTCTTGTTTCCATCTTGTT
>JBJMVU010000324.1:0-8952 GCA_045810485.1 Massilia sp. | reverse complement strand
GCGGCACCCGTTCTTCCTGCTTGCCCTTGGCGGCGACGAGATGGCCCTTGTCGACGTAGACGATACGGCGGCCCTGCGCACGGTGCTTCTGCATGACCGGCAGCGAGGCGTCCGCGGCGAAATAGGTGATGTCGCCCTTCGTGTTGTCGGCCATGCCCGCGACGATCGGATCGGCCGCGTTCAGCACCGCCATGCCGTTCGGCGCGACGTTCTGGACGATCACGCGCTTCAGTACCGCGAGGTCTTCCAGCGTCGTGATGTAGTTCAGGCCCAGGTGGTCGCCGGAACCGATGTTGGTGACGACGCCGACCTGGCAGCGGTCGTAGGCCAGGCCCTCGCGCAGGATGCCGCCGCGCGCGGTCTCGAACACGGCCGCGTCGACGTCCGGGTGCAGCAGCACGTTGCGCGCGCTGCGCGGGCCGCTGCAGTCGCCGCTGTCGATGCGGCGGCCCTGGATGTAGACGCCGTCCGTGTTCGTCATGCCGGTGCGCAGGCCCGAGCTCGCGAGCAGGTGGGCGATCAGGCGCACGGTGGTCGTCTTGCCGTTCGTGCCCGTCACGGCGACGACCGGGATGCGGCCGTCGTCGCCCGGCGCGTACAGCGTGTCCATGATGGCTTCGCCGACGGCGCGGCCCTTGCCGAACGACGGCGAGATGTGCATGCGCAGGCCCGGCGCGGCGTTCACTTCGACGATGCCGCCGCCCTGGTCTTCGATGGGTTTCAGGACGCTGTCGCACACGAGGTCGACGCCGCAGATGTCCAGGCCGACCATGTGCGCGGCCGCGATCGCGCGCGCCGCCACTTCCGGATGGACGTCGTCCGTGACGTCGGTGGCGGCGCCGCCCGTCGACAGGTTGGCGTTGTTGCGCAAGGTGACGCGCTTGCCCTTCGGCGGGATCGACTCGGCGTCGTAGCCCTGCTTGGCCAGCGAGCCGAGCGCGATGTCGTCGAAGCGGATTTTGGTGAGCGACGTCGCGTGGCCGTCGCCGCGGCGCGGGTCCCTGTTGACGATGTCGACGAGCTGGCGCACGGTGTGCACGCCATCGCCCACGACGTGCGGCGGGTCGCGGCGCGCGGCGGCGACGAGGCGGTTGCCCACGACGAGCAGGCGGTAGTCGTGGCCCGGCAGGTATTTTTCCACCATGATGTCGTCGCGGAACTCGGATGCGGCGGCAAAGCCCGCGTCCAGCTGCTCGCGCGTGGTGACGTTCACGGTCACGCCCTTGCCCTGGTTGCCGTCCTTCGGCTTGATCACGACCGGCAGGCCGATTTCCTGCGCGGCGGCCCACGCGTCGTCCGGGTCGCTCACGCTGCGGCCCAGCGGCACGGGCACGCCGGCCGCGTTCAGCAGGGTCTTGGTGAGTTCCTTGTCCTGCGCGATGGATTCCGCGATGGCGCCGGTGGCGTCGATCTCGGCGGCCTGGATGCGGCGCTGGCGACTGCCCCAGCCGAACTGCACGAGGCTGCCCTCGGTCAGGCGGCGGAACGGGATGCCGCGCGCGACGGCGGCGTGCACGATGGAACCCGTCGACGGGCCGAGGCGCACGTCCTCGTCCAGGTCGCGCAGCTGCTTGAGCGCGCCTTCGAGGTCGAACGGCTGGTCGTTGCGGGCCGCGGCGCACAGTTGCTCGGCCAGTTGCATGGCCAGGCGGCCGACGTCTTCCTCGCTGTACTCGACGACGACCTGGTAGATGCCGCGCTCCAGCGTGGCGGTCGTGCGGCTGAACGTGACGGGGCAGCCGGCCTGCGCCTGCAGGGCCAGGGCCGCGACTTCCAGCACCTGGGCCAGCGGGATCGTGTCGTCATGGCCGGTCGGCTGCAGCGGCCAGATTTCCGGGAACAGGGCGCGCAGGCGCGTCTCGAAACCGGGCAGGGCGCCGATCGATTCCTCGTCGGGCGTGCACGCGACGATCGCCTCGATCGACGTGTGGTGGCTCCAGAGGTTGGGACCGCGCAGGGCCCGTACGCGTGAAACTTCCATAAATCTTTCCTTTAGGGTCTTGCGGGATCGGCCCGGTCATGCCGGGCACGTATCTTTATTTGGCCTTCTTGTTCTTGCCGGCCGGGTCGAAAGTACGCAGGCCGGCGCAGATCAGGTCCGTCGGCACGTCCAGCGCCCAGCCGGCCAGTGCGGCCGCGAGCAGCGCATCCGGCTGCGCCGCGGTGGCGGGCTTGACCTTGTCGATGCCCAGCAGCGGCATTTCCTCGCCGCCCTGCGCCAGGATGATGTGGCCGTTGCGCACGAACGCGACACGGCCGCCGCCCGCGCGGTGCGCCTGCAAGGTCTCGTTGGCCTCGTCCTGCGCGTAGAACAGCACGGCGCCGTCGGACAGTTCGGCAAGGCCCACGACGCGTGCATCGGCCGCGTTCAGCACGGCCGCGCCGTCGGACAGCACGACGTCGACCTGGCTGCGCACCACGTTGTACAGCGCATCGTCGTCGCGCACGTACAGGTCGGCCACGTCGGCGGCATTGCCCAGGTCCGTCACGATGCCGACGAGGCAGCGGTCGTACGGCAGGCCCTCGGACAGGATCGTGCGCGCGTTCGATTCGAACACGGCGGCCTGCACGGTGCGGTTGATCAGCAGGCGCTGGCCGGCGTCGAAGCGGGTGCCGTCCTGCGCGGTGACCTGGCGGCCGTCGAGGAACAGGCCCTCGCGGTTGGCCACGCCGACGTGCTTGCCCGCCTGGTTCAGCACGGTGCCGACGAGGCGCGCGGCGAGCGCCGCGTCCGTCGTGCCGGTCACGCCCACGAGCGGGATGCGGCCCGTCTCGCCTTCGGCAAACAAATGTTCGACGATGGCCTTGCCGACGTTGCGCGGCTCGCCCTTGGCGGGCTTGATGTGCGCGAGCAGGCCCGGGCTGGAATTGACTTCGATGATCGCGCCGCGCTGTTCCTGGAGTGGGCGCGAGATGTCTTCGCACACGAGGTCGATGCCGGCGATGTCCAGGCCCACGACGCGTGCGGCCAGCGCGGCCACGTGGGCCACTTCGGGATGGACTTCGTCCGTGACGTCGTCGGCCACGTTGCCGTTCAACTGGATCAGCACTTTCTGGCCGGCCTGCGGCACCGAATCCGGCGTGAGGCCCTGGCGCTGGAGGTCCAGCATGACTTCGTCGCTCGTCGCCGGCTCCACGAGGCTGAGCGGGAATTCTTCCGAATTGCCGCGGCGCGGGTCGATGTTGATCTGGCTGTCGCACAGTTGCGTGACGGTGGCCGTGCCGTCGCCGACGACCCACAGCGATTCGCCCTTGGCGGCCGCGACGACTTTCGAACCGACGACGAGCAGGCGGTGTTCGTTGCCCGGAATGAAGCGCTCGACCAGCACCGCGCTGGAATCGCCTTCCTCGGACGCGATGGCGTAGGCGGCATGCACGTCCGCTTCCGACATCAGGTTCAGCGACACGCCGCGGCCATGGTTGCCGTCGACCGGTTTCACGGCGACGGGCAGGCCGATGTCCTGGGCTTCTTCCCACGCCGCTTCCGCGCTGCGCACGACCGAGCCTTCCGGCACCGGCACGCCGCACGACGCGAGCAGGGTCTTCGTCAGATCCTTGTCGCTGGCGATCGATTCGCCGATGGCGCTCGTGCGGTCCGTCTCGGCCGTCCAGATGCGGCGCTGCGCGCTGCCGTGGCCCAGCTGCACGAGGTTGCCTTCGGTCAGGCGGATGGACGGGATGCGGCGGTCGGTGGCGGCGTCGACGATGTGGCCGGTCGAGGGGCCCAGGCAATAGCGGTCGACCAGTTCGGTCAGTTCCGCAACCTTGGCCTGCAGGTCGAACGGGGTGTCGTTGACGGCGGCCATCAGCAGGGCGTGGCCGGCTTGCAGGGCGGCACGGCCGACGGTCTCGTCGCGCGTGCGGAATGCCATTTTATAAATGCCGTGGTCGGCGGTGGAGCGGGTTTTACCAAAGCCGGTCTTCATGCCGGCCAGGTTTTGCAATTCGAGGACGACGTGCTCGAGGATGTGGCCGGACCACGTGCCGTCGCGCAGGCGCTCCAGGAAGCCGCCCCGTTCGCCGACGCCGCAGCGGTGTTCGATCAGGCCCGGCAGCCAGGCGGTCAGGCGTTCATACAGGCCGGGAAGTTTATTCGAAGGACATTCTTCGAGTTCGCCGATGTCGAGCCACGCTTCGATGACAGGGCGGTAGGTCCAGATGTTCGGCCCACGCAGGTGGTTTACACGAAGAATTGCAATGTCTTTCTTGTCTGTCATGAAAATATCCAGCCACGCGACGACCGCTCTCTCATCGCATGGCGTTGCCTAAGTTTGCACACCAATGGGTTCGAGGCAGTTGCCGGATCACGGCCACTGCCTTCCTCTATTTCCATAATGCACATGTTGTATACTTGCCGGAACGAAGCTTACCGTGCCGAACCGTTTTCTGCCAGTCCGGCCCCGCCGATAGAATACCGTACACGCCCGCACGTCGCCTTTCAGTCGGCGTGCGTGTCAACGGCATCACCGCTCACAACGTTCCATCGTACAGATCTGCCAGCCTTTGGCTGCTCCAATCCCGAAATAGAACCGGAAACTTTGCCTTTACCGGCGGCATCACATGACTACTCAACAACTTGTTCCCTCCGTTCCGCCGGCGTCGACCGCCGGTTTCCTGCCTGAGCACTGGCAGGCGGACGTCGCGAAAAAGCTTGCGCCAGGGGAAAACGTTTTAAACAGCGTCGAGGTTGACCTCGATGCGAAATTACGTTTCACCAAAGGTATTCTCGTCGTCACCAATTATCGCCTGCTCACCCGCGCACCCGGCGACACGATGTGGCGCGACTGGCCGTATCGTGCCGGTTTGATAATGCGCCACCACGACCACGCGGGTGTCGGCCATCTCGAACTGGTCGACCGGAACGGCTTGCTGGCGGCCTGGCGTTTTACGTTGGGCCAGAATCTGCAAGCCATTCGCGTCGTCGACCAGTTCCAGGACCAGGTCGACAGCTATGTCCGCGGCGTCCCCGTGCAACCGCCCGAGCAACATACGTGTCCGAGCTGCAAGGCCCCGCTGGAACCGGACCAGGAAGACTGCCCGATCTGCACCAAGGTGCTGCATACGCCGCCGTCGACCTGGACCCTGTTCCGCTTGTGGCGCTTCGCCCGGCCGTACCACGGGCAGTTGCTCCTCGGATTCTTGCTCATGTTGGCAAGTACCGGCGCACACATGATTCCGCCGTATCTGACGATGCCGCTGATGGACAATGTGCTGATCCCGTACCAGAACGGCAAGCACATCGACACGCACCTCGTCTACATGTACATGGGGGGCCTGTTCGCGTCCTCGATTCTCGCCTGGGCGCTGGGCTGGGGGCGCACGTACATCCTCGCGCTCGTGTCGGAGAGGATGGGCGCCGACATGCGTTCCGAAACCTATGAGCACCTGCTGAGACTGTCGCTGGAATTCTTCGGCGGCAAGCGCACGGGCGACCTGATGAGCCGCATCGGCAGCGGCTCGGACCGCATCTGCGTGTTCCTGTCGCTGCACCTGCTGGACTTCCTGTCCGACGTCCTCATGATCATCATGACGGGCGTAATCCTGTTCAGTATCAATGCCAAGCTGGCGTTGATCACGCTCGTGCCGCTGCCGTTCATCGCGTGGATGATCCACGTCGTGCGCGACAGGCTGCGCACGGGTTTCGAGAAGATCGACCGCGTGTGGGGCGAGGTCACGAACGTGCTGGCCGATACCATCCCCGGCATCCGCGTCGTGAAGGCGTTCGCGCAGGAACACCGCGAGGCGTCGCGCTTCCGCGAAGCGAACAAGCACAACCTGGCCGTCAACGACAAATTGAACAAGGTGTGGTCGCTGTTTTCGCCGACCGTCTCGCTGCTGACGGAACTGGGCCTGCTCATCATCTGGTGCTTCGGCATCTGGCAGGTGAGCCAGCAGGAAATCACCGTCGGCGTGCTGTCCGCCTTCATCGCGTACAGCGGCCGGTTCTACGTCCGCCTCGATTCGATGAGCCGCATCGTGTCCGTCACGCAGAAATCGGCGTCGGCCGCCAAGCGCATCTTCGACATCCTCGATCACGTGTCGAGCGTTCCGGATCCCGTCAACCCGGTCAAGGTGGACAAGGTCGAGGGCAACATCGCGCTGCGCGAAGTGGGCTTCCGCTACGGCAACCGCGCCGTCAACCGCGGCATCTCGCTGAACATCAAGGCCGGCGAAATGGTCGGCCTCGTCGGTCACTCGGGCTCGGGCAAGAGCACGCTCGTGAACCTGATCTGCCGCTTCTACGACGTGGCCGAAGGCGCGATCCTGCTGGACGGCCGCGATATCCGCAGCTTCGCCGTCGCGGACTACCGCCGCCACATCGGCCTCGTACTGCAGGAGCCGTTCCTGTTCTTCGGCACCATCGCCGAGAACATCGCCTACGGCAAGCCGGATGCGACGCGCGAGGAGATCATCGCCTCCGCCCGCGCCGCGCACGCGCACGAATTCATCCTGCGCCTGCCGCAGGGCTATGACTCGATGGTGGGCGAGCGCGGCCAGGGCTTGTCCGGCGGCGAGCGCCAGCGCATCTCGATCGCCCGCGCACTCCTCATCGACCCGCCGATCCTGATCCTCGACGAGGCCACGTCCTCCGTCGACTCGGAAACGGAAAAGGAAATCCAGAAAGCGCTGGACAACCTCGTGCAGGGCCGCACGACGATCGCCATCGCGCACCGCCTGTCGACCCTGCACCGCGCCGACCGCCTCGTCGTGCTGGATCGCGGCCAGGTGGTGGAAGAGGGCAGCCACGACGAGCTGATGGCGCGCGAAGGCGCCTATTTCCGCCTGTACGAAGCGCAGGCGCGCAATGTGGACCAGGACCCGGACGACGACGGCAGCAAGGAAGACTGAACGATGACGACATTTACTCTACGCCGGGATGCGTTCGGCAAGCTGGTACTGACCAATGGCGAGGGCGAGGAATTCGTCGGCGTGGCGCCCGTGCGCTCGTTTCCCGTGCAGGCGCCAATGAAGGGCATCTCGCTCATGCGCGACGGCGGCAAGGAAGTCGCGTGGATCGACGACCTCGAGACGATGCCGGCCGAGATCCGCTCGCTCGTGACGGAAGAACTCGACGGCCGCGAATTCATGCCCGAGATCCTGTCGATCAAGGGCGTGTCCAGCTACGCCACGCCGTGCACGTGGACCGTGAAAACCGACCGCGGCGACACGGAATTCGTGCTCAAGGGCGAGGAAGACATTCGCCGCCTGGGCACCTATTCGCTGCTCATCGCGGACAGCCACGGCATCCACTTCCTCATCCGCGACATGTTCGGCATTGACAAGGGTAGCCGGAAGATACTCGACCGGTTCCTGTAAGGTGGGCACAGGGTGCCCACCTTACAGCCGTCCACTCGAGCCGGTGGGTGAGCGCCAGCTTTTCCAGAAAGCGCCCGTCGTGCGACACGACGACGAGCGCCCCCGGCCACGACGCCAGCATCGCTTCCAGCGCCTCCACGCTCGCGAGGTCGAGGTGGTTCGTCGGCTCGTCCAGCATCAGCAGCTTCGACGCTGGCTCGCGCAGCACGGCCAGCAGCAGCGCGCCGCGCATGCGCTCGCCGCCGCTCAACTCTTCGCTGGGACGCAGGATGCGCGAAGGCCCCAGGCCCGCGAGCGCGAGCATCTGGCGCAGGCGGCCTTCGTCGTGCGCCGTCCTGATTTGATCCAGCAGGCTGCGGGCCGGATCGAGCATGCCCAGGTGCTGGTCGAGCAGCACGCCGGGCAGGCCCTGTATGGCGCCTGAAAGCGGAGGCAGTTCCCCGGCGATCGTGCGCAGCAGCGTGGATTTGCCGCAGCCGTTCGGTCCCGTGATCGCGATCCGCGCCGCGCCCTGCACGCGCCAGTCCAGCGGCTGACCGGGGCCGTGGCGGGCGACGAGGCCGTCGAACGCGAGGGCCGTCTGGCCGGGCGGGATCGCGATATCCAGCTGCGGGAAGACCGGATGCTGGTGCAGGGCGTCGAAGGTCGCGAACGCGCTCGTCACGTCGTCCTGCAACGCCTGCCGCTCGCGCGCATGGCGTTCCGCTCTGGCGCCATCCGTCTGTTCGGCGCGCTGGGGCAGCGCGTTCAGCACGATCTTCGGCATGCCGCCGTCCGCCTTCGCGCGCGCGCCGCGGGCGCTCCTGCGCGTGGCGCGTTCGGCCTGCTCGCGCATTTTTTGCTCACCCTGGCGCCGCTCCGTGCGGGCCCGTTCCAGCTTCGCGCTTGCCGCCGCCAGTTCCGCCTCGCGCTGTTCGGCCACCAGCGACCATCCGCCACCGTAGCGTCGCAACCCGCCCGCGTGGACTTCCAGCGTGCGCTCGACGTGCTCCAGCAAATCGCGGTCATGGCTGATCAGCAGCAGGCCGCGGCCGGACTGGCGCCATGCTTGCATCTGGCCGAGCAGGAAGGCGCGGTTGCCGGCATCGAGGTGGTTGCCCGGTTCGTCCAGCACGAGCAGGTCGGCGTCCGAGCAAAAGGCGCCGATCAGCGCGAGCAGCGTTTGCTGTCCGCCGGACAAGGCTTGCGGTGCGAGGCCCGCGTCGAGGCCGGCGCCGTCCAGCATCGCTTCCCAGCGGGCTTCCAGGTCCCAGCGGTCGCCGATGATGTCGAAGTCCCCGTCGCGCGCGTCGCCTGCCGCCAGGCGGCGCAGCGCGGCCAGTGGTGCACCGAGGCCCGCCACGTCGGCCAGC
Source organism: Massilia sp. (assembly GCA_045810485.1). GTDB lineage: Bacteria > Pseudomonadota > Gammaproteobacteria > Burkholderiales > Burkholderiaceae_D > Telluria. The sequence goes on along the minus strand of JBJMVU010000324.1, from coordinate 283 downwards.
GATCGCGCGGAGGTGGCGCCGGTCTGCTGCGCCACGTAGCGGATGCGCCCCGGTCGCTCGATGCGGCCGGCGGCGGGTTCGAGCTCGCCCGCGAGCACGCGCCCGAGCGTGGACTTGCCGCTGCCGTTATGGCCGATGAGCCCGACCGTCTCGGCGGCGAACGATTCGTGCAGGTCGGTGAAGAGGATGCGCCCGTCGGGCAGGATGATGTCGACCCCGTGCAGGGCCGCGAGACAAGGATGCGCCATGTGAACTCCTGGATGCCAATGAAAGCCGGATGGTT
>JBJMVU010000323.1:0-8465 GCA_045810485.1 Massilia sp. | reverse complement strand
GAAGTGGACGTCTCGTTCATGACAAGATGCTATCAGTGGGGCCGCTGGACCGTCGCCCGCATGGCAATGTGCGTGCGCTCACTGAGCCATACGGACGCCGGCGCTACGATGGTGTCGAACTTTGAACGAAAGGAGAACACCATGAATTCGGATCAGATCAACGGCAAACTGCAAGACCTCGGCGGCAAGATCCAGGAGGAGGCCGGCAAGATCGTCGGCAGCCCGGAGCAGCAGGTGAAAGGCTTGCAGAACCAGGTCGAGGGCAAGACCCAGGAAAAGCTGGGGGATCTCAAAGAGAAGATCCACGACGCCACCAAGTAACGGCCGCGCGCTGAAATTCGGGGTCAGGGCCCAACAAAGCAACCGGGCCCTGACCCCTTCTCTTCGTTCCGCTGCGCCTTACTTCGGCTCGGTCCCGCCCAGGTTCTTCTTGAAGAACGCCTCGATCAGGCCATACACATGGCGCTGCCCCGCACGCGACGAAATGCCGTGCTTGGCGCCCGGATACGTCATCAGCTCGAAGCGCACGTTGCGGTTGACGAGCGCGTCGATCAGGCGTGTCGAGTTCGTGAACAGCACGTTGTCGTCGGCCATGCCGTGCACCAGCAGCAGCGGCGACTTCAGGCCGTCCAGGTGCGCGAACACGCCGCTGCGCTCGTAGGCGGCCGGATCCGATTGCGGCGTCGCGCCGACGAACTGTTCCGTGTAGTGCGTGTCGTACAGCGACCAGTCCGTCACGGGTGCCACCGACACGCCCATCGCGATCTTGCTTGACCCGGCTTCCAGCAGGCGCAAGGTCATGAAGCCGCCATAGCTCCAGCCGAACACGCCCACGCGCTTCGGATCGACGAAGCTCTGTTGCGCGAGCCAGTCGATGCCCGTCAGCTGGTCCTCGACTTCATGCGCGCCGAGGTTGCCGTAGATGACGTCGGTGAACGCGCGCTCGCGGCGCGACGAGCCGCGGTTGTCCAGCACGAACACGACGAAGCCCTGCTGCGCCATGTACTGGTTGAACAGATTGCCCCACTGGCGCGTGACGCGCTGCGAATGCGGGCCGCCGTACGTGAACAGGAAGACCGGATAACGCTTCGCCGCATCGAAGTTGGCCGGCTTGATCATCGAGTAGTGCAGCGTCTGGCCGTCGTGCGCCTGGATCGTGCCGTATTCGGTCGGCAGGTGGTCCTTCACGTAGTTGGCGTAAGGATGCTGGGCGTTCAGCTCGTTATGCTCGAGCCACTCGACCATGGCGCCGTCCGCGCGGCGGATCGACACTTGCGGCGGCGTGTTCGGATCGGAGAACGTGTCCACGAAAATCCTGCCGTTGCGGGCGAACACGTTTTCGTGCCACCCGTCCTGCTTCGTCAGCCGGACGGGCTTGTTCGCATTGCTGCCGTCCAGGTTCAGCGCGTACGCCTGCTTGTCGATGACGGCATCCTTGTTCGACGCGATATAGACCTTGCCTGCCTGCTCGTCGACCGCGAGGATGTTGTCGACGCCCCATTCGCCGCTCGAGATCGGGTGCAGCAGCTTGCCGGACAGGTCGTACAGATACAGGTGCTTGCGGCCGCTGCGCTCCGACGCCCAGATGAACGCCTTCTGGCGGCCGAGGAAGCGCAGGTCGTCGTGGATGCTGACCCAGGTCTTGGCCGTCTCGCTCAAGAGAGGACGCTGGGCGAGGGAAGCGGCGTCGACGGCGACGAGGTCCAGGCGCTTCTGGTCGCGCGACTGGCGCTGGTAGACGAGCGTCCTGCCGTCCGCGCTCCAGTCGGCGCGCACGAGGTAGATATCCTTCTCCGGACCGAGGTCGACCTTCTTCTGCGCGCCCGTCGCCGGGTTCACGATCATCAGGTCGATCTCGACGTTCTTCGCGCCCGCGGCGGGGTAGCGCTGGTCGATGACTTCCGTGCGGTCGGCAAAGATTTCGAAGCGGCGCGCGACGGGCACCTGCGCCTCGTCGTAGCGGCGGTAGGCGATGGCGGAATCGTCCGGGGCCCAGTAGTAGCCCGTGTGCTGGTCCATCTCTTCCTGCGCGACGAATTCCGCTTCGCCATTGTGGACGGTGCCCTTGCCGTCCGTCGTCAGCTGGCGCTCCTGGCCCGTCGCCAGGTCGATGACGAACAGGTTCTGGTCGCGCACGTACGAGACGTAGCGGCCCTTGGGCGAAATCTTCGGATCGCCGACATTGCCCGACGCGACCTTGCGCGCGGCTTCCGGCCGGTTCACGTCGACGAGATATAAATCGCCCGCGATCGGCACGAGCAGCTGCTTGCCGTCGGGCGACCAGCTATAGCTCAGGATGCCGGACAGGCTGGCCGTGCGGGCGCGCTCGCGGCTTGCCTTCTCTTCCAGCGACAGGTTCTCGTTCGGGACCAGCTGCTTGGAGTCGACCAGGCGGTGCGTGGTCTTGTCCTTCATGTTGAATTCCCACAGGTCCAGCTGGAACTGGTTGTCGGCGCGTCCGCGCAGGAAAGAAACGCGTTCGCCGTCGGGCGAGACGCGCAGGCTGCGGACGCCCGGACCGCCCAACGCCGGGTCGGCGTGGATACGGTCCAGCGTCAGCCGTTCCGCGGATGCGGGAACGGCCGACAATGCGGCTAAAAGGCAGAGAAGAAGGCGCATGGAGGCTCTTGGATAAAGATTTAGGAAATTAATCTTGTGCAACGGCGGAACGATACCAGAGTCGTCCGTGAAAAGCTGTAAAGACGAAGGGCGGGGATGAGCGTCAATGATGGATGAACTGTAATGATTACGTTCGCTGCAATGCACTATGATCATTTCGTCGGCACCCCAATGCCGGCAAAATAGGATGAAACTCTCTCCTAGGGTTACGCCGATGGATTCCCCGTCCATCGGCTTTTTTTTTCCTCAAATTCGGGGTCAGCGCACACTTTCGATCAATGTCTCGGCGCGCAAGATCGCTGCGAGGGCATCCCAGTCGGCATGACGCTGTTCAGAAGAGCGGGCCGGCCCCGGCCACTAAAAAGCTTGCTTTAAAGTTCGTGCGCAAAAAAGTGCTCTGACCCGAATTCATGCGGGTTCGCGAGTGCGCAGCTTGGAGAGTCGGTTCAGCGACCACGCCAGCAGCACGGCGGCCACGGTCAGCCCCAGCACGAGGCCGATCCAGAAACCGGTGGCGGCCATCGGCCTGGCAGGCGACCACGGGAACCAGTCCGGCGCCAGTCCGAGGATCCAGCCGACGGGCAGGGCGACGCCCCAGAAAGCGATCATCTGGATCACCATCGGCGAGCGCGTCACCTTGTAGCCGCGGATGGCGGACGCGGCCGCGACCTGCGTCGAATCGGACAGCTGGAACAGGGCGGCGAACAGCAGCAGCATCACGCACGTGGCCTGGACGGCCGCGTCGGACGTGTACATCGCCGCGATCTGCCAGCGGAAGAGGGCGATGCCCATGGCCGACAGCAGGCCGAACGCGATGCACATGCCTGTGCCCACCCACGCGACGAAGCGCGCGCGCACGGGATTGCCTTCGCCCATCGCCTGGCCCACGCGCGTGAGCGCGCCGATGCCGAAGCTCAGCGGCACCATGAACACGAGCGAGACGAAGTTCAGCGCGATCTGGTGCGCCGACACCTCGATCACGCCGAAGCGCGCCACCAGCAGGCTGATGATGCCGAACGCGCTGACCTCGGCGAAGTGCGTGACGCCGATCGGCAGGCCCAGGCGCAGCATGCTGCCGATCTCTTTCCAGTTCGGACCTTCCCAGCGCGTGAACGGATAGGTCTGGCGGTAGGCGCTCGACAGTTTGATCCACACGACCATCGCACCCAGCATCAGCCACACGCCGCTGGCCGTCGACACCGCGCAGCCCAGCGCGCCCAGCTTCGGCAGGCCGAACTCGCCGAAGATGAACAGCCAGTTCATGCCGATGTTGTACAGCAGGCCGCAGATGGCGATGACCATGATCGGCTTGGTCTGGTTGATGCTCGTCGTGTAGCCGTACAGCGCGCGGTAGCAGGCGAACGCGGGCATGCCGAGGCTGATGATGTGCAGGAACGCCGATGCGCGGTCGGCGACGGCCGCGTCCAGGCCGATGTGGTCGAACACGAGCGTGCACAGGTTCGCCGCGAGACAGCCTGCGACGCCGACGCCAAAGCCCATCCACAGCGATTCGCGCACCGAGTGCGAAATGCGGTCGTAGCGGGCGGCGCCCATCTCGTGCGAGACGACCGAGTTCACGGCCATCATGATGCCCATGACGGTGACGAGGATGATCGACCACACGGACGTGCCGAGCGACACGGCGGCAAGCTCTTCAGCGCTGACGTGGCCCGTCATGGCGACGTCCGCCACGCCCATCCCGACGGTCGCGAGCTGGCCCACGAGCATGGGCCACGAGAGCCGCCACAAGGTGGCGATCTCGGTGCGGACGGGATGCGCCGCGCGGGCGCCGGTGGCGGACAGGTTGGACGTCATGGATCGGTTTGCTGGGGAAACCGATCATTTTACTGAGGAATCGACAAGCTTGTGTGCCTGGATGAGCGCAGCCTCAACCTGTCGTTCCCGCGAAAGGGGCCATCCATACTGAGCAACAGAATCCGGTATGCCGAAGCGGTACCGCGCTTGCCAACTTCGGCGACTCGGCATGGCGGGAATAGTGCCGGGGGCACTATTCCCGCCTGCGCGGGAATGACGGTGTGTGGCGCTTTCGGAAGGGCAGACGGGTCTCACCGCTGCGCCAGCGTCGTCCCCGGCACCGATTTCAGGTAGGCATACAGCGCCCGCAGGTCTGTGTCGTTCATCTGCCGGAACGACCCGAACGGCATCACTGCACTCACCGCGCTGCCGTCCGGGCGGTGGCCCGTGCGGAGCATGGCCATGAACGCGTCCGGCGTCGGATAGCGGTTCATCGCGCTGCCCTTGCCGGGCGCCAGCCGCGCGGCGGGCGGCCACGACGGCGGTGCGCCGGGAACGCGGCCGCCGGCCAGGTTCGCGCCGTGGCAACCGACGCAGGTGGCGGCGACATAGGCGCCATACGCCGGCGTGACGGCGGCCGGCACGGCCTGCGGCGGCGCCAGCGCGTGGTCGATCTTTTCGGAGGCATCCTTGATGACGCCGAACGCGTACAGCGCCTTCGCGGGCACAGGCACGTCGATGACGGCCTTTACGCCGGGCACGGGCCGCATCTGCTCGAGGTAGGCGACGAGCGCCGCCATGTCTTCGTCGCTGAGGCGGCTGTAATCCTCGCTGGGCATGATCATGACCGGATTGCCGTTCGGCTTGACGCCGTGGCGCACGGTGCGTACCCAGTCGATCACGCGGTAGCGCGCCGTCGTGCCGTTCGCGCCCGCCGTGATGTTGGGCGCGACGACGAGCATGCCGCCGTCGCGCACGACCGTCTTGCCGGCGCCGTTCGCGCCATGGCACTCGGCGCAGCCGCGCGTGTTGTACAGGTAGCGTCCGTGGTCGACGCGGCCGACGTCGGGCACGATGTCGAGCGGACGCACTTCCAGCGCGATGCTGCGCGTCATCTTGCGTTCCCCCAGCACCTTGCCGACGCCGGCCGTGGCCCCGCCCAGCAGGGCGAGTGCCGCCAATGCGATGCTCGTGCGCCTGACCCATTTACTGACCATGATTCTCTCCCTCGTTGGACGAACGGCAACACAAGGAATCTAGCACTGCCGTTCGTGGCCGGATACTGGTTGAAATGCTAATTACGGCCAGAGAGACGTGATGAGGCATGCATCAAGCATGCGTCATTGATTTATTTGGTTGTGAAGTTGGTGAGCCACTGCAGGTTGGTGTCCTTGCTCCAGTTCGCCGTGCCGTTGTTCCAGTTGGCGTCGAGGCTGTTCTGGCTGCCGAAGCAGTCGCCGGACGCGCGCATATAGCAGTGATCGGCCGAGCCGTCGGCGACCTGGCTGTTCTTGACGATGATCCAGCCGCTGTTGTTTGCGTTCATGCAGGCCGTGGAACCGGCCGCGCAGTTCAGCCCCGTCACGTTCTGCAGCGACGTCTGGACGGCCGACTGCGTCCCGCCCGCGAAGTTGTCCCGTTCGCCGTCGACCGCACGCAGCCGGTCGCTCGGCAGCGAACGCTTGCCGTTCGAGACGCAGGTCGACAGGTCGTACGTCGCATAGATGTTGCCCATGCCGATGCCGTACGCGGCCTGCACGCGGGCGTCATAGTTCTTCGCCAGCAACGCGAGGATGGAGCCCTGGCTGAACCCGCCGACCACGATGCCCTTGCTGCAATCGGCCTTTGCCCGCGAGCACAACTGCGACACCGCGCTCAGCGTGCTGTTCGGATTGAACACGCAGCTCGACTTGCCGCTCAACACGGAGCACGTGCCGAATTGGGACGCCGCATAATCGACGGTGGCGGCGACATAGCCTTTGCCCGCCATGGCGTTCACGGCCGCCATCGCCGCCGCGTTGTTGTACGTCTCGTTCGTGCCGACCAGGTAGATGAACACGGGGTACGGGCCCGTCCCGGACGGCTCGACGCCGGAGATGCTGTAGCTCATCGAACACGAGCCGCCGGACGTGCCCGCGCCGTTGTAGCTGCTGGCGAAGTTCGTTTGGGCGGACGCGGTTGCTGCGGACAACAGGGTGGCTGCGAGCAGGAAGGTGCGATGCATTATCTGTCTCCTTGTATGAGTGATTGCTGCTGGCTTCATCTTGACGGGCAGCATCCAATGCCTCAAGCGACACGCCATGGCATAGGGAGACAAGCTCATGGTTTCCGGGGCCCGTCCCATTGGCCTTAGTTGAAAAGCAAGCCCCCCGCCACAACATACCGGTCAATCAACCATCCAACCGATCCAGGAGCAAGCTCGTGGAATACAAGGACTATTACCAGACGCTTGGTGTCGAGAAGACCGCGACCCAGGACGACATCAAGAAGGCCTACCGCAAGCTGGTGCGGCAATACCACCCCGACGTCAGCAAGCACAAGGACGCGGACGCGAAGACCAAGGAAATCAACGAGGCCTACGACGTGCTGGGCGACGCCGAGAAGCGTGCCGCCTACGAGGAACTGGGCCGCGGGCAACGTCCAGGCCAGGGCTTCCAGCCCCCGCCGGACTGGGGCACGCAGTTCGATTTCGGCGGCGCCGGCGCGGACGATTTCTTCAACGACTTGTTCGCCCATGTGGGCCGGCGCTCGCGCGCAGGTTCAGGCGCGGGCGCGGGTGCGGGCGCGCATGCCGGTGGCGGCGGATTCCGGATGCCCGGCGAGGACATCCATGCGGCGATTTCCATCGACCTGCGCGACGCCTACCAGGGCGCCACGCGTACGATCAGCCTGCGCATTCCGCAGCACGATGCACAGGGCCGTGCGACCATGCAGGACAAGACGCTGTCCGTGAACATCCCGAAAGGCGTCACGCCGGGCCAGCAGCTGCGCATGCGGGGGCAGGGGCATCCGGGGCCCGGGGGCGGGCCGGCCGGCGACCTGTATCTGGAAATCCAGCTGAACCCCGACCCGCGCTACCGCGTCGAAGGGACACACGTGTACCAGGACGTGCCCGTGGCGCCGTGGGAAGCGGCGCTCGGTGCGAGCATCCCGGTGGCCACGCCGTCCGGCACGGTCGAGGTGACGGTGCCGCCGGGGTCGCAGAGCGGACGCAAGCTGCGCCTGAAGGGACGCGGCATTCCGGCGAAAACGCCGGGCGATTTGTACGTGATGCTGAACGTGGTGTTGCCGCCAGCCAGCAGCGACCGTGCGCGCGAGCTGTACGAGGCGATGGCGCGCGACCTCGCCTTCAATCCACGCGAACGCATAGGAGCCTGAACGATGCATGACGATATTCTCACTGGCGTGCTGCTGGACGACGTGGCGCTGACCCTCGACGAACTCGCGCGCGCCTGCAACGTGGAGACCGAATGGGTCGTGCGCCACGTGCAGGCGGGCGTGCTGGGCGGCGAGACCAGCGTGCAGGTGACGAGCTGGCGCTTCCGCAGCGGCGACCTGGCCCGGGCCCGGCGCCTGCTGCGCGTCGAACGCGACTTCGACGCCGGCGAGGACCTCGCCGCGCTCGTGGTCGACATGGCCGACGAGATCCGTCGCCTGCGCGCCCGCATGCGCGTGCTCGGCATCGACTGAGGCCCGGCCGGCGCCTGCGGGCGCCCGTCTTTCGGCGGCCTCGGCGGAACACGGCGTGCGCTGGACTCTCCGTGCTATCTTGCCGCCTATGCTCAAACTACCGACCAACGCCAGCGCGCCGTTCTGTCCATCGGAAGTCTCCGGCACCGTCAATGTGCCCGAGAATGATCCGCTGTGGAAAAAGATCCTGCGCTATGCCGGCCCCGGCCTGCTGGTGTCGGTGGGCTATATGGATCCGGGCAACTGGGCCACCGCCATCCAGGGCGGCTCGCAGTTCGGCTACGACCTGCTGTTCGTCGTCGTGCTGTCGAGCCTGGCGGCCATCGTGCTGCAATGCCTGAGCATGCGGCTCGGCATCGTCACGGGCAAGGATCTGGCCGTGCATTGCCGCGAACAATATT
>JBJMVU010000322.1:0-12717 GCA_045810485.1 Massilia sp. | reverse complement strand
CGGCTCCGTGATCGCGTTCGGCAAGCTGTCGGGTAAGTATAAATTCCGGCTGTTCCAGGGCGCGCCCGTGCGCTTCCCCGGCCAGCACATGGTCAACCTCGGCATCGCCGTGGCCATCGTGGTGCTGGGCCTCGTGTTCTGTTTCGACCCGGGCACCGCGCCGGCGTGGACGCCGTTCATCGCGATGACATTGCTGGCATTCCTGCTCGGCGTGCTGATCATCATCCCGATCGGCGGCGCGGACATGCCCGTGGTCGTGTCGATGCTGAACTCGTATTCGGGCTGGGCGGCGGCGGGCATCGGCTTTTCGCTGAACAATGCGATGCTGATCATCGCCGGCTCGCTGGTCGGTTCGAGCGGGGCAATCCTGTCGTACATCATGTGCAAGGCGATGAACCGCTCGTTCTTCAACGTGATCCTGGGTGGCTTCGGCGGCGACGCGGGCACGGTGGCGGCGGGCGAACAGGCGCAGCGGCCGGTGAAATCCGGCTCCGCCGACGACGCGACCTTCATCATGAGTAACGCGGAATCGGTGATCATCGTGCCGGGCTACGGCCTCGCGGTGGCGCGCGCCCAGCACTCGCTGAAGGAACTCGTGGAAAAGCTGACGCACAAGGGCGTGTCAGTGCGTTATGCGATCCACCCGGTGGCGGGCCGCATGCCGGGCCACATGAACGTGCTGCTGGCCGAAGCCGAGGTGCCGTACGATCAGGTGTTCGAGATGGAAGACATCAACGCCGAATTCGGCCAGACCGACGTGGTGCTTGTTTTGGGCGCCAACGACGTCGTCAACCCGGCGGCGAAGGATCCGACATCGCCGATCGCGGGCATGCCGATCCTCGAGGCCTATAAAGCCAAGAGCATCATCGTCAACAAGCGGTCGATGGCGTCGGGCTATGCGGGACTCGACAACGATCTCTTTTATCAGCCGAACACGATGATGGTGTTCGGCGATGCCAAGAAGGTCATCGAGGATATGGTGAAGGCCGTGGACTGAAGCCGCGCCACGGTCCACGCAACGCTGCCGGTGCCGACACGCCCGCAGCGTTTTTTATGGCTCTGTTCGCGGCAATAAAAAAACCCGGCGGGTTCGACCCCGCCGGGCAAAACACCATCCATTAGGAGGATGGATGGAGACACAACCGATCGATCAGGTACTGGACGATTGCCGCGCCAGCGGCATCAGGTGCAGCAGCCCGAACAACAATGTGAGGACGATGCTCGTCGCAAGGGAGCCGCGATAGCGCCGCACGAAGCGGAACGCGACAACCGTTTCGACCGCATGCGCGGCCAGGAGCACGAGGGCGACGTCGCGGATCGCCACGGCGGCCGTACCCGTCCACACGCCCGCCTGGGCCGCCAGCGCCAGCCCATACAACACCAGACACGCGAGTTTCAGCGCACGCATGCCGTCATCCCCCGCCGCCGGCCGCGCGGCGTGCCTTGCGGTCTACGCGCTCGTCCATCAGGTTCGTCAACGCCAGCGCGCCCTTGATGGCGCACCACTGCAGGGGTTCCGGCAGCGTGGACGGGGTCTTGTGATCCAGCGCGGCGAGGTGCGGATGCGCTGTGCCCGTGATCCAGTCCGCGAGCATCTGCCCCATCATCGACTGCGTGGCAACGCCGTGGCCGGAACATCCAGCCGAATACAGGATGTTGCGGTATTCCCCGGATTCCCCGACCACGGGCAGCGCGTCGTACGCCAGGCTGATATAACCGCTCCAGCAGGACCGGATGCCCAGTCCGCGCAGGGTCGGGAAACGGTCGCGCAAGGCCGCCGCGAGCGCGCCATACGCGTCGTGGTCCGGCACGTTTGGCGTCTTCGATCCGTAGACGTAGTTCAGGCGCTTCGTCGTGATCACGAGCGAGTTGCGCGCGGTGAGCCGGTGGCTCTCCATGACGAAGTGCGGCGTCATGATGCCCTCGCGCCCGGGCCATCCGAGCGACGCCAGCTGGGCCGGGGACAACGGTTCCGTCTCGATGGCGGACACGCGCATCGGCGCCACCTTGTTGCCGAGCAGGCCCAGTTGCGGCGTGTACGCATTGGTGGCCAGCACGAGGAAAGGCGCGATCGCGCCGCCCTTCGCCGTGTGGACGCGCACCGTTGCACCCTCTTCGTACGACAGCACCGCCGTGTTCTCGTACAGGCGCACGCCGGCATCGATGGCTGCGCGCCGCAGTGCCGTCACGTACTTGCCCGGGTCGAGCGTGCCGCCGCGCGGCGTGTAGCAGCCGAACAGGAATGCCGGTGGAATCCCGCGCGCGCGCATGTCGGCCGGGTCCAGGAACTGCGTGACGGAACCGAGTTCGAGACCTGCCGCCATGTCCTTGCGCAGCCTCTTTTCCTGCGACGGGTGCACGCCGGCGCGAATGATGCCCGACGGGACGTAGTCGCAGTCGATGCCGTATCCGACGAGCTTGTCCTCCACGTAGTCGACGGCCGCGTCGTAGAACTGCACGATCCGCTTCGCTTGCTCGTGACCGACGCGCTTCGCGAACATCTCGAACTCGACGGCCATGCTGCCGCCCAGGTAGCCGGCGTTGCGGCCGCTCGCTCCGAACCCGGCGAAGTCGCGCTCGATCAGGATCACCGAGGCGCCGCGTGCCAGCAGCTCGAGTGCGGTATTCAGGCCCGCGAACCCGGCGCCGACGACAATCACGTCCGCGCTGACGTGCCCGTCGAGCGCGGGCAGCGGGTACGCCGGCGGTTCGATCCACCCGCCGGTCGGACGGAACCTTGCGGCCTCCATGTTGCTGCCCATGCCGTTCTCCTTCAGTCCCTGCTCAGAATGTGGATCGCGAGGGCCGCCTCCTCGACGCCCTGCAGGCCGCCCCCGTTTTCCTGGATCGCGTGCCGCGCGCCCTGTACCTGGCGCGCGCCCGCTTCGCCGCGCAGCTGCGTGACCAGTTCGTAGAGCTGCCCGATTCCTGTCGCGCCGAGCGGATGGCCTTTCGATTCCAGGCCGCCCGATGTATTGATGGGGATGCGTCCGCCCAGCGTGAACTCGCCGCGCTCCGCGGCGGGACCGCCCTGGCCGAACGGCACGAAGCCAAGGTTCTCGGCCTGGATGATTTCGCCCATCGCCGACGCGTCGTGCACCTCGGCGACGTCGATGTCGTCCGGGCCCATGCCGGCCTGGTCGTAGGCCTGCAGCGCGGCGCGGTAGCCGATGCCCTGCCCGGGCGCGTCGACGGGCCGGTGCGTGAAGCTGCGGATCACGCTGGCGGCCACGCGGACGCAGCGCTTGCGGTCGATGCCCAGGCGTTGCAAACCGGCTTCGGTACACAGGATCGCGGCCGCGGCGCCGTCGGTGACGGGCGCGCACATCGGCAGCGTGATCGGATAGGTGATCGGCGGCGCCGCCAGCACCTCGTCGATGGTGAATGGCTGGCGGAATTGCGAATGCGGGTTGTGTACCGAATGCTGGTGGTTCTTGGCCGAGACAGCTGCGATCTGGCGCTGGGTTGTGCCATACGTCTTCATGTGATAGCGGCACATCGCCGCGTAGATCTTCATGAAGCGGCTGTAGGGCCGATCCGATTCCGAGCCGGGCGGCGGCACGACGCCGTCGCCCAGCGCGGCCAGCGTCGCGAAGTTCTCGTCGACGCGCGCCACGTCCCACCCGGCCTCGAACAGCGCCAGCGAGCGTGCCTTGTCCGGGACGTTCATCTTTTCCGCGCCAAGCGCCAGCGCGACGTCGCAGGCGCCCGCCTTCAGGTGCTGCACGGCGAGATGCACAGCCGTGCTGCCGGAGGCGCACGCGTTCTCGACATTGAACACGGGGATGCCTTCGATGCCAATCTTGCTGAACACGACCTGGCCCGGGATCGACAACTGGCCCTGAAGCTGACCATTGGTAATGCCCGAGTAAAAGGCCGCGCCGATGTCGGCGGCGGCGCAGCCGGCTTCCTGCAAGGCGCCGCGCAGCGCTTCTCCCGCGAGATCCTCAACGCTGCGCTCGAGGTGCCGGCCGAACACCGTCATGGCGATGCCGGCGATGTAGATATTGCTCATGGTGTCTTTCCGATAAAGGCCGGCCCGGAGGCCGGCCGTGTTGCCTGACGCCTCAGATGCGGCGCTCCCTGCCCTGCCAATACCGCTCGCGCAAATCCTTCTTGAGCACCTTGCCGACGGGACTGCGGGGCAGCGCGTCCACGAAGTCCACGCTCTTCGGCGCCTTGACGGAACCGAGCTTCTGCTTGCACAGGGCGACGAGATCCGCCGCATCGACGCTCTGGCCGGCGTTCAGCTCGACGACGGCCTTCACGGCCTCGCCCCACTGCTCGTCCGGCACGCCGATCACGGCGCAGTCCTGCACCGCCGGGTGCGCCCAGATCACCTGCTCGATCTCGCTCGGATAGACGTTGAAACCGCCGCTGATGATCATGTCCTTCTTGCGGTCCGTGATGTGCAGGTAGCCTTCGGCATCGATATGGCCGATGTCGCCCGTGTGCAGCCAGCCATCGACGATGGTCTCCGCCGTCTTTTCCGGTGCCTTGTAATACCCCTTCATCACGAGGTCGCCGCGCACGCAGATCTCGCCGGTCCCGCCCTGCGCCAGGATCTCGTTACGCTCGTTCATGATCTCGACACGGATCAGCGGGTTCGGCCGGCCAACGGACGACAGCCGTTCGTCCGACGCCAGCTTCCCGTCGACGATGTGTTCCGCCGGCGGCAGGTAGGCGATCGACGCCGGCGCCTCCGTCTGGCCGTAGCCGCCCGCCATGACGGGGCCAAACACTTCGATCGAGCGCTTGAGCTTCTCGACCGACATCGGAGCCGCGCCGTACAGGAAGTATTTCAGCGACGAGAAATCCAGCTTGTCGAGCCCTGGAATGTCCAGCAGGCGGTAGATCACCGTGGGAGGCAGGAACAGCTCCGTGACCCGGTGCTTCACGATGGCGCCGAACACGGACGCCGGATCGGGCTTTGTGACGACGACCACCGTCCCGCCCTGCGCCGTGCACGGCAGTGACAGCATGCCGGCCGTGTGCGTCATCGGCGCCGCCGCCAGGTTCACGGGTCGCGCGCCCTGGTACGGGTGCGCCATCATGAATTGCGCGAAGTAGGTCTGCAGGGAGCGATGTGTGTTCATCACGCCTTTCGGCATGCCGGTGGTGCCGCCCGTCGCGGACAACGTCACGACGTCGTCCATGTCGACAGCGACGCGCGGTGGCGTCGTCGACTGGCCATCGCTCCATTCCGCCAGGGCGGGTGCCCACGGCAGGTCGGCATCGATGCAGATCCAGCGCCTGACCTTGGGCAGTCGCGGCCGCAACTCGTTGATGATGCCGGCGAACGCCTGCTGGAAGAACACCACTTCGCAGTCGAAGGCGTTGAGTACGTACTGGTTCTCTTCCGGCACGTTGCGCCCGTTGACCGGGATATATGCCATGCCTGCGCGCCACAGGCCCAGCGCACAGGTCCATGCGCCGACGTCGTTGTCGGCCCACACGGCACCGTTGCTACCCTTGGTGTAGCCGTTGTCGACCAGCGCGTTGGCGATGCGGCACGACAGCTCGCCCACTTCCTGGAACGAGAATCCGCGCTCGTCCTGGATGTAGGCCGCGCCCTGCGGATTGATCCGCCAGCCGCGGTCGAAGAAATCGATGATGGCCATGATGTCTCCTTACAGCTGCGTCACCGTCGCGCGAGCCAGGCCGCGCTGCTCGAGGAAGCCAAGCAGGTAGCGGTGGCCGAACGCCTTGGAGCCTGACGCGAAGCCGACCTTGGCCGTCTCGCCGTCGAGCAGCTTGAGGACGCCGGCCGCGTGGATGGCACCGGTCGAGATGTACGGCGTGATGCCGTGCACGGTGGCGCGTACCGACGCCAGCTGGCCGCGGCCGATCGCGAAGTCTACGCTACGCTGGATCGTCGTGCGTTCGCGCGGCGGCATGGCCGGCGTGGTCGACGCGACGACCTGTTTCAGGATCGCGTCCTGCTGCTCGCGCGGCAGGTTCTTGTACTCGGCTTCCCACTTCTGGGTGAACCCGTGCACCATGCGCATCACGTTGTTGTCGTAGAAGCCCACGCACGAGATGACGCTGCGCACGCGCGGGTCGCGCTCGAAGTAGATCGGCAGCGACGTGCCGCCCCACGGCAGGCAGAATACGGGCTGCATGAAGGCCGGATCCACGACGTTGAACGAGGCATCCGGCGCGTGCGCCATCAGCTTCTTTTCCCACAGGTAGAAAGCCTCGTGGCGGCAACCGTCGAAGATCGTGGCCGTCGAGCCGACGCTCACGCCGGCCGCGTTGCGCGGTCCGCGGGTCAACGTGGCCGTCTCCAGCGCGTCGACGCCGGGCGTCTCCAGCGCCAGTTCGGCGGCGATTTCCGCGAACGTGTACATGTAGGCGTTCGAGGCCGACAGCAGCAGGCCGGCCTGGCGATACAGCTCGCCGAACTCGTCGCGCGCCGCGCGGATGAACGGCTGTTCGCCGGTGGTGTCGAGGTAGTGGCAGCCCGCTTTCAGCGCGGCTTCGACCGTGACGAGGCCGAAGTCGGCGAACGGACCGACGGTGGCGCAGACGACCTTGGCGCCACGGAACGCATTGACGAGCGCATCGACGTCGTGTCCCGCCTCGATGATCTCGTACTCCGCCGATTCGAGGCGGACGACGCGCTGCGCCATCATCTCCTTCGTGCGTCCTGCGTTGCGGGCCACGGCGGTGAACGGGATGTTCTGGTCGATCAGCCAGTCCATGATCAACATGCCGGTATAACCGCTTGCGCCGTAGACGACGACAGAATGCTTAGCCATGAAAGTCTCCTTTGTGTGTGTGATGTAAAAAACGATGTGTAAGGACGTGCGGGGTCATCGCTGGCGCGCCGCGTGCGTTACGCGATCGGCGCCAGCCCGGCGTCACCCGGCACAGCGCCGGTTATCTGCTTGCGAGGTACTGGGCCAGGTCGTCGATGTTCTGCTGCGACAGCGGCCCGGCCACGGCGGTCATGGCCCCGGTCGGATCGCGGCGCGTGCCGTCCTTGAAGCGCATGAGCTGGTCACGCACGTAGTCGTAGCCCTGCCCCGCCAGGCGCGGGAATTCGCCGTTGCCTTCCAGTTTCTGGCCGTGGCAGGCCGTGCAGCTGCCGCCCTTGACGAGCGCCTCGCCGCGCGCGACCCGGGCCGGATCGGCGTGGAACGTCGAGTTGGGCAGCGGCGCCATTTTCGAGAAATGCGCCGCGAACGCGCCGATCTCCTTGTCCGACATGCCCAGGGCCAGCGGCGTCATCGTCGGATCGCTGCGCGTGCCGGCGGCGAAGCCGGTCAGCTGCTTCCGCAGGTAAGCCTCGGGCTGGCCCGCGAGGCGCGGATAAGTCTGGGCACGTGCATTGCCGTCGTAGCCGTGGCAGTACACGCAGGCATCGGCCGCGCGCGGCCACGGGCCGCCGGTGCGCGCGCTGTCGGCCGCAATGGTGTCGATCTGCTTGCCGACCTGGTACAGCCCGACCAGTTCCGGTCCGTACAGGGCGCCGGCCACGACGGCCGCCACCAGCAGCAGGCCGCCCGTCCAGGCGAAGAATCGTTTGGCGCGGCTGCGCGGTGCCGTTGCGGTGGCCGTCCCGGCCTTGCGCGGTGTCGTCGTGGTACTCATCATGCCTTCCTTTCGTTCAATGCCTGCAACGCCTGCAGCGCGGCCTTGTGGCCCGAGCGCACGGCGCCGTCCATGTAGCCGGCCCAGATCTCCGCCGTTTCCGTGCCCGACCAGATCAGCCGGCCTGCGGGCGGATGCAATGCGTCGCCATACGTCGTGTAAAAGCCGGGCGGTATTGCGGAGACGCATGTCAGCGTCCAGCGGTCCGCCTTGCCCCAGTCGTGGTCGTAGTACGCGACCGGATGCAGCGCCTCGTCGCCCAGCGCCTGCGCGTAGATGCGCGCCAGTTCCGCCCCCGCGGCCTCGCGGTCGGACGGCAGGTGGCCATTCGCGACGAAGGCGTTGATCACGCCGAACGACGCGTCTTCCGGCGAGTTGTCGTAGGCCCACAGGACCGGTCCCTTCGCCTGGATCATCCAGCCGTTCAGGCCCTTGTCGCGCCAGAACGCCTTCTTGTAGACGTGCGCGGTCTTGCGGGCCGGCGACGTGGCCGGCCAGCGGCGCTGCATCTCGCGGCGATTCTCTGGCAGCGGCGGATCGAAGACGATCTGGTTGCACAGCGGCGGCGACAGCGCGACGACCACGTGGCGCGCGCGGATCGTGCCGTTCGCGGTGCGGATCGTCACCGGACCGTCGTTCCAGTTCTCGATGCGATGCACGGGCGTCGCCAGCCTGACTTTGTCGCCCAGCGCCTCGGCCATCTTCGTCGACAGGATTTGCGAGCCGCCCGAGATGCGCGTGCCCTGCGCGCCGTCCTTCACGGCTTCCAGGCGTTCATAGTTGCAGTCGGCCGAATTGATCATCGACAGCCAGTGCAGCAGCGACAGCCGCGCCGGCGCGTTGCCGCCGGAAAGCACCGACCCCGTGGTCCAGCCGATCTGGTCTGCTGGTGCGATGTTCTTCTTCGCCAGCCAGTCGCCGAGCGACATCGCATCGAATTCGGCCGCACGCGGCGACGTCCAGGGCGCGCCGGACGGCACCAGCTTCGCCATCGCTTCCAGTTCGCCGGTCAACCGCCGGTCCGTGCCGAAACCGCCATCTAGTTCGACCGTGGCGTGCGCGTCGCCGGCGAAGAACGTCGCCTTGCGTTCCCAGTAGGTCGGAAACGTGCCGACACCGAGCTCGCGCGCCAGGTCGGCGACGGCCGTCTGTCCCGGCCCGATCCATTGGCCGCCCGCTTCCGTGAAATATCCCTTGCCGAGGTCGTGATTGAGCGTGCGGCCGCCCACGCGGTCGCGCGCTTCGAGCACGACGAACGACGTACAGCCGGCGCGCTGCAGGTCACGTGCCGCAGTCAGGCCAGCGAGACCTGCGCCGATAATCGCGACGTCGAGCACGTCGCGTCCCTCGTCCACGGCGCTGGCCATCCGGGGTAGCGCCGCAGCGGCCGTTGCCGCCGTCGCCATGCCGAGAAAGCCGCGGCGGGTGAGTCCGTCATCCCTTGTTCTTTTATCGTTGTCCATCTCGTCACCTTCAAAAATCGGATTCATGCCGCCTTGCCCGCGCCGACGTCGCACAGCGCCTGCAATGCCGCCTTGTGGCCGGAGCGCACGGCGCCGTCCATCGAGGTCGCCCAGATCTCCGCCGTTTCCGTGCCCGACCAGATCAGGCGGCCGACGGCCGGATGCAGCGCGTCGCCATACGTCGTGTAGAAGCCGGGCGGCACCGGCGAAGCGCAGCTGAGCGACCAGCGGTCGGCCTTGCCCCAGTCGTAGTCGTGGTAGGCGACCGGATGGAGCGCCTCGTCGCCGAAGGCCTGGGCATAGATGCGCGACAGCTCGGCTTCCGCCTGTTTCAGGTCGGTCGGCAGCACGCCGTTGTTCACGAATGCCGTGATCACCCCGAACGAGACGTCCTCCGGCGAGTTGTCGAACGCCCACAGCACGGGCCCTTGCGCCTGCACGATCCAGCCGTTGTAGCCCTGGTCGCGCCAGAACGCCTTTCGGTACACGTGCACCGTCTTGCGCATCGGCGCATTCGCGGGCCAGCGCCGCTGCAGTTCCCGGCGCTTGTCCGGCAGCGGCGGGGTGAAGGCGATCTGGTTGCACAGCGGCGGCGACAACGCGACGATCACCGAGCGCGCCCGCACGATGCCTTGCGGCGTATGCAGCGCGACGGGGCCGTCCTGCCAGTTCTCGATGCGCAGCACGGGCGCGGCCAGCCTGACCTTGTCGCCCAGCGCCTCGGCCATCTTCGTCGACAGGATCTGCGAACCGCCCGCGATGCGGGTCTCCTGGGCGCCGCCCTTGACGGCCTCGAGCCGCTCGTAGTTGCAGTCGGCGGAGTTGATCAGCGCGAGGTAGTGCAGCAGCGAGATCTTCGTCGGTGCCGTACCCGTGGTGAGCGTCGCCGCCAGGACCCAGTTGAACTGGTCTTCCGGCGCCAGGTTCTTCGTCGCCAGCCAGTCGGCGAGCGACAGCGCGTCGAATTCGGCGGCACGCGGCGACGTCCATGGCGCGGCGGACGGCACGAGCTTCGCCATCTGTTCCAGTTCGTGGCGCAGCGCCGGGTTGGTGCCGAAACCGCCGTCACTCTGGACGGTGGCGTGCGCGTCGCCAGCGAGGACCGTGAGCTTGCCTTCCCAGTGCGTGGGGAACGTGCCGACGCCCAGCTCGCGCGTCAGGTCGAGGATCGCCGTCTGGCCGGGGCCGATCCATTGTCCGCCTGCCTCGGAAAAATACCCCTTGCCGAGATCGTGGTTGAGCGTGCGGCCGCCGACCCGGTCGCGCGCTTCCAGCACGACGAACGATTCGCAACCGGCGCGCTTCAGGTCGCGCGCGGCGGTCAGGCCGGCGAGGCCCGCGCCGATGATCGCGACGTCGAGCACGTCACCGTTCATCCCCGCTGCCCCTGCCCCGCTGGCACCGTTCGGCAGGACGGCCGCCGCCGTGGCCGCGCCGGCAACGCCGAGGAAGCCGCGCCGCGTGAGCACGGGGCCAGTCGTCTTCTGTTCCATCGTAGTCTTTCGTTTCATGATGCTTACCTCGCCACCGGCCCCGCCATCGACAACAGCACGGGTCGCCGCGCGCCGGCCGCGATCACCGCCGTGAGCGGTTCGCGTTCCGCACGCTGCGTGAGCACGAATGTCGCGCCGGCGTCCGTGCTGCGCAGGACCGTCCCCGCCATGCCCGCGACGACGACGCCGCCGTCCGCCAACTGCGCGATGCCTGTCAGCGACTGGGTCGTGTGCGACTCGATGGCCTGCCACGACAAGCCGTCGTCGCGGCTGCGATAGAGGTGACCGCGCATGCCGCACACGAGCAGCGTGCCGTCGACGAGCGCGCGGCCGTACCACAGCGAACCCTTGTTGCCGGTGCCGAGCGTCTGCCACGACTTGCCGCCGTCGGCCGAGCGGTACAACGTACCTGCCTCGGCCGCGATGAACAGCGTCCCGTGGTTCGAGGCGAACACGTGGAACAGGTGGCGGTCGCCGTCGTCGCCGGTGCCGACGTGGCGCTCGGTCCAGGTGCGTCCGCCATCGCGGGTTTCGATCGCCCAGCCGTACAGCCCCACGGCGATGCCGTGTTCCAGCGTGTCGAAATGGAACGACAGGATCGGCTGCTCCGTGCCGGGCGTAGCCCGCAGCAGGGTCCACGTCTCGCCCGCGTCCTGCGTGCCGAGGACGACGCCATCGTGGCCGGCCGCATACCCCCGGCGGTCGTCGAGGAACTGCACGGACGTCAGCAGCGAACGCACGGGAACGGCTTTCGCCTGGCGGTATGTCCGGCCGTCGTCGGAGAGCAGGATAACGCCGTGGTCGCCGACGGCGACGATGCGGTTGCCGGCGTGCGCCGCCGCGAGCAGTGGCGCCTGGACCGCACCCGCCACGTGCTGCGCCTGGGCGATCGCCGGCCAGCGTTTGGGTGACGGCGGCGCGGCGGCGGGATCGTCGATCGCCGCCACGCGCCCGCTGCACAGGACGAGGGCGACGATCGGTATGAGTCGATAAGGTTTCATGATCGGTTCACTCCTTGTCGTTCAGTGCTGCAGAATCGCCGGCATGCGCACCGGTCCGCGCCGCGGGAACAGCCATTCGAGCACGGCCGCGAACGCCGGCAGCAGCGTGATCGCCATGACCATGTTCACGATGAACATGAAGGTCAGCAGCGCACCCATGTCGGCCTGGAACTTCAGGCTCGAGAAGGTCCACGTCGCCACGCCGATCGACAGCGTGATCGCGGTGAACACGGTCGCCAGTCCCGTCTCCGTAAGCGCGAGCCCGAGGGCGCGCGTGAAATCCAGGCCCTGCGCGAGCTGCACCTGCAGGCGGTTGTAGATATAGAAGGCGTAGTCGACGCCGATGCCGACGGCCAGCACCATCACGGGCAAGGTCGCCACCGTCAGGCCGATCTCGAATTCCTTCATGAACCAGTAGCCGATCCACGTCGCCACCGTGAGCGGCAGGCAGCACGCGATCATGGCGCGCCAGTCGCGGTACACGAGGAACACGAGGATCAGGATCGCCGCGTACACATACAGCATCATCGGCATCTCGCTTTCCTCCAGCACCTCGTTCGTCGCCGCCTGCACGCCCGCGTTGCCGCTGGCGAGCCGCATGGTCACGCCGTCCAGGTGGTTAGCGTTGCGGTATTCCTTCACGGCCGCTACCACGCTCTTGATCGTCGTCGCGCGGTGGTCCGGCAGGTACAGGTTCACGCCCTGCACGCGGCAGTCGTTCGACGCCAGGCCTGCGATGCGGTTGTTCACGTTCTGGAACTGCGACCCGAGCCCGCGCGGGTCGCGCGTGATCGTTGCCATCTTCGGGTTGCCTTCGTTGAGTCCCGCGTTGTACAGCTTGAGCTGCCCTGCCGCCGAATCGGCCGAGACGACGCCCGGCACGCTGCCCATGCGCCATGCGAATTCGTCGATGAACAGGAACTCGTCCGTGCGCGAGCAAACGTCTCCCTGCCGCTGCGGCGTGGCCTCGAACACGACGGTCAGCCAGTCCAGGCCCACGTCGAACCGGTCGACGATGGCGGCGGCGTCGCGGTTGTAGCGCGACTCGGCACGCAGCTCCGGCGCGCCGGCCTGCAGGCTGCCGATGTGGCGGCCCTGGCTCTTCCAGTACGCGAGGCCGAACACCGCCGCGCCGATCAGCGTCATGACGAGCGCGTTGCGCGG
>JBJMVU010000321.1:0-8223 GCA_045810485.1 Massilia sp. | reverse complement strand
CAAGACGTACGACGCCGTCGTCCACCTGGGCATCACGACGACCACGGGCGATACCGAAGGCGACACCATCGAGACGCGTCCGGTCGATGTGACGCCGGAACAGATCGAAGCGGCGCTGGCCCGTTTCCGCGGCCCCATCCTGCAGATCCCGCCGATGTACTCGGCCCTGAAGCGCGACGGCAAGGCGTTGTACGAGTACGCGCGCGAAGGGATCACGCTGGAACGCGAAGCCCGTCCCGTCACGATCCACAGGCTCGAGATGCTGGCGTACGACGCGCCGATGCTCGCCATCCGCGTCACGTGCAGCAAGGGCACGTACGTGCGCGTGCTGGGCGAAGACATCGGCGCCGAGCTGGGCTGCGGCGCGCACCTGAACGCGCTGCGGCGCATCCAGGTCGGTGCGCTGACGGTCGACGGCATGGTGAGCCTGGAGCAGTTGCAGGCGCATGACAATCCGCTGTCGCTGCTGGCCCCGGTGGACGCGCTGCTGTCGAGCTTTCCGCGCATCGATCTCACCCAAGAGCTGGCCGCGCGCTTCCTCAACGGCCAGCGCCTCGCGCTGAACCGCGAACCGGTCGCCTTGCCGGAGACGCAGGGCAGGGTGCGCGTGTATCACGACGACAAGCTGCTGGGCACGGCGATCCTGCAGGAATATGGCGTGCTGGCGCCGGAACGGTTGATCGCCAGGCTGCAAGCCTGACGTCATCGTCTTTCAATATTTCGCCGTTATTCTAGTGATGCAGGCCGTTGCGGTGCAGCAGAGGTCTGTAAGCATGCTATACTAGTGGGTTCCGGAAGTCGAAAGTCTCGAGCTCTTCCGCCCATCACGCAACATTTACTGTTGAAAACGCATATGTCAGACACCAAACGCGCGATTCGTAATATCGCAATCATCGCCCACGTTGACCACGGCAAGACCACCCTGGTTGACCAGCTGCTTCGCCAATCGGGCACCTTCCGCGAAAACCAGCAGGTGGACACCCGCGTGATGGACTCGAACGACCTCGAGAAGGAACGCGGCATCACGATCCTGTCGAAGAACTGCGCCGTCGAATACGAAGGTACGCACATCAACATCGTCGACACCCCGGGCCACGCCGACTTCGGCGGCGAGGTCGAGCGCGTGCTGTCGATGGTCGACTCCGTGCTGCTGCTGATCGACGCGCAGGAAGGCCCGATGCCACAGACCCGCTTCGTGACCCGCAAGGCGCTGGCGCTGGGCCTGAAGCCGATCGTCGTCGTCAACAAGATCGATCGTCCGGGCGCGCGCGCCGACTGGGCGATCAACCAGACGTTCGAACTGTTCGACAAGCTGGGCGCGAACGACGAGCAGCTCGACTTCCCGATCGTCTACGCCTCGGGCCTGAACGGCTACGCCGGCCTGGACGAAAGCGTGCGCGATGGCGACATGAAGCCGCTGTTCGACGCCATCCTGCAATACGTGCCGGTGCGTGACGACAACCCGGACGGCCCGCTGCAGATGCAGGTCACCTCGCTGGATTACTCGTCGTACGTCGGCAAGATCGGCATCGGCCGTATCAGCCGCGGCCGCATCAAGGCCGGCCAGGACGTCGTCGTCCTGAACGGCCCCGACTCGACCCCGATCAAGGGCCGCATCAACCAGGTGCTGAATTTCAAGGGCCTGGAGCGCGTGCTGGTCGATGAAGCCGTCGCCGGCGACATCGTGCTGATCAACGGTATCGAAGACATCGGCATCGGCTCGACCGTCTGCGCGCCGGACGTGCCGGAAGCACTGCCGATGCTGACCGTCGACGAACCGACGCTGACGATGAACTTCATGGTCAACAATTCGCCGCTGGCCGGCCGCGAAGGCAAGTTCGTCACCAGCCGCCAGCTGCGCGAACGTCTCGAGCGCGAACTGAAGGCGAACGTCGCGTTGCGCGTGCTGCCGACGCCGGACGACACCGTGTTCGAAGTGTCGGGCCGCGGCGAGCTGCACCTGACCATCCTGCTGGAAAACATGCGCCGTGAAGGCTTCGAGCTGGCCGTGTCGCGTCCGCGCGTCGTGTACAAGGAAATCGACGGCGTCAAGTGCGAGCCGTACGAGAACCTGACCGTCGATGTCGAGGAAGTGAACCAGGGCGGCGTGATGGAAGAGCTGGGCCGCCGCCGTGGCGACCTGCAGAACATGGAATCGGACGGCAAGGGCCGCGTGCGCCTGGAATACCGCATCCCGGCCCGTGGCCTGATCGGCTTCCAGGGCGACTTCATGACCCTGACCCGCGGTACGGGCCTGATGAGCCACGTGTTCGACGCCTACGCACCGGTGGACAACACCAAGGGCGAGCTGGCCGGTCGCCGCAACGGCGTGCTGATCTCGCAGGACGACGGCGCCGCCGTGGCCTACGCGATCTGGAAGCTGCAGGACCGCGGCCGCATGTTCGTCGAGCACAACACCCCGGTGTACGAAGGCATGATCATCGGCATTCACTCGCGCGACAACGACCTGGTCGTCAACCCGATCAAGGGCAAGCAGCTGACCAACGTGCGTTCGTCGGGTACCGATGAAGCCGTGCGCCTGGTGCCGCCGATCCAGATGTCGCTGGAATACGCCGTCGAGTTCATCGAGGACGACGAACTGGTCGAGATCACGCCGAAGAGCATCCGCCTGCGCAAGCGCCACCTGAAAGAGCACGAGCGCAAGAAGGCCAGCCGCGAAGCCGCGTAATCGCGCTTCAGCCGCACCCACGAAAACCCGCTGCTTGCAGCGGGTTTTTTTATGGCTCAGGAATCCATCGATTTGGCCTCCCGGGCAAGGACAAAAGGATGTGGTTATTGCATTGAAAGGAATAACATTATTTCCACTTAATTGACTTCCAATTAAGGCAAAAGCGGTCCCGACGCTGCCGTCCCGATTGGCCACAAGCCGCAGAGGAACCGAAGCGGACGCGCGGGGAAGCCCGAAGAGATTCCGTCGATCACAATAACACTGGAGATACCATGAAACTGCTGAAACAACTGACCGTCGTTGCCGCCCTGTCCTCGATCGCTTCGTACGCATCGGCCCTGACCCCGATCGCCGACGCCGAGCTGTCCAAGGTCTCGGGCCGTGACGGTGTGTCGATCGCCGCTGACCTGCATGTGAACATCGGTTCGTTCGTCTACACGGATACCGATACCGCAGGTGGTTCGGTGAGCTTCAACAACATCAAGATCGCCGGTGCAATCGCTGCAACCATCGACATCATCAACAACGCCACGTTCCAGGCCGACGCCAGCGCAGCGTCGGGCGCATCGAGCGTCCTGGGCGTGACCGGCGGTGCAGGCCTGGCCGCCTTCATGCCGGCTGGCGACGTCGTCAAGATCGCCATCCCGCTGATCGACACGAACAAGAACCTGAGCATGTCCGTCGACTCGATCAAGATGGGCAACTCGAGCGCCTCGTACGGTTCGTTCGCCGCCAACGACATCAAGCTGCAAGGCACCACGGTCTACATCTGGGCGCACTAAGCGGCACGGGTTAGGTGATGGACGGCCCGCGGGCTTGCCCCGGGCCGTTTTTTTGGCTTCGCTCAGTTGCTCCATCCTTCGGGTTCGACCAATGCGCACCACGCTCGCCGCTTCCTTGCTGGCGCTCTCCCTGTTGCCCTGCGCGGCATCGGCCCAGATGCGCCCGATGTCCGACAACGAACTGTCCACAGTCAGCGGCCAGGGCCTGTTCACGGTCAGTAATTCCAGCTACAGCGGTTTCGATTTCACCCGCATCAGCCTCGATGCCGACGTCACGCTGAACGCCAATTTCACCAATATGCGCCTGGGCGAGTACACGTACGCGCCGCGCAACGGCGCCGGCGCCGACCTCGACATCAGCGCACTGCAGTTCGGCCGCACCGACGCCTCCGCGGCGCAGCGGCTCGTGCAGATCACGAATCCCTATTTCGAATTCGTCTACAAGAACACCGGCATCGACAACCAGCGCGAGATCGTCGGCATGCGCCTCGGCTTCGACGGCATCGCCGGCGACATCGGCACGAAGATCGCCACGCTGTCCGGGGCCATGCGCATCGACGCGGGCGCCGCCGGCATCATCGACAGCCTGAACGACGCCGGCGGCGGCAAGCGCTGGGACGGCACGTGCACCGGCTGCACGCCGCTGGCCAGCGTGGGCGGCGTCACGGCCGGCGACGCGAACGGCCCCAGCCGCGATTTCTGGATCTCGATCCTCAAGACGCCCGTGCAGTTCCAGGCCGCCTCCGGCATGCCCGCGCTGACCGAGGCCCAGGCGGGCATCTGGCTGAACTGGCGCGACAAGCTGACCGCACTGAATCTCACCGGCGCCGTGCCGGTGAATAACGCGGCGGGGCATTGATGCGCACCGTCGCCGCCGCCATCCTGCTGTGCGCGCCGGCGTTGGCCGCCGCGCTCGAACCGCTGCCGGACAGCGCGCTCGCCAAGGTGGCGGGACGCGACGGCATGAGTTTCAACCTGTCGAATTTCGCCATGGCGGGCAACGTCGAGTTGCGCTACTACGCGCCCGGCGGGGGCAGCTTCAGCATCGGCAACCTGGCCGCATCGCGCTCCGACAACACGGACGCGCCGTTCGCCGATCCCTACCGCCTCGACGTGATCGCCGGCGGGCCGGGCCGCGCCGACCTGATCAACATCGCCTTTCCCGAGAACGCGGCCGGACGCGAAGTCTGGCAGGTCGCCTACGACTTCGGCGTGAACGCCGGCGGCTTCGACGTGAAGGGCGGCAGCGTGATCCTCAAGGATTTGATTTATTACGGCGGCGGCCTGCAGTGGTCGACACCCGCCGTGGGCGACGGCCTCGCGTTCGGCCTCGCCGCGCGCATCGACCTCGGCAGCCTGACGCTCGCGCCGAACGGACGCGAGGCGACGGGCGAGGCGATGGTACTGTCGAACGTGAAGATCGGCGCGGCGACGGCGGACGGTTCCGCGCCGACGGCGCCCTGGCGCATCGCCGACGTGACGAGCCAGGCCGGGATCTTCAATGCACGCACGGACGCGGCGGGGAATTCCAGCCTGCACATCGGCGTCGGCTGGCCCGACGCCGGCCAGGCGGCGCCGAGCGGCACGCTGCAGATCGGGAACATCAGCTTCCGCAGCGACGCGGGCGCCAGCATGGACCTGGGCAGCTCGCGCATCGGGTCCATCCAGTTGCAGTACCTCGACGTCAAGTTTCGCCAGTGAGCACGCGCCTTCCCGCCCTCCTGTTGCTTTGCACGGTGCGGTGCGCGCTGGCGGGACCGCAGCCGCTGGCCGACGACGAACTGGCGCAGGTGCGCGGCGCCGACGGCATCAGCTTCGCCGTGCGCCTGCAGCTGAACCGCCCGGGCGACGGTACGACGGGCGACAGCCGGTTGACCATCGGCCAGACGGTCGACGGCCGCACGACGTACACGGTGCTGAAAAACGTCGGCGGCGTGATCCAGATGGTGGGCCTGAACATCAGCCCGCAAACGGCCGCCGACGGCACGAACTACCTGGCGCTGACCCTGCCGGCGTGGACGAAGTTCACGGACACCGGCTTCGATTCGCTCAGCGTGCAGGCCGATCCGCGCGGGCCCGTCACGCAGAGCCTGGGGCAGGTCACCCTGAACGGCGAGTTGCAGATGCAGGGCCAGTTGCGGCTGTGGTCCCATTGACGGCCTGCTGTCCATGCGCGTTCAGCCGGTCCTGCTGGAACTCGCCGGGCGCCTTGCCGAACCAGCGCAGGCAGGCGCGGTGGAACGCGCTGGGGTCGGCGAAGCCCAGCTTGTAGCTGAGGTTCTTGACGCTGATGCGGTCGCTGCCCAGGTATTGTTGCGCGATCGTGCGGCGCACCTCGTCGACGAGCGTGGAAAAGTCGGTGCCTTCGTCGGCCAGGCGGCGCTGCAGGGTGCGTTCGCTGATCGCGAGGCGCCGCGCGACGGCGTCGCGCAATGCGCCGCCCTGGTCGATCATCGCCGGCAGCAGCTCGCGCACGCGCGCGGCCACGCTCGTGCGCTCGGCCTGCGCGAGGCGTTCGTCGAGCAGGCGGAACAGGCCTTCCGCCGCGAGCGGGTTCGCGGTGGGGATCGGCGCGGTGATGTCGGCGTTGGCGAATTCGAGCGCATTGGCGGGCGCGCCGAAACGTACGGGGCAGCCGAACCAGCGCGCATACGGCGCCGTGTCGAGCGGGGCCGGGTACGCGTATTCGACGAGGGCCGGCTTCAGGTCGGGCTTGCTGCCGACGAAGCGCATCGTGGCCAGCAGCAGGTTCCAGGTGAAGTCGTAGCGCGCCTGCGGCACGGTGCGCGCGCCGCCGACGAGGTTCAGGCCCACGCGCACGCGGTCCGCCTTCGGTTCGATGGTGGCGCGCACGACGGGCGACACGAGCGGCATGTAGCGCGTCAGGCTGTCCGAGGCCTGGCGCAGGGTAGGGGAGGCGAGCATCAGATGGCCCAGCACGCCGAGCCAGCTGAGCGGATCGGGTGCGAACACGCGAAAGCCGATCAGGGGATCGCCGCTGGCGGCCGCGAGGCCTTCCCAGAGGCGGCTGAACTGGTCGGACAACGCGAGCAGGTCGGCCGCGCGCTCGCCCTGCGCGCCGTGCTCGAACCATTCGAGTCCGGCCCTGGCGAACAGGGCGTCGACGTCCATGCCCTCGGCGCCGAGGCAGGCCTTGATGCGTTGCACCACGTCCGTGGCGGACAGGTACTTCACGCTGGCGACCGCGTACGTGCGGACGCGTCCTGCGCTGGTCTCATGCTGGTCTCCTTACTCATTTATCGAGTGGCCCCGGGTTCTTGTGCCCGGGTGTGTTTTTTTATTATGTGTGCATGCGAAATCGCAACGCTGCGGAAAATGACCCCGTATTTATCGAAAAACGCTCATTTTCGGCAAGCAAGATTTTCAATTTGATGCAACGCAAACCCGGCATGCCGGGCTGGAAGAGGGTGGCCGTCAGGCCCGCGCCTGCTGGCGTGCCCGAGCGGGCGTGATGCCGTAGGCGGCCGCGAAGCAGGCCGTCATGTGGCTCTGGCTGTTGAACCCGCATTGCGCCGCAACACGGGCGATCGAGAAGCTGGTCCGAGTCAGCAATTCATGCACCCGTTCGAGGCGTAAACGCAACACATAGCGGTGCGGCGTCATGCCCATCGCTTCCTGGAAGATGCGGCGGAAGTGCGATTCCGACACGCCCGCGCGCTCGGCCAGCTCGGCGTTGGACAGCTCGCTCGACAGGTTCTGGCCGATCCATTCCAGCACACCCTGCAGGCGGCCGAGCTGGAGGGCGTCCGGCGGCAGGTGGCGGCCCGTCTTGCCTTCCAGGACGCGGCACGCCTGCTCGATCATCAGGGAGCAGGCGCGTTCGACGAAGCCCGTGTTCGGCGTGCTGGTGCGGGTGACTTCCGCCAGCAGCTGCTGGGCGGCCGCGTGCACGAGCGGGTCGGAAAACGTGGGCGACTTGGCGCGCGCCGCCAGCAGGCGCTGCAGGTGGCGCACCATCTCGTGGTCCGGGTCGAGGAAGTGGAACATGGCCATGTCGATCGCGCCGAAGAACGCCCAGCGGCTGGCGAAGCCGGGCTGGAACACGGTCGCGGCGCCGGCCAGGAAGTCGAACGAACGGCCCGGGTTGCGCCCGGCCGTGGCGCGCGCGCCGCCCAGGTGGCAGGCCAGCACCATCGAATCGAGCGGCGGGACTTCGCAGCGTTGGCCACGCTCGTCCGCGAGGACGCGCGGTTCTCGTTCCCGCCGTGCCCGCTCTGGTACGACGGGCTGGAGGCGTTCCGGCGGGGCAGCGAGAAGCACGCTGCGCCCGGCGAGCACCTGTTCGTGGCGGCGCGGGCGAATCTCCAGCCGGCGGTGGCGATCTACCTGCGGGCGCCCGGCGAGGGGCGTTACCGGCCGCTCGCGCTCGAAGTGCTGCGCGTGCAGGAGGGGCGCGTCGTCGAGGCCGTGGACTGGGGCCGGCCGGACCTGTTCGAGCCCTTCGGCCTACCGATGAGTTTTCCGCCCTCGCACCGTTCCAACGAGGACGAGTTCAACACGAAGGAGGTCCGATGAAGGTCGGGTCGGAGCAGGAGTGGCAGGACGCGCGCAAGGAGTTGCTGGCCGCCGAGCGCGAGTTCGAGGAGCACGCCAAGCGCGTCGAGGAGCGCCGGCGCGAGCTGCCGTGGGTGCCGGTCGAGAAGGAGTACACGTTCGCGACCGAGGGTGGGCCAAGGTCGTTGTCCGAGCTGTTTGAGGGACGCTCGCAGCTGCTCATCTATCACCTGATGT
>JBJMVU010000320.1:0-14892 GCA_045810485.1 Massilia sp. | reverse complement strand
TCCGACGCCAATGCATGAACAGCGCGTCCTGATCCTCGCCCCGCACGGGCGCGACGCCGACGTGATCGCGGGCGTCGTCAGGCGCGACGGCGCCGAGTGCGAAGTCGTCGCCGGCGCCGACGCGCTGATCGAGGCAATCGTGCAGGGGGCGGCCGCGGCCATCGTGGCGGAAGAAGCGTTGTCGGCGCGTACCCTTGCGCGTATCGCCGAGTGGCTGATGCGGCAGGAGCCGTGGTCGGATTTCCCGTTCGTCGTCCTGCTGGCCAAACGGTTCGGCGCGGCGCCGGCGCAATTGAAGGCGACCTTCGCCGCCCTCGGCAACGTGCTTCTGCTCGAACGGCCGTTGAGCGCCGACACGCTGGCCACGGCGGCAGGTTCGGCGCTGCGCGCACGCCGGCGCCAGTACCAGGCGCGCGAGGTGCTGGCGCAGCTCGCGTCGCTGAATGCGAACCTGGAAGCGCGCGTCGAGGAGCGCACGCGGGCGCTGGCGCAGGCCAACGACCGGCTCGCGGCCGAAGTGATGGAGCGCGAACGCGCGCAGCATGCGATGGCGCAGGCGCAGAAACTCGAATTCCTCGGGCGCTTCACCGGCGGCGTGGCGCACGATTTCAACAACCTGCTGAACGTCATCCAGGGGAACATGGAACTGATCGGCATGTTCTCGCGCGAGGAATCGACGCTGGCCCGCGCGAAGACGGCGCAGGCGGCGTGCCGGCGCGGCGCCAAGCTCACGGGCCAGTTGCTGACGTTCGCGCGCGACCAGTCGCTCGACCTGCGCCCGCTGTCGGTACGGACGCTGTTCGAGAGCGTCGAGGAGCTCGCGCGGCCGGTGCTGGGCGCGGGCGTCGAGCTGGTGCTGTCGGTCGACGACGACGTGGACAGCGTGCAGGCCGACGTGAGCCAGATGGAAATGGCCTTGCTCAACCTGGTGATCAACGCGCGCGACGCGATGAGCGGACGGGGGCGCATCCGGCTGCACGCCGCGCGCGCGCAGCCGCCGGCCGGGACGCTGGCGGCGGGCGACTACGTCCGCGTCGCGGTGTCGGACAACGGCCCCGGCATGTCGCCGGAAGTGGCGGCGAAAGTCTTCGAGCCGTTCTTCACGACCAAGGGCGTGGGCAAGGGCACGGGGCTGGGCCTCAGCCAGGTGTATGGCATGGCCCAGCAATCGGGCGGCGCCGCGTTCGTGCACAGCGTCCCGGGCGAGGGCGCGACGATCGAGATCTGGATACCCGCCGCCCACGATGCCGCCGCGGCCGAACGGCCCGCCGCGGTGGACCGCCGCAAGCTGGCCGGCCTGCATGTCCTTGTCGTCGAGGACGACGAATCCGTGCGCGCCGGGATCGTCGATGCCCTGCTGACCCTCGGCTGCCACGTGTCGCAGGCGGGCGACGGGGTGGAAGGACTGGCCGCGCTGGCCGGCGACCGGCCCGGCCTGCTGCTGACGGACTACCTGATGCCGGACATGACGGGCGTCGACCTGGCGGTGCGCGCCCGCGCGATGTTCCCGTGCCTGCCCGTGCTGGTGGCGACGGGGTATGCCGACATGGGCGCGATCGAACACGCGATCGGCAGCGACGCCGTATTGCGCAAACCGTTCCAGCTCGCCGAACTGGGCGCGGCCGTCGCCCGCGTGGCCAACCTGGGCTAGCGCACGCGCTACGTGGTAGCATCAGCGCCCTGTTTCACAGATCGATGGAGTTGTTCGTGAGTTTCGTGTTTCGGCTGATATCCCAGGACGAGGATGCGGCGCCGTCCGTCGCCTTCAAGGACAGCATCAGTCCCGGCTACGTCCCGCTGTGGGAAGAGGTCGGCGTGTACGACGCCCTGTACAACAGCGACGGCCGCGAGGCCCGCGACATCTCGCGCGCGATCGCGTATGGCATCGACCGCATCGCCGACGACGAATCACTGGGCCGCATGCTGCCGTCGTCGTGCCGGCTGGAGGAAGCGCTGCGCTTCCTGGAAAACGTGCACCGCGGCTGCACGATCCACGCGTCCGCGCGTGTCGAGACGCGGTGATGTGATGTCCCGATCCACCATTACCCTGAGCGGCGAGCAGGTCGACCGCGTGCGCATCGACGCGCTGCTGGCGTCCGATGCGCTGCTCGTCCTCGAAGACTGCGACCTGACCGGCGCGGACCTGTCCCGCCTGAACCTGCAGGATTGCGCGTTCATCCGCTGCGCCGTGGCCGAGACGTCGTTCTATGCCGCGAACCTGGCGCGCACGCGCTGGCAGCGCTGCCGCGGCGGCCATGCGGATTTCGAATCGGCCGACCTGGTCGACGCCCGATTCGAGGCCTGCGACTTGAACAACGCGGGCTGGCGCCGCGCCAAGCTGGCCTCCGTGGCGTTCCGCAATTGCAAGCTGACGGGCGCGCGGTTCGAGGAAGTCAGCCAGCTGGGGTTGTCGTTCGAAGACTGCCTGCTCGTCGGGGCCGATCTGCGGCGCATGTCGTTCCGCAAGGCGGTGCTGCGCGGGCTGGATTTCGCCGACGCCGACCTCTCGGGCTGCGACTTTCGTGACGCCGTGTTCGAAGAGGGCTGCAGCCTGCGCGAGGCCCACATCAAGGATACGCGCTTCGACGCGGCCGATCTGCGCGAGGCGGATCTCGGCGGCTTGAAGCTCGCGAATGCGAAGCAGTTTGCCGGGGCGACGATTTCGACGCGGCAGGCGGCGGAACTGGTGCGGGGGCTGGGGTTGAACGTGGCTTAGCGTATCCCGGCAAGGCGAGCCGGCGGCAGTCGGCCAGCCAGTGGACCGGTAGCGATGGCTTTACGGTTGGAAAAACCTCGCGAGGGAGAGCAGCGCGTGTCGACATGGCTGTTCCTTATTCGGGATTGTCCACGAGGCCTGCTCTCGGCTGGTCGCGGATGGCTTAAACAACCGAGCTTCCCCGCTCACGCGTATACATGCCGACCGCTTTGCCGTATATCTCGGTGTCCGCTTCATGCGTCAGCCCAAGGCGCCTGGCAACGCGCAGCGATGATTCATTGGCCGAAGCGATGAGAGCCCGGACTTTTGGTTCGCGTCGGATCTCGAGCGCATGATTCACGGCTGCCGCCGCCGCTTCGTTCGCGAACCCCTGGCCCCAAAAGGCGCGATAGGTGTTCCAACCAAGCTCCATCACAGTGGATTCCTCGCGAAAGAACGCGCCGACATTCCCGACGAGTCGACCCGTCGCCTTTTCCTCGACAGCCCACCATCCGGCGCCATGGATGAGCCATAGCCCCGCTTGTGAACAGAAGATTCGCCATGCGGCATGGCGGTCGGCCGGGACCAGGTGGGCCGCGCTGACAGGATCGGCGATATGCGCCGCGAACAGGTCGAAGTCCTCCCGCCGATATTCACGGAGCATGAGCCGTTCCGTGTGAAGGGTTGGAACAGAAGTGATGAACTCGTTATTCATGAGCTGGATTCCATGTGCTGGTGCCAGATGAGACGTCCGTTGTCGGCTGGTTGATCCATTCCGGGCGCCGTCATCCAGCATAGCATGTTGCCGAGCCAGAAAAGTCGCTAAAAATTTTTGCGAAAACCTGAATCCACCCGCCTGTCGCCTGCGTACAAGGAATGCATTCGTACTCAATCGTCAACCTTGACCAGGCAAAGAGGGGGAATCATGTTGCAACAGAAGACATCGAAAAACGCCGGCGGCGTTGCGCTGCGCGTATTGGCGGCGGCCTTGTGTGCCGGCGCCGCGATCCAGGCGCCCGTGCAGGCGTCCAGCCACCGGGAGGCGCCGTTCATCACCAGGCAGCCGAAAGTCGACGCCACCGACTTTTATATGTTCCGCAGCTACGAGCCGGGCCGCGACGGCTTCGTGACGCTGATCGCGAACTACGTGCCGTTGCAGGATGCGTACGGCGGCCCGAACTACTTCATGATGGATCCGGACGCGCTGTACGAGATCCACATCGACAACAACGGCGACGCCAAGGAAGACATCACGTTCCAGTTCCGGTTCCAGAACGCGAACAAGGACACCCAGCTGACCGTCGGCGGCAAGAAGGTGTCGATCCCGCTCGTGATCAACGGCGGCGCCATCGCCGACCCGAACGCGCCGGGCGCCAACGTGCGCGAGACCTATACCGTCAACGTGGTCCGAGGCGACCGCCGCAGCGGCCAGCGCGGTCCGGTGACCAGTGCGACGGGCGGCGGCACGAGCTTCGACAAGCCCCTCGATAACATCGGCAACAAGTCGATCCCGAACTACGCGGCGTACGCGGCCAAGCATGTCTATTCGGTCAACATCCCCGGCTGTTCGACGCCGGCGCGCATGTTCGTCGGCCAGCGCAAGGACCCGTTCGTCGTGAACCTGGGCGAGACCTTCGACCTCATCAACATCAAGGCGCCGGCCACCGAGTTCGCGGCCAATGCCGAGAAGGCGGCGAAGGATGACCTGGCGGACAAGAACGTGACCAGCATCGAGCTCGAAGTCGCGGCCTCCTGCCTCATCGCCGGCGGCGATCCGGTGATCGGCGGCTGGACCACGGCCAGCATGCGCCAGGCGCGCCTGCTGAATCCGGTCCCGGCCGGCGGCGGGGCGTCGAAGGAGGGCGGCGCCTGGACGCAGGTGTCGCGCCTGGGCATGCCGCTCGTGAACGAAGTCGTGATCGGCCTGAAGGACAAGGACCGCTTCAACGCCAGCAAGCCCATGAACGATGGCCAGTTCGCCGACTATGTCACGAATCCGACGCTGCCGGCCCTGGTCGAGATCCTGTACGGGAACGCGGGCGCCAAGGCGCCGACCAACTTCCCGCGCAACGACCTCGTCACCGCGTTCCTGACCGGCGTGAAGGGCCTGAACCAGCCGGCCAAGGTGACGCCGTCCGAGATGCTGCGCCTGAACACGTCGATCGCCCCGGCGGCGATGGGTGCGCAGAAGCGCCTGGGCGTGATCGACGGCGACAACGCCGGCTTCCCGAACGGGCGCCGTCCGGGCGACGACGTGGTCGACATCGCATTGCGCGTCGTGATGGGCAAGCTGTGCACGCTGAACCTGGGGTGCGCACCGTCCGACGCGCCGGCCGGCGGCCTGCACTTCACCGATGGCGCGTACCTGGACGACAGCGTCTTCACGAACGGCTTCCCGTACCTGAAGACCCCGCTGCCGGGTTCGCCGCAACAATAAGCCCGCGAAGGAGACGATCATGAGGAAACTCTTGCCATCCATGCTGCTGCTCGGCGCTCTGCTGGCCGCGTGCGGCGGCGGCCACCACGACGACGACGTCGCCATGACCCCGCCACCGCCCGCATCGGGCGGCGGCACGCCGGCGACGGACAAGTTCACGGTGCAGGTCGCGAGCCTGGCCGCGAGCGCGTCGGACGAGGCCGAACCGGCGGCGGTGGACGACACCGCGCCGACCATGCCGGAAGACGCCGAGCCGCAGGCGGTGCAATGAAGCCCGGCGTCGCCATCCTTGCCCTGGCGGCGGCGCTGCTGGCCTGCGCCGGCGCGGGGGCGGGCGCCGCCCCGCGCCTGCCGGCCAGCGGCGCCGAGGTGCTCGAGGAGCTGCCGTGGCGCGCGGATCCGCAGCAGCGCGAACTGCGCGCGCTGCGGGCGCGCCTCCAGGAAGCGCCGCGCGACCTGGCACGCGCGGTGGAGGTTGCGCGCCGCTACATCGAGGCCGGCCGGCGCGAAGCCGACCCGCGTTACTACGGCTACGCGCAGGCCGCGCTGGCGCCGTGGTGGAACCAGCCTGCGCCGCCGCCGCAGGTACGCCTGCTGCGCGCCACGCTGCTGCAGAGCGAACACCGCTTTCCCGAGGCACTGGCCGACCTCGCGGCCCTGACGGCGCAGCAGCCGGACAACGCCCAGGCCTGGCTGACCCGCGCCACCGTCGAAACCGTGCGCGCCGACTACACCGCGGCCACGCGGAGCTGCGCGCGCCTGTCCAGCCTCGCCGACGAACTCGTGACGACGGCCTGCATCGCCAACGTGGGCGCGCTGAACGGCCGCCTGGCCGCGAGCGAACGCCTGCTCGCGGCCGTACGCGCGCGCGCCGCCGGGGCGGACGACCGGGCCGTCGACGCCTGGGTGCTGACGACGTTGGCCGAGATGGCGCAGCGCCGCGGCGCCGCGGCCATTGCCGACGCGCGCTTCCGCGATGCGTTGCGCGGCGCCCCGCGCGACACCTATCTGCTGGGCGCGTATGCCGACTTCCTGCTGGACGCGGGCCGCCACGACGAGGCGGCCGCGCTGCTGGCAACACATGCCCGCGTGGACGGCCTGCTGCTGCGCCACGCGCTCGCGCTGCGCCTGGGCGGCCGCGCCCGCGCGCTGGCGCCGGAACTGGCGGAGCTGGCGGCGCGCTTCGACGCGGGCGAGCGGCGCGGCGACGGCGTCCACCTGCGCGAGCAGGCCCGCTTCGAACTGGCCCTGCGCGGCGACGCCCGCCGCGCGCTGGCGATCGCCCGCCGCAACTGGGACGTGCAGAAGGAGACGGCCGACGCCCGCATCCTGCTGGAGGCGGCGCTCGCCGCGCGCGACGTTGCCGCCGCCCGCCCGGTACTCGACTGGATGCGCGGCGCGCGTGTGGAAGACGTCCAGCTCGCGCGCCTTGCCGCGCAGTTCAACCAGGCTGGAGGCAAGACATGACACGCCTGTGGATCCTGTGCGGCCTGTTCCTCGCTGCCGCCACGTGGTCGCTGCCGGCCATGGCGCACAAGCCGAGCGATGCCTACCTGCGCCTGACGCTGGAACAGGGCGGGGCCGACGTGCGCGGCGAGTGGGACATCGCGCTGCGCGACCTGGACTACGCCATCGGCCTCGATGCCGACAACGACGGCAGGCTGACGTGGGACGAAGTGCGCACGCGCCATGGCGCGATCGCCGCCTATGCGCTGGCGCGCCTGCACCTCGAGCGCGGCGGCGCCGCCTGCGCGCTCGTGCCGGGCGGGCAGCTGATCGACACGCACACGGACGGCACGTACACGGTGCTGGCTTTTGCCGCCCGCTGTCCGCGCACCGGACCGCTCGCCGTCGAGTACCGCCTGTTCGCCGACGTCGACCCGCAGCACAAGGGCCTCGCCAGCGTGCGCGATGGCGCCCGCGTGCGCACGCTGGTGCTCGGCGGCGACCATCCGCGCGCCACGGTCGGCGAGGGCGAGGGCGCGGGCGGCGCGGCCAGCGGCTTGCTGGCCTATGTCCGCCACGGCATCCTGCATATCTGGATCGGCTACGACCACATCCTGTTCCTCGTGTCGCTGCTGCTGCCCGCCGTGCTGGTGCGCGAGGGGCGCGGCTGGCGCGCCGTGGGCGGCCTGCGCGCGGCGCTGGCCGACGTGCTGAAAATCGTGACGGCGTTCACCGTCGCGCACTCGCTCACGCTGAGCCTGGCCGCGCTGGGCGTCGTGGCGCTGCCGTCGCGCTGGGTCGAGTCGGCGATCGCCCTGTCGGTGCTGCTGGCGGCGCTGAACAACGTGCTGCCCGTCGCACGCGGACGGCGCTGGGCGGCGGCCTTCCTGTTCGGCCTCGTGCACGGCTTTGGCTTCGCCGGCGTACTGGCCGACCTCGGCCTGCAGCCGGGGGCGCTGGCGGCGTCGCTGGTCGGCTTCAATCTCGGCGTGGAGATCGGCCAGCTGGCGATCGTCGCAGCCTTCCTGCCGCTCGCCTGGCTGCTGCGCAGCACCTGGTTCTACCGGCGCGTGGTGCTGGTGGGCGGGTCGGGCGCGATCATGCTGGTGGCCGCGCTGTGGCTGGGGGAGCGCCTGTTCGACCTGAAGCTGCTCCCGGTGTAGGCTCGCTTATCGAGCTGCGCACGCAGTCGGCCTCATGGGAGTGTGAACATGCGTCTCCGTCCGCTCGCGCGCCGGGATGGCGGTGCGGATCGTGCCGCGGCAGTGATTTTTCGATAGCCTGCGAGGGCGTCGTTCGTGGGATGATCGCGGGTCCGATCATCCCGAAAGCTCGCATGAACCAAGGCTCCCTCGCATTCGCTTGCGCCATCCTGCTCGCCGCCCCGGCGATCCATGCCGCGCCTTCCGAACAACAGGAACCGCTGGAGCTGGGCAAGGCGGCCGCCACGCGCTTCACGCTGCACCGCGACGGCGCGCCGGACGTCCGCTACGTCATCTCGCAACCCGCGCACAAGGCGCCGCTCGTCCTGTTCGTGCAGGGTTCGGGCTGCACCCCGCCTTTCGTCGGCCTGGGCACGCCGAACCGCTATTCGACCGTCTTCAACTTCGTGCCGCTGGCGCAGCGCGGCGACCATGCCGTGATGGTGGTCGACAAGCCCTACCAGCCGGACGCCCCGCCGCAAAGCCAGCCGGGTGTGGCGACCGCATGCCCGGCCGCATTCAACGCCTCGTTTTCGTACGACACGTGGTTGGAGACGCTGCGCGGCGCGCTGCGCCATGCGCTGGCCCTGCCGTGGGTCGACGGCAGCCGCGTGCTGGTGTTCGGCGTGTCGGAAGGCGCGGTGATGGCGGCCGGCCTGGCGCGTGCCATGCCGGAGGTGACGCACGTGGCGCTGATCGGCGGCACGGGCACGAGCCAGCTGTTCGACTTCGTTGCCAACGCCTATCGCGCCGGAGATCGGGAGAGAAGCGGCGACGACGACACGCTGGCGCGCCTGCGCGACATCGACGCGACCGTCGACGCCATCAACGCGGACCCGCGCAGCGGCGTGAAATTCGCGTGGGGCCACACCTATCTGCGCTGGAGCACCTTTTTCGCGCAGGCGCCCGGCGAGAATCTCGTCCAGTCGACAGCGCGCGTCTGGCTGGCCAGCGGCATGCGCGACGAGAGCGTGCCGGTCCTGTCGACCGAGGTCGCGTACGCGCGCCTGCGGGCGCTCGGGCGCGACGTCACGTTCCGGCGCGTGCCGCGCGCGGGGCACGGCCTGATGCCGGAAGGGGGCACGATGGCGGACGTGCAGAAGGAGTACGACGCCATCATGGCGTGGTTCGAACGGCGCTGATCCGCGCCGGAGACTACTGCTGCAGCGCCTTCTCGACGTCGCTCGCGATGTCTTCCGGCTTGGTCTGCGGCGCATAGCGATGCAGCACGGTGCCGTCGCGGCCGACGAGGAACTTGGTGAAGTTCCACTTGATGCCCTCGGTACCCAGCACGCCCGGCGCCGCGTTCTTCAGGTATTGCCACAGCGGGTGGGCGCTATCGCCATTGACGTCGACCTTGGCGAACATCGGGAACGAGACGCCGTAGTTCTTTTCGCAGAAGGCGCCGATCTCGGATTCCGTGCCCGGTTCCTGGCTGCCGAACTGGTTGCAGGGGAAGCCCAGCACTTCCAGGCCGCGGTCGTGCAACTCGCGGTACAGGGTCTCGAGGCCCTGGTATTGCGGCGTGAAGCCGCATTTGCTGGCGGTGTTGACGACGAGGAGGACCTTGCCGCGGTACTGGGCCAGGTCGACCGGTTTGCCGGCGAGGGAAGCGGCCTGGAAGTCGAACACGTTCATCGTGGGCTCCTGTAAGCTTGGTTGATTCGAAGGCAACAGTGTAAGGCAAAGGAGGCATCGATGCAGTCTACCGTGAACATTCCCCTGGCCGCCGGCGCGCTGCTCAGCGCCGTCGCCGCGCTGCTCCACCTGGGCATCATCGCGGGCGGTCCCGCGTGGTATCGCTTCTTCGGCGCAGGCGAACGGTTCGCGCGCGCGGCGGCGGAGGGCAGGTGGTATCCGACCGTCGTCACGCTGGGCATCGCCGCCGTGCTGTTCATCTGGTCGGCCTATGCGCTGGCCGGGGCCGGCGTCGTCACCAGACTGCCGTTACTGAAGGCGGCGCTGGTCGGGATCACGGCCGTGTATCTCGTGCGTGGGATCGCATTCGCACCGCTCGTCCTTGCCAAAGGCGGCGCGCTCACGCCGTTCGTCGTATGGAGTTCGCTGATCTGTTTCGGCTACGGGGTGGTGCACCTGGTCGGCCTCGTGCAGCGCTGGACGGCGCTGTAGCGCCATGAAAAACGCCCTGCACGAGGCAGGGCGGCAAAGACCCGCGCGGACGCGGGCCGGGAGACGTCCGGAGCGGCGGCCCCGGAGCATCGATCAAGAGACCGTCGGGCTTACAACTTCCAGCGAAGGGCCGCCGAGACCGAGCGTCCGATCTGGAGCGTACCGAAATTGGTCACCTGCGCGTTACCCGCGTTGCCGAAGTGGTAGTACTGCTGCTGCACTTCGTTCGTCAGGTTGACGCCACTGATATCGAACGACATGTTGTCGTTGATCTTGTAGGAGATTTGCATGTCCACGCTCTTCTCCGGATGACGCCAGATACCGATCGGATTGGCAAACAACGCGGCTTCGTTGGCGGCCAGGAAGCCGGAACGCCAGACCTGCGACAGGCGCGCGCTGACCGGGCCCTTTTCGTAAGCCAGGGTGGCGTTGTAGGACTTGTTGGACACGCCGAAGAACGGTGTCTCGAGCTGGGAGACAATGACGCCGGCGTCATTGGCGTCGGGCACGTTCTGCGACGAGTGGAGTTGCGTATAGCTGCCCTGAACGCCCAGGCCGTCCAGCAGGCCCGGCAGTCCCTTCGGGAAGTAGATGAAGCCGAGCTCGGCGCCACTGATCTTGCCGTTGGAGGCGTTGGTCGGCGAATTGATCACGTAGTCATAGCCGTTCGTATGGTCGCCGCCCGAGGTCGAGTTGCGGAACGGGTCGTTCGCCGGATCGACGTGAACCCGGTGACGCAAGGGGACGACCAGGCCGTCGATCTTGCGTTTGAACAGCGTGCCGTAGATTGCGCTGTCCTTCTGGAAATACCACTCGGCCGTCAGGTCGAAGTTCTTGGCATGCGTCGGTTTCAGGTCCGGATTGCCGCCGCTGCCCGAGCCATAACCCACTTTCGACACGTCGTCACCGAGTTGCAGGACAGGATTCAGATCACCAAAGTTCGGGCGGCGCAGGGTTTCACCATAGTTGAAGCGCAGCACGACATCCTTCGACGGGTCGTAGATCAGGGTCATGCTGGGC
Source organism: Massilia sp. (assembly GCA_045810485.1). Lineage (GTDB taxonomy): Bacteria > Pseudomonadota > Gammaproteobacteria > Burkholderiales > Burkholderiaceae_D > Telluria. Next base: position 3,962 of record JBJMVU010000320.1, on the reverse strand, counting down.
AGGAGCTTGCTGGTCGACTTGCCGGCACCGGTCGCGGTGACCGCCTTGGTGGTGGCATCCACCTTGTAGAAGGTCATGTCGGTCTTGACCTTGACGTAGCGCACGCCGAAATTGCCGCGCAGGCTATGGCCGAACAGGTCGTTCTGGGTATTCCCCATCAGGAAGAGGTTGGTCGTCTTTTCATCGACCTCGAAGGTCTTCTGCAGGCGCAGTTTGTCCGTCGTCAGGAAGTTCGCATCGACCGAGTTAAAGAGCTTGCGCCAGTCGTCGATATGGTCGCGGATGTAGTAGGCATTGGGCTCCACCCATGAGCGCGGAACGTCCGAGATGGCCGTGCCGAAGTTCGAGTTGACGGAGGAATACTCCGGACCCAGCGCGGCGAGGTTGCGGTTCAGGGTGGCCGATTGCGTCCGGTTGGCCTCCGACGCCTTGCGGTCGTCGAAGCGCACGCCGAAGTGGATCGTCTGCAGCGCACCCCAGTCGGCATCGAAGACGCCCGACAGATTGGCCGTCGCGGCGCTGCCCTTGTTGCGGTTCGCGTTATCGTAGAACTGCGCCACATTCCACTTGGCCGGGTTGGCCAGGTCGGCATCGTCGTTGAAATGGAACGCCGTGTTGTTGTTGCCGTCATTGAAGGCAACGTTGATGGACGGTGCAACGCGATCGATCCGGGTGGCCGTGAATTCCGAGTGATAGGTGCTGGTCTGGTACGACAGGTCACCGTCCAGCTTCAGGCGGTCGCCAACGTTCCACTTGCCGTTCAGGGCATGCACGTAGGAATCGGTTGCCGACGTGGTGTAGTCGCCGCTGTTGAAGCCATAGACGTTATTGACGGTGCGGCTCTTGATGACGTTCGTTCCCGGGAACGTCGTAAACGTCCCCGCAGGGTTGCTGCCGAGATCCCCCCACCAGTCGACGAAGCTGAACAGCAACCGGTTGAAGGACTTGTCACGATAACCGTTGTACATCGATTCGAAGGTGTAGACGGAATCGCTGTTCGGTTTCCACTGCAAGGCGATATTGGCGGAAGGACGCTTGCGTTCCCCCTGGACGTCGCTCTGGAACACGGCGTCGCGCGCCAGGTAATACGGATAAGCCTTGCCGTTGAAATCCAGCGTCGAACCCGCTGCCATCGGCAGGCCGGTATGGGTGCCAGGCGTCCAGATATTGTTGTCGAAGATGCGCTGCAGGGGCGTGTAACCTGCGGGATCTTCGGCGGCATTGGGGCTGGCAAACGGCACCATGGCGCCCGGCGTCACGCTTTCGTTGCGGTAGTTCGTCCTGGTCATCGACAGATTGACCAGGGCGCCGAATTCGCCGGCGCCGGTGTCCCAGCGGTTGCTCAACATGCCGCTGAGCTGCGGGTTCTTCGATTTCGCCGGATCCAGATAGGTTTCACGCGCCGACAGCGACACTTTCGAACCCTTGAAATCGAACGGCCGCAGCGACTTGACGTCGATCTGGCCTGCAATGCCGGTTTCCAGCTGGCTGGCGTCGCGCGTCTTGTAGACGTCGATCTGGCGCACCAGGGTCGACGGAATGTCCTGGAGCGCAACCTGCGTGCCGGACGCGGTAAAGATGGTGCGGCCGTTCCAGGTGGTCTGGACGTCGGGCAGGCCACGGATGGACAAGGTGCCGACTTCGCCGCCGGCGCGGTTGGTGACCTGGATGCCCGTCACGCGCTGCAGCGCTTCGACGACATTGTTATCGGGCAGCTTGCCGATGTCATCGGCAACGACCGATTCCACGACCTGGTCGTTGGTGCGCTTGATCGCGAGGCTCTTGATCAGCGACGCCCTGACGCCCGTGACGACCACGGTCTCGACGGGCTCCGCCTTGTCGGCGGCTTGCGCCCACACCGAGGCGCTGCTGAGCAGCCCGGCGCCGGCCAGAGCGAGGACGCTCAGTTTCAGCTGAAGTGGGGGAAGGGACGTGTTCCGACGACCCTGCGGGGTACGATTCTGCATGTTGTCTCCTGAGAAAATTATTGTTATGCCTGGCACTGATTTCATCTTATTGATGAGGGGCCAGAACAATCCAATGACTTTTTCCCGGAGTTTGATATCGATTTCAGTATGAAAGGCGCAAACATTTTCAACGCACGCAGGAAAACACTGCATGTCTGCGTGTTGAGATAGCGCAAGAAATGTTATGGAATGTGGTTGCCTAACAGTGACAAGTGTGGCAAGCCGTTGTTGGCTTGCCACGTATGCAGGTTAGATGAGACCGAGCGTCTCGGTGCCCGCGGAGAAGTCGCGGTTCTTGGCGTGTTTGCTGTTGAGCTTGATGTTCAGGCGCAGGTCGTTCACCGAATCGGCGTTGCGCAGCGCATCCTCGTAGGTGATCTTGTCCGCCTCGTACAGGTCGAACAGGGCCTGGTCGAAGGTCTGCATGCCCAGCTCGCGCGACTTTTTCATGATCTCCTTGATCTCGTGGACCTCGCCCTTGAAGATCAGGTCCGAGATCAGCGGGGAGTTGAGCATGATCTCCATCGCGACGACGCGTCCCTTCGCTTCCTTCTTCGGAATGAGGCGTTGCGAGATCAGGCCCTTCATGTTCAGCGACAGGTCCATCAGGAGCTGCTGGCGCCGTTCTTCGGGGAAGAAGTTGATGATGCGGTCCAGCGCCTGGTTCGAGCTGTTCGCGTGCAGCGTGGCCAGGCACAGGTGGCCGGTCTCGGCGAACGCGATCGCGTGTTCCATCGTCTCGCGGTCGCGAATTTCTCCGATCTGGATCACGTCCGGCGCCTGGCGCAGGGAGTTCTTCAGCGCGGCCTCGAAGCTGTCGGTGTCGACGCCGACCTCGCGCTGCGTGATCACGCAGTTCCTGTGCGGGTGGACGAATTCGACCGGGTCCTCGATCGTGATGATGTGGCCGTAGCTGTTTTCGTTGCGGTAGCCGACCATCGTCGCGAGCGTCGTCGATTTGCCGGAGCCGGTGGCGCCGACCATGATCACGAGGCCGCGCTTGGTCATGATCACGTCCTTCAGCACGTCCGGCAGGTCGAGGTCTTCGAACTTCGGGATGGTCGTCGTGATCACGCGCAGCACCATGCCCACGGCGCCCATCTGCATGAACGCGGAGACGCGGAAGCGTCCCAGGTCGCCCGGGCTGATGGCGAAGTTGGCTTCCTTCGAGAGCTCGAAGCCGGCGGCCTGCTTGTCGTTCATGATGGCGCGCGCCAGGTCGGCCGTGTGCGACGCCGTGAGGGCCTGGTTGGAGACGGGCGTCATGCGGCCGTCGATCTTCATCGCCGGCGGAAAACCGGTCGTGATGAACAGGTCGGAACCGCCCTTGCCGACCATCAGGCGCAGCAGGTCGAACATGAATTTGGAGGCCTGGTCGCGTTCCATCGTCACTCCTTAACCAGGGAAGTTTTCGGGGATCTTGGCGGCGAAGCGGGCGGCCGCGGACGAGATCACGTTGCGGCGCACGAGGTCCGTCAGGTTCTGGTCGAGCGTCTGCATGCCGACGTTGGAGCCGGTCTGGATCGCGGAATACATCTGCGCGATCTTCGCTTCCCGGATCAGGTTGCGGATGGCCGGCGTGCCGATCATGATCTCGTGCGCGGCCACGCGGCCGGAACCGTCCTTCGTTTTCAGCAGGGTCTGCGAGATCACGGCCTGCAGCGATTCCGACAGCATCGCGCGCACCATCTCCTTTTCCTCGGCCGGGAACACGTCGACGATACGGTCGATGGTCTTCGCGGCCGACGACGTGTGCAGGGTGCCGAACACGAGGTGGCCCGTCTCGGCGGCGGACAGCGCGAGGCGGATCGTCTCCAGGTCGCGCAGCTCGCCGACGAGGATCGCGTCCGGGTCTTCGCGCAGCGCCGAGCGCAGCGCGTTGTTGAACGACAGCGTGTGCGGGCCCACTTCGCGCTGGTTGATCAGGCACTTCTTCGAGTCGTGCACGAACTCGATCGGGTCCTCGATCGTGAGGATGTGGCCGTACTCGTTTTC